>NZ_MOME01000004.1:0-285296 GCF_001983005.1 Protofrankia sp. BMG5.30 | reverse complement strand
CCACGCCGGTCGAAGTGACGCAGGTCGCGCGGGAACGCCTCGACACCGGAGGTAGAGTGATCTTACCCAATTTACCAGGAGTGCCCGCGACACCGAATACAGAAACACATTCTGACCGGTTCCAGCCGTCGTCACGATCGGTGCTGTCCGACTGAGCTGGCGGCTGTGCCGGCCACCGAACAGGAAAGGACGGTATCGGTGGATCAGGTGAGGATCGGCATTCTTGGCGCCGCTCGGATCGCCCCGACGGCCATCATGAAACCCGCGGCACGACTGCCGACTGTCGCGGTGGTCGCGGTGGCGGACCGCGATACCGAGCGGGCCGACCGGTTCGCCGAAAAATACGCGGTCCCGGTGGCACACGAATCATACGACGCGCTGCTCGACGATCCCGACGTCGACGCGGTGTACAACCCGCTGCCCAACGCCCTGCACGCGCAGTGGACCCTGCGCGCGATCGAGGCCGGGAAGCACGTGCTGTGCGAGAAACCATTCACCGCCAACGAGGTCGAGGCGCGTGCCGTTGCCGAGGCGGCGGCGTCCGCCGGCGTCGTCGTCACCGAGGCCTTTCACTACCGGTATCACCCGCTGGCGGAGCGTATTCACAAGATCGTGCGGGACGGCAGCATCGGCACGGTGCGCTCGATCCGCACCTGGATGTGTATTCCCTGGCCGCTTTTCGACGACGAGATCCGCTACAGTTACGAGCTCGGYGGCGGTGCCATGATGGATACCGGATGTTATGCCGTCCACTGTATGCGGCTGCTCGGCGCGGGCGAACCGAAGGTCGTGTCGGCGCGCGCCCTGCTGCATGCGCCGCGCATCGACCGCGCCATGACCGCGGAGTTCAGCTTCCCCGACGGCTCGACCGGACGGATCGACTGCTCGCTGTGGTCCCGACGCTTCCTGCGGATCGCCGCCCACGTCACCGGGGACCGCGGCGAGCTGCGGGTCGCCAACTTCGTCCGCCCACATGTTTTCAACCAGATTCGTTGGACAACGCAGGGGCGTACCCGCTGGGAAACGGTTCGTGGGGAAACAACGTTCGACGCCCAGCTGCGTGCTTTCGCCCGCGCGGTGCTGTACGGCGAACCGACACTGACACCGGCCGAGGACGCGGTCGTCACCATGCGCCTCATCGACGATGTCTACCGCACGGCGGGCCTTCCCCCACGCGGGCTCGCCGGCTGACCAGATCGCACGGAAACCACCCCGGCCATCCCCGGCGGCCGGGAGCGGGGACGTCGGAAACACATCGGGAACGCGTCAGGAGCACATCGGCGTCGATGTCAGGAAAGCGAGGGCGGCCGGCACCGGTTATATCGCTGGTGCCGGTGGCACAGTGATTATCTGTATCGCCCGTGCTCACCCCGCTGCCCGTGTTGACGGATCACCTGGATCGCCTGCCGGGATCAGGCCGGCGGGTCGACGCGCGGTGGCCGGCCGCCGCTGCCGGGCGGTGCCAGCGGCCGACCAGCGGACGCGGCCGAACCAGCCGTGGCCGAACCGGACGTGGCTGGTCTGGTCTCGGTCGGGCCTGACGTGCTCGGGCTGGACGTGACCAGCGCCGCCAGGTCGTCGGGGGTGTCGATGTCGTAGGGGGAGCCGGTGTCGTCACAGGGCACCATGACGACCCGGTCCGGATTGGTCCGTAGCCAGGCCCGTGCCCCGACATCACCGTGAGCCAGGGCGGACACCTCGGCCCACACCGTTCTGTGCAGCAGGACCGGGTTGCGCGGTTGCCCGCCGTAGCTGGCGACCGCCGCGACGGCGCCGGCGGCGTGGGCCGCGAGCAGCCGGCACACCGCCTCGGCGCCGATCAGCGGCTGGTCGGCCAGCGCGACCACGACCGCCTCGACGCCAGCGTGTCCCGCTGGCCGCTGCCCGCTGTTCCAGCTCTCGCTGTTGCGGCCCCGGCTGTCCTTCCGGCCCCGGCTGTTGCGGCCCCCCTTGGCAGGAGTAGCGGGGCTTCCTTCGTCGGCGGCAAATGCCGTGAGCCCGCGACGCAGCGACGCGCTCATCCCCACCGCCCAGTCAGGTGCCAGGACGACCTGCTCCTCGGGTAGGCCGGTGGATCTGATCACGTCGCTCGCCCGCGCGCCGAGAACCACAAGCACCGGAGCGCATCCACCGTCGGTGAGCATCCGGACGCATCGCTGGACCAGTGGTTCACCACTCAGGGTGACCAGAGCTTTTGGAACGCCGAAGCGACGTCCGGCGCCGGCAGCGAGGACGAGCCCGCCGACGGTACTCGTTGTGACTGTCATCGGCCGCTCCACGTGCTTGCCGATCCAGGGCAGGGCGGGCGTCCACGCCGTCCAGGTCCAGGTCCAGGACCAGAACCAGAACCAAGATCAGGMTGGGACAGGGACGGGTGGCGCCTGCCGGAAGCACCGCGTCCGGTCATCACTGTAACGGGCTGGGCAGGCGAAGTTGGCAATAGAGTTCTATGAATACATGAATAATAATCACAACAAAAATATGAACCGACGCAAAAAGTGATCTGGTCTGCGAGCTCACATTTTCTTGGTCGATGGTTCGCCATACAATCCGGAACGGTGAAACGGTCAATTGCCGACGGCGTTCCACGGGCCATCCGGACGCAGCCAGGGGAGGAAAAAACACGCCMGCCGCACGGGGGGCCGCCCCAGCCGCCCGTATCACCACCTGGCGGCGAGCGCGGTGACGACAGCACCGTCGCCTACCGTCCGATCGTGACGGCTCATGACCTCTGCGTAAAAGCATTCAGCGCGACCCGGCTGCGGCCCGGCTACAGCATGGTCGGTGTCGACGCCCTTCTCGACTGGGCCGCCGCCGAGCTGCGCCGGCTGCACGCCATCGTTCGCGTTGTCGAGAGCGGCGGGACGCCGGAGCCGGCCGAGCTCGTCCCGAGAATAACGCCGACGGAGATCAGGTCGACGAGGTTCAATACGACCAGATTTTTCAGCGGATATCACGAGAGTGAGGTCGGCGACTTCCTCCGGATCGTCGAGCGTGAGTTCGCCAATCTGCACAGGTTCTTCTCCGCGGTGTCCGCCGCCGCCTCGGCGGGCACTTCCTGCGATGATGACCGCTGGGCCRCAGCCCGGCATCGTGGCGGTCCCGGTTCGTTCCATCCCGGTACCACCGGCACGGAGGTGACGGCGAAAACCTTCACGAGAACGCGGTTCCGCGCCGGCTACGACACCGCCCAGGTCGACGCCTTTCTCGGCAGGGTGGGCCGGGAGTTGGACCGCCTGCAGGCGATGGCGGAGTCGGCGCGAGACGGCCACCCGGCGGATACCGCTTCCGTCACGGCAGACCTCACCCCACAGGACATCGTCAACGCCAGGTTCGACTCCACCTGGCTGACGGGTGGATACAGCGAGTACGAGGTCGACGACTTCCTCGACTTCCTCGAGCACGAACTCGCCCGTATCCAGACCTACCTGTCCTGACCGTCTCCTCTCCTCCCCCGAACCCCGATCAGGTGTCGCCAGATCAGGAGAACGAGGGAGCAAGTGGTCGCCAGGGCAGCCGTTTCCGTACTCGATCCCTTGAGCGAGCGGGGACGGGCGCGTAGGGCGTGTCCGACGGATTCTGATGGATGTTCGATCGCGCGGGCGGCGTCCAGGGGTTGGCGCCGGGGCGAGGTTGGCGCCGCCAGGTACGGCTACTGCCAGCTACCGCTTGCGTGCGATGGTCAGGCCGTCCGACACGGCCAGCAGGACGGCCTGTACCCGGTCGTCCACCGCCACCGCCTCGTTGAACGCCTGGATCGCCCGGACGTCCGCGTCCTGGCTCCGCTCGTCGAGTACCTTGCCGTTCTGGAGCACGTTGTCGACGAGGATCAGCCCGCCCGGGCGCAGTCGCGGCACCAGCAGGTCGTAGTAGATCGGGTACGAGGTCTTGTCCGCGTCGATGAGTGCGATGTCGTAGACGGGCTCGGCGGGCAGCGCGGCGATCGTGTCCGCGGCCGGGCCGAGCCGCAGTTCGATCCGGCCGTCCAGGCCGGCGCGCTTCCAGTAGTGACGCGCCAGCGACGTCCACTCCTCGCTCACGTCGCAGCAGAGCAGATGACCGTCATCGGGCAGGCCAYGGGCGATGCAGATCGACGAGTATCCGGTGAACGTACCGACTTCGATCGCTCGGCGTGCGCCGGTGCTCGCGGTCAGTATCGTCAGCAGGGCACCGAGTTCGGCGCCGATCTGCATGACGGAGCGTTCCCCGAACTTCTGTCGTGTCTCCGCGAAGAGATCGATCAGCAGTTCGTCCGGCGGTGAGCAGCGCGCCGCGAGATAGGGGTATATGCCGTGCGCCAGAACGGGCGACTGCGCGGTCGGGTCCAGAGCGGACATGCGGCTCAGGCTACCGGCACGTTCCAGTCTCCCGTCTGGTGGGTTACGCACCGTCCGGCGKGTTGTGCCTGTCCGGTGGGCCCCGCCTCGAGTCATGTCCGTTGAATCGCCGATCGCGCGGATCGCCGATCGTGCGGGCAGCACCCGATTTTTATGGGTCGTGTCTGACGTGCGCCGGACGGACACGGCCATCTGCCGGGTGGTCGAGCGTTCCGGCCCGCGGTGGGCGCCGCGCGGATGGTGTTGGTGTCGTCAGGGTGCCGGCGGGGCATTTCACAGGTTGTGAGGACGAACGACCCGGTGCCGACGCCGGCACCGACCATGGCACCGGCACCGGCACCGGTAGCCGCAGCGGCACCGCCTCCAGGCCCGGCGCCGGAGGCGGCGTGGGCGGCCGACCGTACCGCCGCGGAACTCGACGCGGACACGGTCCACGCCGTCGGGAAGATCAGCGAGGCGCTGGAGTGGGTGGAGCGGGCCCGGGGGCACCTCTACGCGTTCCACCAGATGTCCGGCCACGCCGATCTCATGCTCGGATCAGCGTTGGAGGAGTTGGACAACGCCGGTCACGGTGAGATCGCCGAACGGCTTCGCAGGGACCTGCTCGGACGCAACGTCCTCGACGGCCGATGGACCTTCCAGGTCATCGAGGAGTATGACGACGGGTACTACCGGGCCTTTGCCGAGTCCGAGCGGATGGTCCGGGACGTTCTGGCCGGTGGCCGCCGGCATGTGTACGAGGCACGGATGAAGGCGTCCGAACGGGAGCGCGCCGGCCGGCCCGCGTTCGGCCCCGGAGCCTGAACGCCACCCGGGCACCACGCGCTGTGAAGTGCCGCTCATCCGCCGTGTCCGGAGAGAGCCGGAGAGGCGCCGAGAGCTCCGGAGGCTGCGTCGTGCCCGGAGAGACACTGTCCGTGTCCGGGAGGCTCGTCCTCGCTCGAGGCGGCTTGTGCGTACGTTCGGCGCCCTGACGGGGCGTGGTCGCCGCCGGTAGCGGTGTCCAGGCGTGAGGGGCCGATCGGCTCGTGCCGTCAAGGTCACCGTGTCCTGGTTTGACAGCGTCCCGCGCGCGGCGGCACCCTTGGGATGCGGCACCTCGTTCGGTGAGGCGTCTGCACGGACACAGGCCACTGACCCCGAACGTCGAGAGACGCCCCGGGTCAGGACAGCTCTCCCCGGGCTAAGGGGTGGGCCCAGGTGGCTTCCTGGTTGGGATTACGCCGTGCAGTGCCAAAGCTCTGACGAGGAGGGGTGCTCCGCACGTGGGGGTGGGTTCTGGCCTGGCTCTCGTTCGTGCGATCACTCTGTGTGGATGCGGTCTGCGCCTGCGGGCGCCCGGCTGTGAAGGAGGTGGCGGGATGAGTCCCGGTCATAGTCGCTGTCTGTCCTGGACTGGCTCGGCGACCCCCGCCGCCTGAGCCTGGTCACTCCGGTGTGAAAACATCGCCGCCGGCCTTTTGTCAGAAAGGGCCGACGGTCCCAGCCCTGCCTCGCCGGGCGGCTCGTGGTCGTTGTGTCGTGTCTGACGCGCTGAACACGGGCGGGCGCTCGTTATGAGCTCCCACGAGCACGGCGTCGCGGTGGTCTGGAATCAAGGCCTGACCCAAGGGTTGTGTCAGCAGATGCGCGGGATCGCGTAGCGGGCTTTCACGCACCAGCCGGTTGGCCGTTGTGGCGGTGCGCTCGGACCTTGTCCACGCCCGGCTATGGCTGCGTTCGTCCATGGTCGGCCTGCTGTGTGCCACCCGGCGACACGTCCACACAGCGATGCGCAAGGCCCGGTCACCGCCTCGGCGAGGTGCGAGCGAGCGTCCAGGGGGAGCTACCAGCCCGCTCCCGGTTCCAGACCGCTGTCTGCTGGCAGATCCGCAAGCCATTCGAGGAGCTGGCGTGATGACGGTGATGGAGAACGTGTTCTACTCCGAGGGCCGGCGCTTTGTGCGACCGGACTCGCTGGCCGAGACCTACCAGCTTCTGYACGGACGTCGTGACGAGCGCAAGCAGGATCTCGCCTGGATCGGGCTGGTCCGCCCGGACCAGCGTGAGATCGCCTCGATCGCCCGGGAGTTCGAACTGCACGAACTCGCCGTCGAAGACGCCGTGCAGGCGCATCAGCGCTCCAAGCTGGAGCGGTACGGAAAGACCCTCTTCGTGGTTCTGCTGGCGGCTTCCTACAACGATACCCGGGAGGAGGTCGAATTCTCCGAGCTGCACGTCTTCGTCGGGGATGACTTCGTCATCACGGTACGTCATGGTGACGCGCCGGACCTGCGACGGGTACGCCACCGGATGGAATCCGAGCCGGACCTGCTGGCCCGAGGCCCCGAGGCGGTGYTGTACGCCATCCTCGACCGGGTCGTCGACGACTACGCACCTGTTGTCGCCGGGCTGGAGAACGACATCGACGAGATCGAGACCGAGGTTTTCCGGGGCGACCCGGAGGTGAGCCGGCGTATCTACGAGCTCTCCCGCGAGGTCATCGAGTTCCAGCGGGCGACCAAGCCCCTGCTCGGCATGCTGGACGCTCTGGCGTCGGGTTTCGTGAAATACGGTGTGGACGCCGGGCTGCAGCAGTACCTGCGGGACGTCAGCGACCACGTCGTCCAGGTCGTGGAGCGGATCGAGGGTTTCCGCCAGCTCCTGCAGAACATTCTCACGGCCAACGCAGCCCTGGTCGGGCAGCGGCAGAACGAGGAAATGAAGATCCYGACCGAGACGAGCATCGCGCAGAACGAGGAGGTCAAGAAGATATCCGCATGGGCGGCGATCCTGTTCGCGCCCACCCTGGTGGGCACCGTGTACGGGATGAACTTCGAGACCATGCCGGAGCTGCAGTGGGTGTACGGTTATCCGTTCGCGATCGGGCTCATGGGGCTGGTGTCCGCCATGCTCTATGTCGTCTTCCGCAGCCGCCGCTGGCTCTGACCCGGGACAGGTCGGCCCTCCGGTGGCGCGATCATATTTTTCGCGCGCCACCGGAGGACCGGCCTGTCCGTTCGCGTCCATCGCCCGGCCGGTTTTCCGGGCCACGCGGCAGAACACGGTACACAGGTCGCTGTTATGCGTATATGAGGGTGGTGTACAGACGGCATTACAGAAGGTTGTTGCGGGCGTTCAGCTCGGTCCGTGGACCGGGCCCGGTCGCCACGGGCCGCGCGACGGTGGCTCGGCATCAGGGCCGTAGCCGTCGGCCCACACCGTCCGGCAGTGTGGGCAGTCGCCGGACGTACTGGACGTACCGGGCCGCGGGCCTTTCGGYGGGTCGCCCGGGCCGCGCCGGCGGCGGGGCCGACGGTGTCGCGGGCAGTCCAGCGTCAGCAGTGGCACGACAGGTTCAATCATCTTTGATCGGTAACCTTCCCGTTCCGTCGCAGGATGCGCAGTTCAGTTTCTTGGTCTCATTGAACGCACCGTCCTCGTCCGTTCCGCCGATGTCCCTGAGTACCTTTCCCGTGCCGCCGCACAGTCCACAGCTCCGCCAGGTCGGGTTGCCACGCCGGGTGTCCTGCCGCTGCCGTTGGCCCTTGTCCATACGGTCGCGGTCTTCGCCAGCGTCATCGTCCCGCCGCCGCAGAAATCCCATACCATCCTCCTTCTCATCGTCGCACCAGCATGCCGAGTGAGTCACGGACGGACTGGCTGTCCCAACGACAGACCACAAAGTGGCCCAGACGCGGGAAAAGAGATGGGGCGCGAAAGGCCGTGGAGTTCCGATATGGCACACGAGGATCATCACAAGCATATGGAGGAATATAGGAATGGTTGATTGTCTGAAGGATTCATGGGCGCCTCTGGGTTGATCTGGCCGGCGAGTTCGCCTTCACCCCGGCCGAGCGGGCGGAGGACATATCTGGGACCATCTCTGGGACGCAGCGGCTGATCGCCGAGGCACGGGCCTTCCGGCTGGCGGAGGTGCGCCGGCGCCGGCACGCCACCCAAATCGAGGCGACGAAGGCGACGGGTGTGACGCAGGCTCGGGTGTCCCGCATCGAGAGGGGCACCTGGAGCGCAGCGGGGTGGATACCCTCGCGGCCTACGTACAGGCGCTTGGCGGCAAGCTGAGGATCGCTGCTGATTTTGGTGATGAGTCGTGCGGGCCCGGATAGGGCGGGGGACGCCACGGGGAATTTGGGGGCCGTCCCACGAGCGTGGGAGCGGGCTGGCCGGGCAGCGGCCGACGGGACCGGCGAGCCTGGGCCGGTCGACAGGACCGGGYACGCCTCTGGGAAGGGGAAGCAGGCGGGTGAGGTGGCGCAGAGGGGTGACGCCGTGGGTGTCACCGGCGCGGGCTGTGACATCCTGGAACGGCACCCGGCGGGCACATGGCGGGCAGACTCCGGTGAACCGGAMGTAGCCTGACAGCGTTTCCACGGGTCGGGAGGGCTCGCCTAGTGGCCGATGGCGGCGGTCTTGAAAACCGCTAGGGCGTCCTGCGTCCTCGTGGGTTCGAATCCCACGCCCTCCGCTCCACCCGCAGTTGGTCCCGGGCCGCAGGTCGCGGCTATGCGGTCGTGTGCGCTTTGGTCCTGGCTGGTGAGGCACGTCGCATGGATCTTGAATTAGGACGTGGATGCCGCGTCCACCCAGCCCGTTCGGCGACCTGGGTGGTGCTGCCATCGATCCTCGCTGGCGCGGAGGAGATCGACGCGGATCCCGGGACCAAGCGGGATGTCGACTGCTACGGCGGGGCCGGATTCGACGCGCTCCTCGCCTTGCTGGCCGTGGAGCTGCACACACGGGTGAGCTGTCAACCATCCGACATAGAGCGGCGCGTCTGCTGTGCGTGCCGCCTCGGGATCATGTGGTCGTCCCGTTCATCCTGTCGGACCTCAGGGCCCTCAGGCTGGCCCTGGGATAAGCGTGATCCGGAACGGACGGTCTGGCGGCCAGGGGTGCTGTCGGGCCGGGCTCTGGGCGGAGAGCGACCTGGAGCTGCCCGGAATGGACACGTCCTGGCTGGTGGGTGACGGCGGGTGACAGGCGACGTTGCCTGCCCCCTTGTGGAGCATTCTCCGCTGTCTGCCCTGGTCGCGCACGGACAGTCGGTCGTTTCGACGTCCACGACAGCAGGCGGTAGTTGTTTTTAAATTGTGATTTTGGAGTTCTAGTGATGATTTTTTATAGTGCCATAAGCGATAAAGGCGCCTGTCGATCATCCCGGTCGCGTGCTTCGGCGGACTGAAAAGATCGCGAGCCTCGTGTTGAAAGATCGAGATCGTCGCGCCGGCAGGCCGCTGCGTCCACGGCGTCATACGGCCGGTGGGTTGCGGCGCCGTCTGGCCTCTGGGTCGTGGCGTGGAGACGGCGGACGGACGAGTTGGCTGGACGAGTTGGCTGGACGAGGGCAGCCGACGGGCCGAGGGAGAGGGCTGGCGGGGCGAGATGGCCACGGGGTCCGAGGGCCTTCTTCTGGGATATGGCCAGGGCGCTGTGCGGGCCCGGCGCGCGGCATCGTGGCGAGGGCGTCGGCGAGGCGATCTACCGGGTGGGCGGCCGGGACGGCCGTGCTGCCCGTGGATGCCTGTCGGGATCCCTGCAGGGGCGGCCGGGGGCCGATCTCCAAATTTTACGGTTCGTAAAATTATCCTGTGATCAGGAACACAGAGAAGGGAGCGCGGCGGAGGGTGTGAAGAGGCCGCCTCTGGACGCTGCGTAGTTCCATGATGGCTTCGCCGCGTTGTGGCCGTCGGTGTTGTGGTAGATATCACTGTAGTTCATTGATGTGATCTTTACGAGTGTTCGGTGGATGTTGTTGCAATCGCACATTGCCAGGGTTCGGCGTCATTGCTGTAAGCCGGGCACGTTTTCCGTGGGAATAGCCTGGAGGCCGCCACGGGGGTGGATCCGGCGGGCGCCGGTCCGTCCAGGCGATCATCGGACGTGCGTCCGCCGGTGCCCGCATGGCGCGGAAACAGCAGATGGTGGGCATGGTGCCCGCCCGCGGCGAGGGCGTCGGCGTCCATACTGACGATCTTGATGTCGCAGGGCGGGTGCGTCTCCGCCCGGTGACGTGACGCCCCTCACGGCGGTGCGAAACCGGCCACCGACTGCCGTCCGGCGGATCATCGGACGGCAGTCGGTGATTTTCTGTGACCATCCCAGCTGAAGCTGCCGATTCAGTGCTGTTCCCGAATCCTTCTTCCGCGAGACCGTCGCGGAACTCGCCGTCGGTTTCCTGGCATCGTCGACAGTGTCAAAGAAATGGAACCGTCGCCTCGGCCGGGCAGCCGCCGCCGCCGACCGTGGCCGTATACAAAACTTTGCCGGCCGTCCGTAGTCTCATCGGCCGTGCTGTTCCCGGTCCCGGTGGGCCGGACCAGTAGAGATATCTCTTCCGAGAACTTGCCGCTCCGAGGGAAGGGCGGTATAAGCGTTCACCCGTCGTGGGTTGAAGCCGGCGGCCCCGTCGTGCGGGCGGGAGCGAGGCGTCCGTTCGGTGCGCGGCCATCGGCCATCTGGATCACGAAGTGGCGACGGGCGGGCCTGCCGCGGGCGCCGCTGCCGAGACTCCTGGAAGACCCTTGGCAGGCGTCGGACGTCGACCCGGCCAAGCCGGGCCGAGTCCTGCCTGACGCGAGCCGGGAAGAGACCGGGAAGAGACCGGGAAGGCGGCTGGTCGTGAGGCGATCGCGCAGGTAGAAGCAGGTATGGGCAGGTAAGTGACAGGTCCGGGCAGGTGCGGGCGGGCGCGGATGGGTGGGGCGCATGGGGCGGGGTCACGAAGCCCGGGCCCTGCCTGCGGCGCCATGTGCTGGGAGCCGCCGCGGGCCTGCGCACCCTCGTTGCCGGCGGCCTCAGATGCTCTTCGCCGACCGGCCATGGGCGCTGCTCACCCGAGGAAATGATCGTGGTGGACGTCTGCGTCGGCGGCGGATCCGGAGATCGACATTTTCGGCTGGCCGCCTTGATCGCCGATTGTCGATCCGGCGGCCCGGCGCCAAAGCTCTATCAGGTTGTCGGCTTAAGTGGTACGGTCGGCATCCTTGGCACTCTGTCTCAGTACTCTGTCCATGCTATCGAGTAAGGATGCGCTCGCCGCTACCTCACGATGTTACGCTCCAGATCTCACCATCGCCGACGCGATTACCCGGTCGCGCCGATAATGCGACTCGCGGTTATTTCAGGGGCCGCCGCCTTCGTGGTCGGCGGGATGGGGTTCATTTCCTTATCGGACACGACTGACACATCACCGGTCGTAGCGGGACCGATCGTGGCGGGCTCCGCGCCGTCCAGCGCTGCCGTCCGCCCGGACACCGGCAGGGAACCCGCCCACGTCGACGATCAGCTGTGGGCGCCGTCGTATCCGGGTCAGGCCTCCCCGTATCCGGCAGGTCCGACAGGCGTCCCGGGCGGCTCCACGGTCGCGGTCAGCGCGCTGACGCCGGGGCAGCCACCGGCGGCCGGCGGTGGCGTCATCACGCCGCGTCTGACGGCAGCTGAGCCCGCCTCCGCACAGGCCCAGGGCGGCGGATCCGCGCCCGCTCCCCCCGCGCCTGTCGCGGGCAGGACCGCGGTGGCTTCTTCACCCGCACCTGCCGCGCCCGCGCCGGCGAAGAACGCCCCTGCCGCGGCGTCCACCCCGAAGCCCACTCCCACGCCGACGCAGCAGGCCGCCCCGCGGCAGAACTCGTGCCCGAGCCTGCTCGGACTGCTGCGGCTCTGCCTCAACGTGTCGCTCGGCTGATCCTCCGCCGTCCGGGTGTCTGATCCGGATGGCGGAGTGATCGTCCAAGCCACGCCGTGTCCCTCGTGTCGCTGCTGCCGTCGCGGCCTGGACGGCACGGGCACGCGGATCGGGTCACAGCCGGTCCACAGAAAGATCTTTTTTGCTTCGGAGCGCATATCCTGGCAGGTATGCGGCAAGGTGTTCGGAAGCGCCCACTTCGTGTCGACGGATCGGATGGGCCGATCGCCCGGGCGCGGGCCGCCCGCTGACAGCCGCCGACGCCCTGACGCTGATCGTCTGCGGCGTACTGGCCGGGATCACCTCGACCGTGGCCGGGCTGGCCTCCGTCGTCTCCTACCCGACACTGTTGTGGTTCGGGCTGCCGGCGGTGCAGGCCAACGTCACCAACACGGTTTCTCTGGTCTTCGTGGCGGTCGGCGCGGCCATCGGGTCGCGCTCGGAGCTGGCGGGGCAGTACTGGCGGCTGATGCGGATGGGCCCCGTGAGTCTCGCGGGTGGGGTCACGGGGGCGCTGCTCCTGCTGGCGAGCCCGGCCGGCGCCTTCGAGGCAGTGGTGCCCTGGCTGGTGGCCGGCGCCGGTGTGCTGGTGCTGTGTCGGCACCGGTTGATGAGCTCGGTCGGAGGCGGAGGCCTGCTGGATGAGCGGGGGCYGCCGCTGGCCGTCGCGTTGTTCGTCTCCACGGTCTACACCGGCTATTTCGGCGCCGGCGGTGGGATCATCCTCTTTGCGGTGCTTGGTGCTGCCATACCCGAACCGCTCCCGCGGGTCAACGCGATGAAGAACGTGCTCCTGGGGATGCCGAACGGGGTCGCCGCGGCGGCCTTCACGGGCTTCGGACCGGTGTACTGGCCGGCTGTGCCGCCCCTGGCCTGCGGCCTGCTCATAGGCGGCGCGCTCGGCCCGGCGATCGTACGGCGGCTGCGGGTGGGAGCGCTGCGGCTGCTGATCGGTGTCGCGGCCATCGGGTTCGCGGTGAAGTTCGCCGTGGACGCCTACCTGTGACGTCCTCGGGAGCGACGTCCCCGGGACCGTGCCCGGAGCGTCGTCTCATCGGCGGCGGAGAAACAGCGGCGGGCCGCGCCTGGAGACCACTGGCGTTCTCCTCGCCGCCAGCGTCACCAGCGTCACCAGCGCCACCGGGTCCCTTTCATACTTTTTGGGCTGTACTTGATCATATGCCGGCTGTATGTGATTTAACTGGCTTTTGTCGGGGTCGCCTGCTCGTACGGAGGCGCCCGGCGGGGCGTGTTGAGTCTCGTTGCCACGCTCATAGGAAAAGGTTGCGCCGTGGTTGGCCCATTCTGGGACAGGATGACCGGGTGCCGATCCGACGCCAGACTCCGTCAGGCCGCACGCCACGACGTGCCCAGCCGATGTTGCCGTTGCCGGTCCGTAACGCCGGCCAGCCGATCAGGAAGGGCGACACGCCTGTGACGGCGACCTGTGGTGGCTGCAGCGCCCAGTGGAGCGACCCGGAGACCACGCACTGCCGGGTCTGCCATGCGACCTGGCAGAACGTGCAGGGTTTCGACGCCCATCTGGCGGACTGCCAGCCGCGCCTGGCCACCCGCTCCGGTCGTGGTGGCCGGAGGTAGGCACCTTTTCCCAACGGAGGACAGCCGCTCGTTGGGGTGGGTGACACGGAACGGAGGATGGCCGGATGCCCTCACGGGGGCTCTGTCCGTCCGTTCAGGGGTTGTCGGGCTCGGACCCCCGCCGGGCCGGGCCTGGAGCAGCCGGGAACGCGGCCCGAGGTCTCAGTCCGGAGGCTCGGGAAGGGGGCCGACCCGTTGGGCGCCGATGGCGAAGCCGGCGAGATCGATACTGGTGTCCGTCTTGGGAGCGAACGAGCGGTCGCCACCGCCGTACACGACGGAGAATATGATGCMGCCGATGCGAAGCCGGTCAGAAATACGTGGGTTGTACCTGTGTTCTTTGTGTACTTCCTGGTTGTTGATCCAGACGGCGAGGAGTTCCTGGGAAAACTTATCGGAGCTCATGCGGACGCCATGTTCGACGCAAATCCATTTACCGGGCTCCCACATCCACTTCTTCTTACCGACCATGGTGATGGGGTTGTCCGGACGGGCGGTGTTCGAATAGATTAGTCCTTCACCTTCTTTACGCCAGGCGAACCGGCTGGCGTAACCATCCTGGTAGTCGTTGGTGCGTTCCTTGGACGCTGGCTTGTACAGGACCCCGAAGAGCCCGGGGAGCTTTCCTCCTTTATTGAAATCGAACTTCTCCGGAAATCGCAAATAATAACGCAGGTATAGCTCTTCCGTCGGCTGGTCCTCCCTGGACAGGAAGAGTTGGGTGCCGCCGTATGTGTCGCCGTCGCGATAAACCGAATTCTCCGTGTTGATTGTGTCCGTTGACAGCGAAACTCTTACCATCTTGGGAAAATGTGGATTGTCGGATGGCAGTATCTGTGCCCGATCCAACCCGAACGCCGCGTACTGTTCCGGAATGAAACCCTTTCCGAAGAAGTCCGCGGCCCCGTTTGCCAGAGTCGGCGGCGGCCCGGTCGTGGGAGGAGGGGTGACCGCGTCGGCATCCGGCGGAAGCACCTCGCTGGCCGGGTCGAAGGTGTTGTCGGGCCGGGAACAGCCTGYCGCCGCCGCACCCAGCAGACCGAGGGCTGACCCCAGCACGGCCCGCCGGGTCCGGGCCGGCCGGCCCGGAAGAATGATCCCGTCATCGGTGGGCCGGGAGGGCTGCGAACCAGGGACTCTGGGCAGGTACAATCCGTTTCTGTCGTTCATCCACCGACTCCCGCTCGTGCGCCGCTGGGCTGGGGGGTGATCTCAAGAATTCTCCGGGTCACGATACACTGTCCGCTCGGAGGCATATCGGTGGGTCACTGTGGCCGTCGGCTGTTGTGGTCCTTTTGGGGCCGGGTCCATTGGGTGCCGAGCCCCGATCTTTATCCGGGGATCGTGCGCCTGCCGTCGTCCGCGTTTTCCGGCGGAAAATCTGTCGCCGTCCCGGCCAGTAATTGTCCGTATCGTTTCGCTTGCCAGGTGGGTGGTCCCGGCGCGAACGGTGGCCGGGGTGAACGACGGCGACACGACGACGGCGTGCTGCTACTTTCCGCGTTGAATGCAGCGCGGCCGGGGCCCGGGTGGCCCACCCGCTGCCGGCCGGTCGATGACGGTCATGGACAGGAACGGGCGGGAGTGGGCGGGGCCGGGCGGACGCCCGGGGACCGCTGATCGCGGGAGAGCGGGTATGACGGTTTGCGGGCTGCTGCGCCTGGACGATGCCCCGGTGCGGCGTTCGGTCCTCACGGCGATGCTCGCCTCGTCGTCGGTGGGCCTGCCGCCGGCGCGGGGCGTGCACCTCGACGGGCCGTTCGGCGTGGTGACGGCCTCGGGGTTCCCCGGTGACCCGACACCACCGATCGCGGTGGACGCGGAGGGGTTGGTCGTCGTCCTCGACGGCTGCCCCGGACGGCGGCGGCGGGGTGGGAGCGGCCCGATCTCACCGCGTGGCGGTGCCCCGGCTGTCCTGCCCGCGCAACCGTCGGCCGGCCCGCAGGCGCACCTGTCGGCCGGTGCGTCAGCCGGCCCGTACGCGCAACCCGCGGCCGGTGTGTCAGATGACCGGCCCGCGGCTCCTGCCTGCGCGGGCTCCACCGACGCCTGCCTGCTCGCGGCCGCCTACCGCAGGGACGGCGAACGTTGTCTCGGGCCGCTGGGCGGGGACTGGGTCGCGCTGATCTGGGAGCCGGACCGCCGGCAGCTTGTGTGCGCCCGTACCGGCGACCCGGGGCAGGACCTGCTCACCTGGTCGGACGGGCGCGTTTTCGCGTTCGGGACGGAACTGGCGCAGCTTCGTGCCGCGGGGATGCCGACGACGGCGGCGGGCCGCCCGCGTCCCGGTCGCAGGCTGGGGCGGGTCAGCTGGCTCGGCCCTGACGAACGGCTTGCGGTCCGCCTGCCCGGGGCGGTGACGGACCACCCCGCCGTGCCGGCCGGGCGGAGCGCGGTAGCGATCAGCCGGAGCGTCATGTCCACCCGGTCGTGGCGCTCCGGCTGATGCTGTTGGTTCGCCGACTTGTCAGGGACGGCCGAGCGCGTGGTACGTCCAGCCCGCGGCACGCCACTGGGCCGGGTTGAGGGTGTTGCGACCGTCAATGATGGTGCGGGCCGCGACAACCGCGGTCAGTGCGTTCGGGGCGAGCTCGCGGAATTCTGTCCATTCTGTGAGATGTAGCACAATATGCGCCCCGGTCGCGGCGTCGACGGCGTTGTCGGCGTAGATGATCTCCGGGTAGGCGCGCTGGGCGTTCGGGATGGCGGCCGGGTCGTAGACGGCGACCGTGGCACCGGCCTTGCGCAGGGTGTCGGCCACCGCGAGGGCGGGGGAGTCCCGGATGTCGTCGGAGTTGGGTTTGAACGCCGCGCCGAGCACGGCGACCTTCTTCCCGGTGACGTCGCCGCCGAGCGCCTCGGTGGCGAGGGTGACGGTGCGGGTGCGGCGCCGGAGGTTGATGGCGTCCACCTCGGCCAGGAAGGCCACGGCCTGGCCGGCGCCGAGCTCGGTCGCGCGGGCCTGGAAGGCGCGGATGTCCTTGGGCAGGCAGCCACCGCCGAAGCCGAGGCCGGCGTGCAGGAAGCGGCCGCCGATCCGGGTGTCGTACGAGATGGCCTTGGACAGGTGGGTGACGTCGGCCCCGGTGACCTCGCAGACCTCGGCCATCGCGTTGATGAAGGAGATCTTGGTGGCGAGGAAGGCGTTCGCGGCCACCTTGACCAGTTCCGCGGTGGGGTAGTCGACGGTGACGACGGGCGTGCCGGCGGCGATCACCGACGCGTAGACGCGGTGCAGCGTCGCCTCGGCGTTGCCGCCGGGCGCGACGCCGAACACGAGCCGGTCGGGGCGCAGGGTGTCGTCGACGGCGAAGCCCTCCCGCAGGAACTCCGGGTTCCAGGCGAGCTCGACCCCGGGTGCCTGCTCGGACAGCCAGGCGGCGAGGCGGGCCGCCGTCCCGGCCGGGACCGTGGACTTGCCCACGACCAGCGAGCCCGGCCGCAACCCACCCGCGATCAGTCCGCTGACCGCGGCGTCGACGTAGCGCATGTCCGCGGAGTTCGACTCGGGATGCTGGGGCGTCCCGACGCAGACGAAGTGGACGTCCGCCGCACTGGCGGCGTCCGCCAGCGATGTCGTGAAGGACAGGCGGCCGGACTCCAGGTTCTTGCGAAGCAGTTCCTCCAGGCCGGGCTCGAAGAAGGGCACCTCGCCGGCGGTGAGCCGCTTGATCTTGCCCGGGTCGACGTCGACACCGATGACCTCGAAGCCCAGTTCGGCCATGCAGACCGCGTGTGTCGCGCCCAGGTAGCCGGTTCCAATGACGGAAATTCTCAATGGATCAACAACTGTTGTTGTTCCCATGTGGTTTGTCAACTCCCAGTTGGCGGTAATCTGACTATGGGCGTTGTGCATTCGACATGATCCGTTAACGTTTGCCGCCACCCGGAGCCATGCGATGCGAAGAAGAGGCATTATGCACGCACCTCGTGATCGCAGAGTAAATCTGCCGGGGTCACGTTATTTCTCGTGACAGAGTAGGTGCGTTCCGTAGTGACCGGCACCCCGGGGTACGTGCGATTCACGTCACACTGCTAACCTCCAGTGCAACTGCCATCGGGGGTGGGGTTCTATGCCCCTTCGCGTCCGACGGCCAAGTTTTTGGCCGATAGGAGAGGGAGGGGCCACCGGGCCGCTACTTTTCAGGTGGGTCTTTACGGTAACCCCTCGGAGGGAAAACGCTAGGCAATGGACGCGCTCAGTACCGTGATCGACCGCGTCGGATCGTACTGGGGACTTGTTCCCCTGGGCATCGCGGGAGTGATCTCGTGGTCGGTGTGGTTGTTCCGACGTGTATTGTCATCTCGTTACAAGCCGATCAACAACAAGTTTCGGGCATCCACATCCGTCGTCGTCCCCTCTTTCCGTGAGGACCCGGATGTCATAGAGCGCTGTCTACAGACGTGGCTGGCGCAGAACCCCGACGAAATCATCATCGTCCCGGACGTCGAGGACACCGRGCTCATCAGCCGGCTGCGAAGGCACGCGCGGGAGCACCGCAACCTGCGTGTCCTCCCCTTTGTGCACGAGGGCAAGCGCTCCGCCCTCGGTGTGGGCATCAAGGCCGCCACCAAGGAGATCGTGGTCCTCTGCGACTCCGACACGGCCTGGGAGCCGGGCCTGCTCGCCGCCGTCCAGATGCCGTTCGTCGATCCCAAGGTCGGCGGGGTCGGCACCCGGCAGAGCGTCTACAACGCACGGACCAGCGTCTGGCGCCGGGTGGCCAACTGGCTGGTCGACATCCGCTACCTCGACTACGTGCCGGCGCAGGGCCGGGCGGGCGCGGTCGCCTGCCTGTCCGGACGGACCGCGGCCTACCGCCGGTCCGCGATCCTGCCGGTGCTGCACAACCTGGAGAACGAGTTCTTCCTGGGCAGACGGTRCATAGCCGGGGACGACGGGCGGCTGACCTGGCTCACCCTCGCCTCCGGTTACAAGACCGTGCACCAGGACACGGCCCGGGCCATATCGATGTTCCCCGACTCGCTGAAGGCGTTCATCAAGCAGCGGGTGCGGTGGAGCCGCAACTCCTATCGCTGCTACCTGACCGCGATCTACAAGGGCTGGCTGTGGCGCCAGCCGCTGATCTGCCAGATCAGCGTTCTCCAGATCCTGCTCACGCCGGTCACCATGGGCGTGGCCATGACCTACCTCGGGTTCTGGATGGTCCGGCCGCAGGCGAACGCCCCCCTCATCGCGATCGCGTGGCTGCTGGGCGGGCGCGCCGTGCGCGGGCTGTCGCATCTGYGGGAGCAGCCGCGCGACATCTTCATCCTCCCGGTGGTGGTCGTGATGATCGTCATCGTTGCTCTGCCCATCAAGACCTGGGCATTCATCTCGATGAACAAGCAGGGCTGGCTGACTCGGCGTGCCGACCTGATCGGTGGCGAGGGGCAGTCGGACGCGTCCGTTCGGGTGAGCCAATAATGATCGGAGTTTCATGATCATCCCGACGCTCGGATTCTCCGTTCGCCGTGGGCTGTCACCCGGCGCCGGGCCGTCCCCCAGCCGTCGGCGACCGTGGGCTCGTGTCCTGAGCGGTGGCGTGTGCGCGGGTGTCCTTCTCGGGGCCGCCTCCATCCTGATCGGCGTGGCCGGCCCCGCGAAGGCCGCGCCCCCGTCGCCGCTGCCCCCGGTCACCTCGGCGGACGCCAAGAAGCAGGCCCTGCTCGTCGACGCCGAGGACATCCGCCTGCGGTCGACGTTCGAGAAGTTCGGGGTGCTGCGGGCACCTGCCATGGTGCAGACCCAGGGCAGCCTGCCAACCCTGCTGCTGCCCGCCCGGCCGGCTCCCTACACGATCGAGGAGGTTGCCGCCGCCGGTGGCATGCGCCGTGAGGTCGACGGCGCCACCCTGGTGCTGACCAACATCGTGGTCGGGCCGGACGCCCGTCTGGTCATCGATCAGCGGGCCGGGTCACTGCGGCTCGCCAGCAGCTCGGCGGGATTCGTCGGACTCACCAGCTGGCGTGGCGCCATCGAGATCAACGGTAACGCGCAGCAGCCACTGAACGTCACCGGCTGGGACATCAAGGAGCTCAAGCCCGACGTCAACGCGGTGGACGGGCGCGCCTACATCCGCACGATGGGTGGCGAACTGGTCGTGCGCAACGCCCGGGCGTCCAACCTGGGCTTCTGGAGCGGCCGTACCGGCGGTGTGGCCTGGACGGGTAGCAAGGGCGAGCCCAGCACCGGTGGCGCGGCCAACTCCACGTTCGTCAACAACGTCTGGGGTGCCTACATCTCCGGTAGCGAGGGCATCCAGATGATCAATGTGCGGCTGGAGGGCAACGACCGGGCCGGCCTGGCGATCCACCGGGACGCGGTCAGCACCCTCATCTCCGGCAGCACCTCCACCGGCAACCACGGCGACGGCATCACCATCGACCGCGCCTCCGGCTCCCGGGTCATGCGCAGCACGATCACGGACAACAGCGGTGACGGGATCACGCTGGACGGCCGCGGTATCGGCATCGTCGCCACCGCCACCGGCGTCCAGATCAACCAGATCAAGGGAACCGTCATCGAGGCGAACACGCTGAGCGGCAACGGGCGCTACGGGGTCCGGGTCCTCGGCGGTGAGGACACCGTCGTACGCGGCAACAAGGTGTCCGGCAGCCAGGTGGGCGTCGTGGTCAAGAGYGGTGCGAACGGCACCCAGATCCTCGACAACACCGTCGGAGGCGTGGTCGACTCCGCCCTGCAGATCGGCCCGGACGCCAAGCGGACGGCCGTCACCACCAACACGCTCGCCGACGGGCGGATGGGGATCATCACCCAGGACGCCGCAACGAACATCATCAGCCGTAACAAGATATCCGGCTCGACCGAGTTCGCGGTGACCATACGCGGCCAGTCTGACGGCACGACCGTGGGCAACAACACACTGGCCGGCCGGGGTTGGCGAGCCGTCGACATCCGCAAAGCCGTCGGGATCACCGCCGCGGCCGTGAAGAGCAACGACACGTCGAAGTGGATTCCCCGGCTCGAACGCCCGTGGTACGCGATCTTTGAACGGCACCCGGCCCTGTTCGTCTGGTCGTTCATGGCACTGCTGCCGATTCTTGGCTGGCGTACCGGCCGGCGCTGGCGCAAGCGCGCGGCCAACGAACACCCCTATCCCGAGTCCGATCTGCTGGTACGGCGTATGACCAGCGTGGCTGCTGCTCCGGCTGGCCCGCAGCCGGCTGCGGCCGCGGCCGGCCCGGCCGGCCTGCAGGCCGCCGTCGAGCGGCTGGAACTGGTCGAGGCGACCGAGGTGATCCCCATGCCTCCGCGCCCCGGGGACCGTGGACGGACACCGTTGGTACCCGGCCAGGGCGCCCAGCGGACGACCACCTACCGCGGCGCCGCCGCGCAGGAGTATCCGCCTGCATCCCAGCCGCGGTACGGCGACCAGTCCTGGCCCGCCGCGTCCGCGCCGCCGCCCGGCCCAGCCGGCCGGCAGGCGGGGCCCGGCAGCGGCAGCTCCGACAGGGCGTTCAGCKGGCGTGGTCGTGATGGTGCCCGGGCCAACCAGGACGACAACCCGACCATGGACGGCCTGCGTTACCTGCGTGACCGTGCGGCACGGTATCCTGACGATCTCTTCGAGCGGTTCGCCGAGGGCGAGGATGACGATTTCCGTGGAGGTGGCCCCACCAGCGCCGCCGTGCCACAGGGATATCCGCAGGCCCGGAACGACCGGCTTCCAGATGATCGTTTTTATGAGGGCGACCCGGAGGCGGATGACGCCACGATCCAGGGCGATCGCGAAGGTGCCGCGGTGGTGAAATACGACACCGTCGGATCGCGAGCGATGATTTCCTACAATGGGAAAGATCGTGACCGTTACACCAGGAGGGATCCACTGTGACGATCCCTCCTGCGGGGGTCCCTACCGGGACGGCCGGCCCCTCGACAGGGCCGGCTTCCCGGGGCACCCGCAGGCGTTGGGGTCAGTACGTGACGGTGACGGTGGCACTCGCGTGCGCGGTGACGGTCGCCGCCTGCCAGGGCGGCACGAAAACGGCGAGCTCGCAGGCGCCGCCAGCCACGGGCTCGGCAGCTTCCGAGGCTTCCCCGCGGGCGTCCGCCGCCGGGGCCGGGCCGGCCGTCACCCAGGGCGGCGGGCCTCAGCCCGGCAGCCAGGAGGTGACCTGTCCGGCAGGTGAGCCCACCGTCCGTAACGCCGGTGACCTCAAGACAGAGCTGGCGTCGGCGAAGCCCGGCGCGGTCATCCGACTGGCCGACGGCACATACGCCGGCGGCTTCACCATCGCCAGATCGGGCACGGCAGCACAGCCGATCTGGCTGTGCGGTTCGCGCAACGCCGTGCTGGACGGCCAGGACGACACCGACTACATCCTGCACATCGACCATGCCTCCTACGTCCGCCTGTCGGGTTTCAGCGTCCGCAATGGCAAGAAGGGCGTGATGGCGGACGGCGTCCAGTACGGCATCATTGCCGGGCTCAGTGTGAGCGCCATCGGGGACGAGGCCATCCACCTGCGTTCCTTCAGCTCCGACAATCTGGTGACCAGGAACGTCATCCGGAACACCGGGAACCGCTCGGAGAAGTTCGGCGAAGGTGTCTACGTCGGTAGYGCCAGCAGCAACTGGTGCAAGTACTCGAACTGCAGCCCGGACAACAGCGACCGGAATTCGATCATCGGGAATGACATCGCCGGCACGACGTCGGAGAACATCGACATCAAGGAAGGCACCACCGGCGGCATCATCTCCGGGAACACGCTGTCCGCCGACAGACTGGTCGAGGCCGACTCGTGGATCGACCTCAAGGGTAACGGGTGGACCGTCGTGGACAACACCGGCCGGGGCGGCGGAAGCATCAAGGACGGTATCCAGACCCACGTCGAGTCCGCCGGCTGGGGACGACGGAACATCATCCGGAACAATTCGCTCGCGGTGAACGGCGGAGGGTTCGGGGTTTATATCCACAACGGCGACAGCACCCAGAACGTGGTCGGTTGTGACAATAGGATTCAGGGCGCGGAGCGGGGCTTCTCCAACATCAGGTGCTCTTAGTCGTAATGTTTCCGCCGCCGGACGGACGTCAGCATTGGTTATTAGCGTTGCGTGACATCACGTCCGGCGGTTGTTGTCGTTACGTTGTGAAAAGGTCTCACGTGCCGTGAGTGGACCGCTGTCGTTCGAGCACCGTGYGGGTGACCCGGCGCTCCGCCACGAACGACAGGAAGGGAATCGTGCCGGCCAGCATGACCCACWGGGTCGGCACGGTGCCCAGCCGGCATCGGGACGACAGGTCCGCGGTCAGGGCGAGATAGATCATGAACAGGAGCCCGTGGACGGGGCTGAYGGTCTCGGCGAGCGCCGGGGCGTCCGCCAGGTACTTCAGCGGCACGCCCACCAGCACGAGTGTGATCAGCCCCACACCGACGAGATAGGCGATCACCCGGAAGCGCAGCAGCGCACGACGGACCGCGCGCTCGCTGAAGCGCCCGGAGTCCGAGGCGGAACCGGCGCCGGCGCCGCTCGCCGTCGTTTCCGCCCTTCCAGGGCCTGCCGTGGGCTCCGGTCCCGGGGCTGGGCCCCGGGCGTCCTCCTTGGTGGGCGGTGTCACCGTGTCCCCGATCCGGACGGCGTGTCCCGCTCGTAGAGCGAGGCAAGGTAGCGGTTGTACGCCTCCAACTCCTCGTCATCCTCCTCATCGTCGCCAAAGCCGTTGCTGGGCGAACCGTCAGTGCCGGACCCGCCCGGCCCACCAGGCCCGTGGCGTTCGTTCCATGGTTGTCCGTCCGTGCCGGGACGGGCCGCCTCACCGGCCGCGGGAGCCCTCTTCGCCGATCCTGGACGAAGTTCCTCGCGCACCATCTGCCACCAGCCGAAGATCACGGCCGCGGCGAAGATCGGCCATTCCACACCGTAGAAGAGGTTCTGCAGGGTCCCGCGACCGGACTGCCCCTTCTCCCACTGCCACCACCCGAGCCTGGCGAACAGGGCGATCATGAAAAGTGCGAGCGCGTGACGCAGGATCCAGGAGGGCGAGAAGAGGATTCGGCGCACGTCTGCGACGCTACATCCGTTCGTGCCCGGCGTGGCTGTCGGACGGGTTGACAAGTACGGCTCGCCCGCCCCGGCTGGGGGGGGTTAGCGGGGAACGGGCGAGCCGGAACGTTCGGAAACAGCGCTTTGGTCAGCCGAGAGATCACCGGTCCTGAGCGCAGCGGAGCTGTCCGCACGTTCATATGTCCAGTCGCCCGGGAGCCTGGCGGGGTTGCCGCGTCCGGAACATTTTTTTCGACGTCGAGAACGGCTCACCGGCGGCCGGAGAGGACAGCCGCGGCAAGCGAGATCTGCCCCGGGGGCGCCGCCTGGACCTGCTGCGGCCTGGACAACCTGCCGCCGCCGGGGCTGCCCTGCCCGTCCAGGTCGCGCCGTTCGTCCTGCTTGTCACGATTGTTCGAGTAGTCGCGATCGTCTGCGTCATCTGAATCGGGCTCTGCCCGGGCAGACACCTCGACGGTCAGGATGTCTCCACTCGAGCCCGGGTCGAAGTCGATCTCGACTACCGAACCCACCCATCTGCTCGAATGGCCCGACTGCACGACGACAGACGAGACATCCTGCCCGTCGATGCCGGCCCGCACCACGCCCCGTACCCCCAGCGTGCCCAGGTACAGGCTCAGACGGCCGGCCTGGCCGGCCGTCGGGACGACAAGCCGGAACCTGCCGGAGTCCCGCAGCGCCAGGGCGTCGGCATAGTTGCGGCCCGTCCGCTGCGGGCTGCCCGCGCTCCAGTCGAACCGGCTGGTAGCGGCGACCACCGTCGGGTCGCTGCCGGACACATTGAGCCGGCCAATGATCGGTTCTGCCAGGTTCGCGCGTACCCGCTCGGTGGATCTGTTCGCGCCGTTCCCGTAAAGGACCCAGTCCCGGGCGCCCGGGGTCGGCAGAATGATCCGTTCCGGGGGCGTCGGGCCGACACTGAGCTGGACCCGCGGCGCCTTGTCCGCCGGTGCTCGGGGTGACGGAGGCGCGGCGGCCGGGTCGGGTGTGGTCTGTGACGTCGGCCCAGCCGACGCGGGCTGTTGCGAGGGGATGGGCAGGGGCAGGGTGACCCCGGTCGCGGAAGCGGGCGGCGGTACCGGAAGCGCCGTGGCCGACATAGAATGATCATTATTGCGTGACGGGACCGTCCGGATGCCGATCAGTGTGATCGCCACGACGCCGAGCACGCCGGCGACGGCACCCAGGGTAATCGTCGCGGATCGGGAGGAAACGGCCGGCGGTCTCCCCGGCCTTCTTCCCCGCGGGGCCGTCCTTTCCAGGCCCTGCCGCTCCAGGCCCTGCCGCTCCAGGCCCTGCCGCTCCAGACCCTGCCGCCGTCGCTGGTCACGAGGCAGCCGATCCGGGCTTTCGGAGCGACGGCCGGCAGCGTGGGCCAGCGGTGGGCGGGTCTCACGGCCCGGCCCGACAACGCGTCCGCGGATCCGCGCGCTGTCCGGCTCGTGTGCGTTCGCCGCGTCCGTGAGCGTCTCGGACAGCCACGGCCCCGGTTCCACGAGGGTGTGTCCGCGGTGGCGACGGCCGGTGYAGCGGCGACCGCCTGTCATGTCGCCTCCCCACCCCGCAGCCGAGCCCGCGGATCGACGTCGCGCCGCCGGCGTGGCAGCCCCTTGCGCGCCTCGGGATGCTTCCTGCCCAGTCGTGCCACGGGATCCGCCGCCGGCGGGGCCTGCGGCCCCCGGGCGCTCCCACGCGCGTTGTCGCGTGTGCCCGCCAGCAGGATGCGCTCCAGCTCACCGGCGCCCTTCGAGGTCTGGCTCTTGACCGTGCCGACGGAGATCCCCAGGGTGCGGGCGGTCTCGTCCTCGGAGAGGTCGAAGGCGTACCGGAGCACCAGGCACTCCCGTTTGCCGGCCGCCAGCGACATCAACGCCGTCCGGACGTCGACGACGGCCGGCACGTCGGTGTCGGTGCTGCGGGTCTCGGCCAGGCTGCCGAGAATGCCGAGGCCATGCCGCTCGCGCATGATCCGCCGTAGCCGGCTCGCGGCCATGTTCGCGACGGTACGTCTGAGGTAGGCCAGCGGGCTGTCGGCCTGGCGGACCCTGTCCCAGCGCCGCCAGGCGGCGGTGAACGCGTCGGCGGTGATGTCGTCGGCGGCGTCATGGTCGTTGGTCAGCAGATAGGCGAGCCGGGACAGCTGGCGATGGTGCCGCTCGAAGAAGGCGTGGAACTCCGCGGCCGGGCCACCGGGGCCACCGGGGTCGCCGTGACTATCGGGGCCATGGGGGGTACAGGGGTCGTCGTGGCCGTCGGGGCCACCGTCCACGGCTGCCGGGCGGGTACGGGCGCGGTCACCGACGTGGCCATCTGGTACTACGGGATCATCGGGTGCCACAGGGGCATCCGGTGACACGGGGTCCGCCGGTACCACGGAGGTACCCGCGGCACCGCCCGCTTCGATGGTGTCGCCGTCCCGTTCCAACCGGCGTGCTCCTGAAGCTCGTCCGATGGGCGATGCGCCACATGTGTGGATCTCGCCCGGTGGCAGGATGAGAGAAGTATGTCCGGCGCGCAGCCTATGGGCTGCGGCGGGTCCGTCCAATTCGGCCATCGCCACGATTTGGTCATCATCCGGCCGGGATCGGGTGATYCACTCCCTCATCCTGTCCGCGGACTGTTGCCGGATGACGTAACGATGTTTCCGTGGGGCACCGGTCGGGGTATGCCGGCGCATATGGGTGCTTCGCACGAAGTCGTTGTGGCTCGCCGGGACGTCCGTGTGYATCGGCCTGCCCCACCGCCTCCGCTTGATCCGGACGCTCCGATCCCGGACGACCCCGCTCCGCTGCTTCCCACTACGCCCGATCTGCCGCCCGCCCCGCACGAGCCCTCCCCCTACACCGAACCCGCTCCGACCGAGCCCGAGCCCGAGCCCGAACCCGTCTGATCCGTGCCCGGGCCGTCCGGGGCGGCTCGCATGCCACCCGGTGGCCATCTGGGCTTCATCGGGCCAGCCGATCAGCATGGGTGACGACGTCACGTGCCGGAGCCGCCGTCGTCGTCCACGGCAGGTCGCCGCGGATCGGGTTTTCTTTTACACGTCTGACGTAGTCGCTCGGGCTTTTTATGAGGCACCCCTTGCCGCGGTACTTCTGCCGGACTCGTTCCAGGCAGGTCTCCACGGTATTTTTCTCGATATTGGGACGCCGGACGATGGCGACGTGCGGCAGACTCTCGGCCACCCAGGAGAGTCTGCCGTTCCCATGGTGTCAGGGCAGGGTTGTTACGGTCGTCATCGACGAGCGGGAAGGCGTGTACCGGCGAGGTTGGCGCCTCCCGCGGTGCACGGGTCGGGTCGTCGAGGTCGCGTTTCTTCGAAATGTACGCGATCGAAATGTACGCGAGTGCGCCGGCCCGGGTGGCGGGCCGCCGGAACGGCGATGTTCATACGGACGGCGCTCGGTATCGCGGGCGGAGCATTCGTCCTGCTGTTCGGCACCACTGCCGCGGATGGCCACGCCGATTCCGGCGAGGCCGGGTTGCTCGGCATCGCCGCGCTGGTGTTCCTCGTGCTGGCCGGGGCGCCGCTGGCATGCGCGGTCATGCTGCCCCACCGGCTGTCATGAATCCGCTTCGTCATTGTCATCGTCATCGTCGAGCCGATCACTGTGCTCAACGGATTGGTCAACTTTGTCTCCGCGCGGTCCATCGGCTTGTTCCAGCCGCTCGGGCTCTTCCCCGTCATCCGGGGAGCGCTTGTCATCCGGCCATTCGCTCGCCAGGACGCCAAGGTGCGGCGTCGAGAAAAGTCACTGTTGTCACAATAGCCACCACATGGCAACTACTTTATGACACCGTTGACCGGACATGATGTAGGCGGATCAGCCGGCAACCAACGGTGTGGGCTCGCGGGAGTGCGGCTGGCGAGTACGCCGCATCGTCGCCAGCGCGCCGGATGGCCGGTGACAGAGCGAGAGGACCAGTAATCGATGATGGCCTGTCGAAACGGTGGCTCCGTGTTGACCCCGGGACCTCGCGGGCGTGTGGGATGCGTACTTCTCGCGGCACTTTCCATAGCTGGCTGCGGCTCCCAGGTCGCTACCGTCGCGACGTCCACCAGCGCCCCTGCCATAACCGTCCCTGTCACCACCGCGGTGCCCACCATCGTGCCTCCTGTCACCTCACCTGCCGCCACCACGGCGTCCATCGTCGTTCCCGTTATCACCTCGCCTGTCGCCAGAGCCGTTCCGTCGCCTCCGCCGTTAAACGCGGTCGACGGCACACGGTTCGAAGCCTGTGTGGACGGCACCTGCGAGGTGTCCGTGCACGGGCCGGTCGACATCGCGGTCGGCCCCGACGCTCTTTCCGTGACCAAGGTGAGTCCCGACGGACTCGACTTCGAGCTGAGCCTGGCGAATGGCGGGCAGGCGTCCGGCACCCTCAAAGGCACCTGCGGTACCATTTTCACGTTTCTCCGCGGCGGTGGTTTCCGCAGCGGATTCTGCGCTCCCGGTAAAGTGCAGGGGCCGCCGGCTCCGGAACCCGGGACGGTTTCGGTCCAGTTGGCCGGATGGTCTTCCGACGGAGCCGCCGTACTGCGACTGGTCTCGGGCTAGTCCCTGATCTTCCGTATGGCGGCCCGTACGGTAACGAAACCCTTCCGTACCGTCTTCCTGAGGACTTCTGAACGCGGAGACCGTGGGAGCACGATATCAGTAAAGGCTGATCCAAACCGTTTTCCGCCCGTATGCGGATGGCGATTTTCGTCATTGTGAATGCCCAATTGCTGATCGTCCGTAATCGGTTCTCGACCAGAAAAAATCAGTCGTCTCGGGACCCCTCCCGGTTGTCGGGGCCAGTGGTCCTGAGCGGACTTCGGCACGGTTCGGAAAACCGAAGCCCGGTGGGCCGCGTTCCTGCCGGGGGACGCCTGTTCCCGCGGCCGGTTGATGATCGTGGGTGCGGGTGGACGCGGTGCGCGGGCGGGTGGCCGTATGACGGCTGCCCCACGGCGGACGACGGCGGATCTGCTGTGCGCGGGTGGGCGGGCGTGGATACGGTGGGTTGGTGCGTGCGGTGACAGTGGCGTCTTTCGGTGCTCCCGAGGTCATGTCCTGGGCGGAGGTGGACGACCTCGCCCCGCCTGGCCCGGGTGAGATCGCCATCGACGTGGTCGCCTCCGCGGTCAACCGCGCCGACCTGCTGCAACGCCAGGGCTTCTACCCGCCGCCGCCGGGCGCGTCCGCCGTGCTGGGGCTGGAGTGCTCCGGCCGGGTCGCCGCGGTCGGCGCCGGGGTGACCGCCTGGCAGCCGGGGGACGAGGTCTGCGCCCTGCTCGCCGGCGGCGGGTACGCGACGAGGGCCAACGTCCCCGCCGGCCACGTGCTCCCGGTGCCGGCCGGGGTGTCGCTGCTCGAGGCCGCCGGGCTGCCCGAGGTCGCGGCCACGGTCCACTCGACGGTGTTCGGGGTCGCCGATCTGCGTGACGGCGAGGTGTTCCTGGTGCACGGCGGGGCGTCCGGGATCGGGACGTTCGCGATCCAGGCCGTGCGGGCCCTGCGGCCGTCGTCGACGATCGCGACCACCGCGGGCAGCCCGGCGAAGCTGGCGCGCGTCCGCGAACTCGGAGCCGATCTCGCCATCTCCTACCGGGACGAGGACTTCGTCGACCGGGTGCGGGAGGCCACCGGCGGCCGTGGCGCGGACGTGATCCTCGACAACATGGGCGGGTCGTACCTGGCGCGCAACGTCGAGGCACTGGCCGTCGAGGGGCGCATCGTCGTCATCGGGCTGCAGGGCGGGCGCAAGGGCGAGCTGAACCTGGCAGCGCTGCTGGCCAAGCGGGGGAGCGTCCACGCGCTGTCCCTGCGGGCTCGGCCGGACGAGCAGAAAGCCGCGATCGTGGCGGACGTCCGTGAGCGGATCTGGCCGGCGGTCGAGGCCGGGGCGATCCGTCCGGTGATCGACCAGGTGGTGCCGATCGAGAAGGTCGCCGACGCGCACCGGCACGTCGAGGAGCTTGGCCACGTGGGCAAGGTCCTGCTCGCCGTGGACACTCCGTAGCCACGGACATCTCGTAGCCGTGGACATCTCGTAGCCGTGGACGCCCCGTAACGCGCTGGCCGCGGAAGGCGGAGCTGGCGGCGGATAGTGATGTGGGTGGTCGTCCGTTGCTGACGGTGCCCAGTTGCGGACTCGTTTCCGTCCTGGCCGCATACCTGTCGGATCGAGCAGGCAGGATGGGTGTATGGCAGATCAACCGGACCCACGGGTCGTGGTCGTCGGACCGGACGGAACACTGGACGAGGRCACCGCGGCTGCCCGTTCGCGGGTCGTGGCCGCCCAGCTCGGTGGCGACCCGGCCGCGTCGCCCGCGGCCGAGGACGACGAGGATCATGCGAGCGCGCTCATGGAGATGGTCCCCCAGCCGGACAAGGTGATGCGGATCGGCTCAATGATCAAACAGTTGCTGGAGGAGGTACGGGCAGCGCCGCTGGACGAGGCAAGCAGGGTGCGCCTGCGGGAGATCCACCGTAACGCGATCACCGAGCTCTCCGACGGGCTCGCCCCGGAGCTGGCCGAGGAGCTCGGCCGGCTCACGCTCCCCTTCAGCGACGCCCGGACCCCCAGCGACGCCGAACTGCGGATCGCTCAGGCACAGCTCGTCGGATGGCTGGAAGGACTCTTCCACGGCATCCAGACGGCGCTGTTCGCCCAGCAGATGGCCGCCCGGGCCCAACTGGAGGAGATACGCCGGCGGGCCCTGCCCAGCGCCCCCCAGCAGGGCGAGCAGTTCGGCCGCGGCGCCTACCTGTGAACCCCGTGGGCGGCCTGTGTCGAACCCGTGGGAGGCCTGCCCGCCGCCGGCTCCGCCGGCTCCGCCGGCTCCGGCGGTCGTGGCGGGGCCGCGCGGGGATGCATGGACGCGGGGACGCCGGCCGCGGCCAGAACGACGGAAATGCTGGAACAGCAAACGCCTGGAACACCGGTCAGGCAGTCGGGCGTGCGCGTCCGGTTCTGCTCATGAAAGTGAGGGCGGAAGCGGCTGTCATGGCGCCACCTGTTCCCTCACTTTCATGATGCGACAGCGTCCGATCATGTGTTTCTGATCGTTTCGGGACGGGCCCGCGTCACCTGACAGGCGTTTCGGGGACGCGGGGGTGTCAGCTTGCCGGGCTGACCGAGCTCATGTTGAAGTCCGGGACACGCAGGGCCGGCATCCGGGCGAGAGTGAACCAGTCCCCCCACTCGCGGGGAAGCGTCCGGACCGTCGCCCCGACCTCGGTGAGCCGGCCCAGCAGGTCCACCGGGCTCTCGTTGAACCGGAAGTTGTTGACCGCGCCGACGACCTCGCCGTCCTCCACCAGGTAGACGCCGTCACGGGTGAGCCCGGTGAGCAGGAGCAGCTGCGGGTCGACCTCGCGGATGTACCACAGGCAGGTCAGCAGCAGCCCCCGCGAGGTGTTCGCGATCAGTTCGTCGAGGGACGCCGTCCCGCCACCGTCAAGGGTCAGGTTGTCGATGAACGGGGTCACCGCCACCTTGCCGCCGTTCCCGTCGCCGCGGGCGGTGGCGTCGCGCGCCGAGGCGCGGGTGTGGATCAGCGCGGCCAGCCTGCCGTCCACGATCCAGTCGGTGCGCCGCAGCGGCAGCCCGTTGTCGAACACGCTCGACGTCGCCGACGACGCCCCGGCGATCACGAACGGGGTCGCCGGCAGCTCCGGGTCCAGCGGGTCGCTGAACAGGTGCAGCCCGGCCGGGCCCAGGGTCTCGCCGATCCGGGTGCCGCCCCCGGCCCGGCTGAACACGGTGCGTCCCTCGGCGGCGTCCCGGCCGGCGGCTGACCAGTAGGTGTAGGTCAGCAGGTCGGCGACGGCCGACGGCGGCAGCAACGTCTCGTAGCGGCCAGCGGGCAGCTCCACCGAGCGGGCGCTCCAGCCCAGGCGCTCGCGCAGCAGCGCGTGGGTGGCGGGCACGGAGACGTCGGTGAAGTCGTGGGTTGACTGGCCGTGCCACACCGAGCCGGCCGGGGTGGCGCTCTTGGCGTTCCACTCCACCGACCCGGTCGGCTGGCTGTGCCGCAGCCGCAGYCCCGCGGAGGTGCCCAGCCAGGTGGTGGTCAGCTCGTGCTGGGCGAAACCGAACAGGCGCTGCCCGTCCGCCCGCGCCGCGGCGAACGCCTCACCGAGCTCCCGTGCGAACTCGGTGAACACACCCGTGCTGGTGCGCTGCGCGGGATCGGCGAAGGTGGCCTCCGCGACAGCTTCGGCGGCGGCCACCGCGGTCTCGCCCGGGGAGTGCGGCACGCCGACGTCGGCGCCGGGGCCGAGCAGATCGGCGTAGTCGTCGGCGTCCTCGGCCTCCCGGGCGTCCGCCTCGGACAGGCGCAGCAGCTTCTCCAGATCGTCGCTGTCAGTGATGTTATTTGCCGAGCGGACCCCGAACGCCCGGCCCACCACGCTGATCACGGTGACGGACCGGTCACGGGTCGCGCCGTTGGTCGTCAGGGTGTTGTTCGCCCAGCGCAGGTTCACCGTGCTCGACTCGCCGGCGATCACCACGCACCCGTCGGCCCGCGACGACTCCAGCGCCCGTTCGACGATCTCGTGGGACTGTGCGGTCACCGGCCTGCCTCTCGCTGGGTGTTGAGGATGTTGACGTTCCGGAACAGCGCCGAGGGGGAGCCGTGGCTGACCGCCGCGACCTGCCCGGGCTGGCCCTTGCCGCAGTTGAACGCCCCACCGAGCACGTAGGTCGACTCGCCGCCCACGGCCTCGAGCGACCCCCAGAAGTCGGTGGTGGTCGCCTGGTAGGCGACGTCGCGCAGCTGCCCGACGATCCGGCCGTCGCGGATCTCGTAGAACCGCTGGCCGGTGAACTGGAAATTGTACCGCTGCATGTCGATCGACCAGCTCTTGTCACCCACGATGTAGATCCCCCGGTCCACCCGGGAGATCAGTTCCTCGGTGGACGGCCCGCCCGGCGCGGGCCGCAGCGAGACGTTCGCCATCCGCTGGATCGGCACGTGCCCGGGCGAGTCCGCGAACGCGCAGCCGTTGGAACGTCCGGTGCCCAGGGCGGCGGCGTTCTGCGCCGCCATCCGGCGGTCGAGCTGGTAGCCGACCAGGGTGCCGGCGCGGACGATGTCCCACTGCCCGGCCCGCACGCCCTCGTCGTCGTAGCCGATGGTCGCCAGGCCGTGGGGGGCGGTGCGGTCCCCGGTGACGTGCATGGCGGGGGAGCCGTAGCGCAGCGTGCCGATCTTGTCGAGGGTGGCGAAGGAGGTACCGGCGTAGGCGGCCTCGTAGCCCAGCGCCCGGTCGAGTTCGGTGGCGTGCCCGATCGACTCGTGGATCGTCAGCCACAGGTTCGACGGGTCGATCACCAGGTCGTAACGGCCCGGTTCGACCGAGGACGCCTTGGCCTTCTCGGCGAGCAGGGACGGGATCAGCTCGATCTCGGCGTCCCAGTCCCAGCAACCCGCGGCGGGGCCGGCGACCAGCCACTCCCAGCCGCGGCCGACCGGCGGGGCGATCGTGCGCATGGTCTCGAAGCCGCCGGCGGCGCGGTCGACCCGGGTCGCCTCAAGCTGGCAGATCACCCGGACGCGCTGCTGGGTGGTGCTCGACCCGGCGAGGTCGGCGTAGAACTTGTTCTCCAGTACCTGGCCGAGCCGGCCGTCGACATGGTCGACGTCCCTGGTGGCCAGCAGCGTGCGGCACAGCCCCCCGACCCGTTCGATCTTCTCGGTCGTCTCGACGGCGAACGGGTCGACCGTGTAGGCCGACACCCAGGTCGCGTCCGCGTGCACCGGCTCGTCGGCCAGCTCCACCGGTTCGCTGTTCAGCGGACGCGCCACCCGCGCGATCTCGACCGCTTCCCGGGCCACCCGGACGGCCTCGTCCACGGTGAGGTCGACACCGGCGGCGAACCCCCACGTCCCGTTGTGTACGACCCGGACGGCAAAGCCGACCGCCTGGCCGTCGGCGCGGCTTTCCAGGCCGGCGTCCCGGAAGGACAGCGACGCGTTGCGCAGCCGTTCGATGCGGATGTCGGCGTGGGTGGCGCCCAGGTCACGGGCGGTCTGCAGGGCGGCGTCGGCGAGGGCGGCCCGGGGCAGTGCGAGGAACTCGGCGTCGATGTCGTGGGCCGGGGTGCCGGCGGCATCCGGCCCCGTCCCGCTGGTGACCCCTCCAGGGCCAGTCCCTCCAGGGCCGCTCACGGGAGTACCGCCGGTGCATGTGCTGGTGACAGATGTGGCATGGATCCATCCTCGCTCCCGGGGAAAGGATCTGTTCGCCGGGGCGGCCCTCGGCGTCATCCGCCGCCACCCCGCCGCCCCGCCGCCGCGGCCAGGGTGACGCGGCCGATGGAAGGCGGCGCGGTCAGCGGAAGAGGCGTTCGAGGACGTGGGCGACGCCGTCGGCGTCGTTGGAGTCGGTGATCTCGTCGGCGGCGGCGAGGACGTCCGGGTGGGCGTTGGCGACCGCGACGGCGTGGCCGGCCCAGGCGAACATCGGCAGGTCGTTCGGCATGTCACCGAAGGCGATCGCGCGCCGTGCGGACACGCCGTACCCGGCCGCGATCTCCGCCAGGGCGACGCCCTTGGACACGCCCGCCCCGGCAATCTCCACAAGATCGTAGCTGGACGTGGTGACCACGGCCGTCGATCCGGCGGCGGCCACGATGGCACTGCGGACGTCGGCGAAGCTGCCCGCGGACAGCGCGCGCCGGACCAGCAGTTTCGTCGCGGGCAGGGCTGTGAGCAGTTCGGTGACGTGCCCGACGACCTCGTGCGGGTCGGGCCACATCGTGCTGAAGGCCGGTTCCCGGCCGAAGCGGGTGCCGCTCTCCACGGCGAAGGCGGCGTCCGGCACGATCGCCCTGATCTCGGTGGCCAGGTGGAGCGCGGTGGCGGAGTCCAGGACGCGGTGGCGGAGGGTGGCGTGGTTGTCCAGGTCGTAGACGAGCGCGCCGTTCGCGCAGATGGCCAGGCCCGACGTGCCGGTCTGGGCCACGATGTCGGCCATGACCCGGGTCGGGCGGCCGGTGACGAAGATGACGACGGACCCGGCGCTCCTGACCCGGTCCAGCGCGGCACGGGTGCGCTTCGAGACCGTGCCGTCGGTGCGGATCAGCGTCCCGTCGAGATCGGTGGCGACGAGCGCTGGGCAGAACACAGTCGTTCAGTAAACCGCATCCACACGGGCTGCGCCGACTGCCCTCCATCCTGCCGGAGGCCGGGTTTCGGGGGTTGTGGGGCCGAAGGGGGCGTGATCATGCTGCGGCCGGGTATCCCGCGGGGCCGTAGTGTGCTGCGTTAGCATGCGCGTGGTCCGGGAGGCCGAGGTCCCTGGGTCGCCGGCCGGAGTGGGATCCGGGTGGTGGACAGCCCTTCCAGCGTCCAGAACGATCACTTTTGCGACTGGCGGGAAGGCCGTGGGAAGGAAGGTGCCCGGGAAGCGATGAAAACGTTTGACGAACTATATCTTGAGCTGGCTGAAAAATGGCGTGAACGAACGCTCGGATCCGRCAGCGTGGACGCGCTGGACAAAGGAATTCACCACATCGGGAAGAAACTCCTCGAAGAAGCCGCGGAAACCTGGATGGCGGCGGAGTACGAGGGGGCGGAGCGGGTCGCGGAGGAACTGTCACAGCTGCTGTACTGGAGTCAGCTGGTGATGATTTCCGTGGGTCTGACACCGCACGACGTATACTCCAGACTGTGATAACGACCCTTCGGTGCGCGTTCGGTGCCGGACTGTGACACGGGAGCTGTGATGCTGCGACTCGCGGTGCCCAACAAGGGGGCGCTGGCGACCGYGTCCAGTCAGTTGCTCGTCGATGCGGGTTACCAGGCGCGTCGCGAATCGGCGGAGCTGGTCGTCACCGATATCGAGAACGACATCGAGTTCTTCTTCCTCCGGCCGCGCGACATCGCCGTCTACGTCGGGGCCGGCCGGCTGGACATCGGCATCACCGGCCGCGACCTGCTGATCGACAGCGGCGTCGCCGCCGACGAGCTGCTGCCACTGGGCTTCGGGTTCTCGACCTTCCGCTACGCCGTGCCGGAAGGGGGTGTGACCGACATCGACGGTCTGACCGGCACCCGGATCGCCACCTCCTTCCCCGGGCTGGTCACCGCCGACCTGGCCCGGCGCGGGGTCGACGCCCAGATCGTCAGGCTGGACGGCGCGGTGGAGACCGCCATCCGGCTCGGGGTCGCCGACGCCGTCGCGGACGTGGTGGAGACCGGGCGCACGCTGCGGGCCCACGGGCTGACGCTGCTGGGCGAACCGGTGCTGTACTCGGAGGCCGTGGTCGTGGTGAAGAAGGGGCTGGACCTCACCGCGGCACACGAACGGCTGCTGCGCCGCATCCAGGGTGTGTTGGTTGCCCGACGTTACGTCATCATGGACTACGACGTCCCGAACTCCGTGCTTGAGAAAGCCTGCGAGATAACCCCTGGTTACGAGTCGCCGACCATATCCCCGTTGCAGCGTGAGGGCTGGGTCGCGGTGCGCGCCATGGTGCCGCACACGGAGCTCAACCGGGTGATGGACGACCTGTGGGAGATCGGCGCACGCGGCATCATCGTCTCGTCCATCCAGGCCTGCCGGCTGTAGACCGTGTCTGGACGGGCGAGACCRTGTCTGATGGGGGGCGGCCGCCCGTGCGGTCGAGAACGTCCGTCAGACACGGCCGGGGCGTCGTCCAAGGGYCATCCGCGGGAAGCCAGCGGTGGCCGGGTCAGCGGTGGCTGAGGATGAGCGACATACCCTCGTTGCGGGTCGCGGTGCTCAGGAACTGGCCGCGCACCGCTGACGTCATCGTGCGGGCGCCCGGCTTGCGGACTCCGCGCATGGACATGCACAGATGCTCGGCCTCGACCACGACCATGACCCCTCTGGGGGAGAGGGCCTGTTCCAGCGCGTCGGCGATCTGGGTCGTCAGCCGTTCCTGCACCTGAGGGCGCCGCGAGTACAGGTCGACGAGCCGGGCGAGTTTGGACAGCCCGGTGATCTGGCCGCTTTCGTTCGGGATGTAGGCCACATGCGCCCTGCCGGCGAACGCGACCAGATGGTGCTCGCACAGCGACGTGAAGTCGATGTCGCGAACCAGCACCATCTCTTCGTGGCCTTCGTCGAAAACGGTGGTCAGCACCTCGGAGGGGTCCCGCCCGAGGCCTTCGACCGCCTCCCGGTAGGCACGGGCGACCCGTTCCGGGGTCTTGCGCAGCCCCTCCCTGTCCGGGTCCTCGCCGATACCGATCAGCAGCTCCCGGACGGCGCGGGCGACCCGCTCATGGTCGAACGGCCGGACGGCCTGCGGCCCGAGATCCGGTCCCCGCCGCTGGCGGGCGACGTCCGCGGCGGGAACCGTACCGGCGTTCACGTTCTGCGTGGYCGCGTCCACGGTGTCCACGGAGGCTCTGGAAAGGGAGGTATGTCCACTGCTGGGAGGTGCGAGGTCGGAATCGGTCGTCAACGGCGTCCCCTGTCGTCGTCGTTCGGCAGGCTCGGGGGCGCCCACGGGTCCGAGATCCGTGGGATGGGCGACGACGGCGCCGGGGAGCCCGCCCTGGTGTCCTCCTCCCCGGGTACCGAGGAGTCAGCAGGGCCAACCGGGGTGGTAGTGGATCCATTCCCACCAGGGGTGCTGGAACCGTTACCGTTGCCGCCGCGGCCAGCTCCGTTCGTCCGGCCGTGCTGCCCGGTGCTGGTGCCGGTGACGAGATCGGTGACGTCGCCGGACTTGTGCAGAGCCAGTTCGGCCGGGGTCATCACCGGTGGCCGGTCGGACGGCAGACGCTTGCCGACGCCGGTGTAGGAGCCGCGGCTGGGCCGCTTCTCCACGGTCGCGAAGATCTCCATGACCTCGTCCCTGCCGAGCGTCTCGACGTCCATGAGACGTAGGACGAGGTTGTCCAGGACGTCCCGGTAACGGACGAGGATCTCCCAGGCTTCGTCGTGCGCCGAGTCGATCAGCTGGCGGACCTCGGCGTCGATCTCCGCGGCGAGTTCCTCGGAGTAGTCGCGCTGATGGCCCATGTCGCGTCCGAGGAAGACCTCGCTGCTCTCGCCACCGAACCTGACCGCGCCGAGCTTGTCGCTCATCCCGAACTGGGTGACCATGGAACGGGCGATCTTCGTGGCCTTGTCGATGTCGTCGCTGGCGCCCGTCGTCGGCTCGTGGAACACCAGCTCCTCGGCTGTCCGCCCGCCCAGGCACACCGCGAGGTCGTCCAGCATCTCCGACCGGGTGCGCAGGTAGCGGTCCTCCTGGGGGAGCTGCATGGTGTAGCCCAGAGCCCGCCCGCGGGGCAGGATCGTGACCTTGTGGACGGGGTCGCTGTTCGGCAGTGCGTGCCCGACCAGCGCGTGCCCGCCCTCGTGGTAGGCGATCCGCTTCTTCTCCTTGTCGCTCATCACCCGGTTCTTGCGTTCCGGGCCGGCCATCACCCGGTCGATCGACTCCTCCAACAGGTCCGAGGAGATGAACTTGTGATCCGACCGGGCGGTGAGCAGCGCGGCCTCGTTGAGCACGTTCGCCAGGTCGGCGCCGGTGAACCCGGGGGTCCGGCGCGCGATGACCAGCATGTCGACGTCCGGCTCGATCGGCTTGCCCTTGGCATGCACCTTCAGGATCGCCTCACGGCCGAGCAGGTCGGGCCGGTCGACGACGATCTGCCGGTCGAAACGGCCCGGGCGCAGCAGCGCCGGGTCGAGGATGTCGGGCCGGTTCGTCGCGGCGATGAGGATCACACCGCCCTTGACGTCGAAGCCGTCCATCTCGACCAGGAGCTGGTTGAGGGTCTGCTCACGCTCGTCGTGGCCACCGCCGAGCCCGGCTCCGCGGTGGCGACCCACCGCGTCGATCTCGTCCACGAAAATGATCGCCGGGGCGTTGGTCTTGGCCTGCTCGAACAGGTCCCGGACGCGGCTCGCGCCGACACCGACGAACATCTCCACGAAGTCCGAGCCGGAGATCGAGTAGAACGGCACGCCGGCCTCGCCGGCGACCGCGCGGGCCAGCAGCGTCTTGCCGGTGCCGGGCGGCCCGTAGAGCAGCACACCCTTGGGGATCTTGGCCCCCATCGCCTGGAACTTGCCGGGGTTCTCCAGGAACTCCTTGATCTCCTGGAGTTCCTCGATGGCCTCGTCGGCGCCGGCCACGTCGGCGAAGGTCGTCTTCGGCGTGTCCTTGCTGACCAGTTTGGCCTTGGACTTGCCGAAGTTCATGACCCGGTTGCCGCCGCCCTGCATCTGGTTCATGAAGAAGAACAGCAGGAACACCACCAGCAGCACCGGCAGCAGGTTGAGCAGCAGCGACACGATGATGTTGCCCTGCTCGACCTTGACCTCGTAGGGGACGTTGTGACCCCGCAGATCATCGGCGAGCTTTACGGCCTGGTCGGTGACGTAGGACGACTCGTACTTGGACTTGTCCTTCGTCGTGATCTCGATGCGCTGCTTCGAGTCCTGGATGGTGGYAGCCTGGACCTGCCCCTCGGCGATCTGCTGCTGAATGAAGTTCAGGTCACGTTTGGTGTACTCGCCTGAGCCAGACAGCACATTGGTCGCGAGAATGATCACGAGTACGGCCAGGAGCAGCAGAGGCACCCAGCCGCGGAAGATTCTTCTTGGAGKCATCTGCCTGGAGCGCTGGACACGCGCGCTCCACCCTCCTGACGTGTGTGCCGCCCTCGTTCGGGATTCCCTTGTGCCGAGGGTACCGCCGGTACGCGCGCCTTACCGCGCCTACATCCGAGCAACGGGCAACTGATGCGTACCGTTCCACCGCGCTGCCCCGAATGGGCGGTTCGTGGCACGATCCGCCGCCGTCGATCCGCCGGATCCATCATTCGCGAGATCATCAACACAGTCCGCAGCGACGCCCGTGCCGGTGCGGACCAGGCCTACCGGGCGCCACGCTCGATCGCGTCCGTGTTCAGCGTCCCTACATAGGGCAGCGTACGGTACCGCTCGGCGYAGTCCAGKCCGTAGCCGACGACGAAGGCGCTCGGGATGTCGAAGCCGACGTACCGGACGTCGATGTCGGCCGCCAGCGCCTCCGGTTTGCGCAGCAGCGTGAGCACCTCCAGGGACGCCGGCCCCCGCGAACGCAGATTGCGCAGCAACCACGACAGGGTCAGGCCGGAGTCGATGATGTCCTCGACCACCAGCACGTCCTGCCCCTCGATCGAGCGGTCCAGATCCTTGAGAATGCGCACCACACCCGAGGACGAGGTGGCCGAGCCGTACGACGAGACGRCCATGAACTCCATGGTCACCGGTATGGTCAGGGCCCGGGAAAGGTCGGCCATCACCATCACCGCGCCCTTGAGAACACCGAGGAGCAGCACCTCGCGGCCGGCGTAGTCGGCGTCGACCTGGGCGGCGAGCTCCCCGATCCTGTCGGCGATGTCACCAGGGGTGACCAGCACTTCGGCGATGTCGGGATGCCGGTCTGCCCGCGGGGGAAGATCTGTTCCTGATCCGAACCCGCCGAAGCCGATCTCGTCGGGCATCGTGTGCGCAGCGGCCACCTGAGTCTCCCTGGAGTGTCCGCGCGGCCGGCCGGCCAGGACGTCCCGCGCGTGGGTGCTGGACTGGCTCCCGGACCCGTGGGCCGCGGGCCGTGCGGAGGTCTCCCACCGGCCCGCGGCCCGCGGCCCGGTGGTCTGGAACACCGAGATCCTGCCATCCGCGCGACCGGCGACGACACCCGACGGCAACGGAACGGGCTTCTGCCCACGCCATCTGGTCACCAGATCGTCCATGGCCCGGACATGATCGGCCCGCAGGCCGGTCGGCGCGCTTCCCACGGCCAGGGCCGCTCGGCGCAGCACCCGGGTACGCAGCGCCTCACTGAGCATGGCGAGYCCGGTGAGGTCAAGGTCGACCCGAGCCGGTGGCCCGGACGTGCCCGGGCCACCGCCGTCGGCTTCGCTGCCCGGCCCGTCGGGCGGCCCGTCCGCGTCCAAGTCATGATCGTGCTGCCTTCGGTGGGGTCGGGGCAGCGCCAGACGCTCGTAGGCCAGCGCCGCGTCGGCGTCGAGCGCGCTGGTGTCGGCCCGCAGCAGGTCCGCGGTGCGCGCGAGCGCCTCGGCGATGCCCGGCCCGATGGTCTCCTCCAGGACAGGCAGTACCCGGTGCCGGACCCGGGCCCGGGCGAACGCCTCGTCGGCGTTGGTCGGGTCGTCCCACGGCGTCAGCCCCTCGGCGAGGCACGCGTCGCGCGTCGCCGACCTGCGGACGTCCAGCAGCGGACGCCTGATCACCCCGTCCAGACGGGGCATGCCCGCCAGCGACCGGGTGCCCGACCCGCGGGCGAGTCGCAGCAGCACCGTCTCGGCCTGGTCGTCAAGGGTGTGACCGAGCAGCAGCGCGCTCGCCCGCAGCCGCCCCGCCGCGTCGAGCAGTGCGCAGCGGCGAGCCTCCCGGGCGGCGCCCTCCGAACGCGGGGAGTACGCCGGCAGCACCTCGACGGGGTCGAACCCGAGCGCCCGGCCGTGCGCGGCCACCGTGGCCGCCTGTGCCGCGGAACCCTCGTACCAGCCGTGGTCGACGGTGAGCAGCCCGGCGCGCAGGGCCCGGCGCGGGGCGATGAACGCCAGCGCGGCGGCCAACGCCAGCGAGTCCGCCCCGCCGGAGCAGGCCACGAGCACCAGGCTGCCAGGGGCGAGATCGGCGATCGAGCGTCGGACGGCCACCCGGATCTCGCTCACGGCCCTGCACGCCCGCATCACGCCACGCGCCCCCGCGCCGTCGTGTGTCGTGGCATCGCCGGGCGCGCCGGCCCCCCCAGGCGTCGCGGCGGGTATGCCGGCGGGTATCCCGGCGGATGCTGTGGCGGATGTTGTGGCATCGTCCCGCGGGCCGCGGGGCTGCCCTGGGCGCGGGCCCCGCTCGTCCTGTCCGGTGATCGACACCCCTGGTCAGGCCGACAGGGACGGACGCGAGCCCAGCACACGCTGCATCCAGGCAACCGGATCGACCAGCTCCGCGCGGGTCGGCAGCGTCTCAGGGGACTCCCAGACCAGGTTGAACGCGTCCACCCCGGCCTCGGCGACGACAGCCCGCACGAACGCGCCACCCTGCCGGTACTGCTGGAGCTTGAGGTCCAGTCCGAGCAGACGGCGGACGAACCGGTCGATCGGCGAACCACCGCCACGCCGGCTGTCGAAACGCGTCCGGATCTCGGTGACGGTCGGCACGATCTTCGGGCCGACCGCGTCCATGACCTGGTCGGCGTGCCCCTCCAGCAGGGTCATCAGCGCCTGGAGGCGGTCCAGGACCTGCCGCTGGGCGGGCGTCTGGAGCGCCTCGACGATGCTCGGCGCGTTCGGCCCGCGGTCGAGTACGGCGCCGCGCACGGCGCTGACGGCCGACTTCACCCGTTCGGCGAGCACCTCCGGATCGAGATCGGTCGCTTCGATGAACGCGCCGATCTCGTCCTCCAGGTGCTGACGCAGCCACGGGACGGCGGTGAACTGGGTGCGATGGGTCTGTTCGTGCAGGCAGACCCACAGCCGGAAGTCGCGTGGGTTGACCCCCAGCGTCTGCTCGGCGTGGGCGATGTTCGGTGCGACCAGGCTCAGGCGCCCGGCCTGCGCGACGATCTGCCGCGCGGGGGTGTCCGCCCCGGCCCCGTCCGCTCCGGCGGCTGGCTCCTTGCGGAGGGCCTCGGCCGGTTCCCCGAGAACCGCGGTCGAGGCGGGGCTGGTCGCACCGGCCTGCTCGGGTGGGAGGAAGACCTCGTACTGCCCGAGGACCTTGCCCGCGAGATAGGCCAGGGCGGTGCCGAGCTGGACGCCGGTGACGGTGCGTCCGACAGCCGAGGACAGCCTGCCCCGCTCCCGGTCCGCGAGCTTGCCCAGCAGCGGCCCGGCGATCACCCGTAGGCCGGCGACGTTCGAGCGGACCCACTCCGGACGGTCCACCACGGCGATCGGCGTGGCCGGACCGGCTGGTTCCAGCCGGGTGTATGCCTGGACATGGCCTTCCGCCTCGACGGCCAGCCGCCGCAGGTCCGCGACCACCGCGTCCGCTTCGGCGCGGGGCAGTTGCGGGCCTGGCCGGACAAGCCGCCGCGCGGTCGCTACGGCGAGGTCCCAGTCCACTGGCTCGGCGTCCACATCCGCCAGCCTATGTCCTCTCCCTGGGGATGACAGCTTTATCGTTGCCATCCGTCGGTCACCGTCGACCATTCCCGCGTCACCGTCGGGTGATTTTTCCGGACGACCGCCGCCTTCCGGATGTTTCCCCGCCCGGCTCGCCACCGGTTCCACGCGTCCGGTTCCGGACATCCGGCGTCCGTTCGAGCGTCCGGCGCCGCGGCACCGCGTGTTTTCGGACGCTTCGGTGTCCTGCCGGACGCGCCGGTATCCGCCGGCATCCGTACGCGGTCAGCATCCGCACGAGGCGAGCGCGACGGCCACCTGGTCGAGGGCTGCCCGGGTGGTGCCGGCCTCCTCGACGGGAGCGAAGAAGCCGAACAGCAGCAGCCGGCCGTCGGTGTCCACGACCTGGCCGGCGAGGCTTGTCACGATGCGCAGGCTGCCCGTTTTCGCGCGGACGTCGCCGGCGCCGGCGCGGGTGTCGGGCGCGTGGTACCGGTCGCCCAGCGTCCCGGAGAAGCCTGCGACCGGCAGCCCGGTGAGCAGGGTCCGCAGCTGCGGATGCCCGGGCAGCACGGCGGTTCGCAGCAGCGCCACCAGCGTCGCCGGGGTGATCTGGTTCGAGGTGGACAGCCCGCTGGTGTCCGCCAGGTTCGCGCCGGCGGTCGGCACCGCGAGTTCCCGCAGGACGTCGAGCACCGCCCGGGTGGCGCCGTCGAACGACGCCGGCAGGCCACGGGCGTGGGCCACCAGCCGCCCCAGGCTCTCGGCCAGATCGTTGTCGGAGTAGGTCAGCATCCGCTCGACCAGCAACGGGATCGGCGGGCTGCGGACCTCGGCGACCTGCCGGGGCCCGGCCCCGCCGGAACCGGGGCCGCCGGTGCTGCCGGCCTCGGGGCCGCCGGGCATGGCACCGACCCCGGTCGACGCGACCCGCACGCCGGCCCGGCGCAGCGCCGCCGCGAAGGCGTTCACCGCCGCCAGGTCGGGAGTCGTGGTCCGCGGACCGGCCGCGCCGGGAGCGGTGCGCCCACCGTCGACCTCGAGCGCGGACACCGGCGTGACATTGCCTTCGGCGACGTAACTGTCACGCCATCCGGCCGCGGTGGACGGCCCGGTGAACAGCGTCCCGTCGCCGACCAGCCGGTCGACCTCGGTGATACCGGCCGCCCGGACCTGGGCGGCCAGCTCCGACAGGCGGGCTGGAGCCGGGTAGTCGGCCGGCCCGGTCGCGGCGGTCAGCGTCGGGTCGCCCGCGCCGACGAGCCACAGCGTGCCACCGCCGGCCGAGGCGGCGGACGACGGCCTGCCCGTCGTCCCGGCGCCGTCCGTGCCGGCGGCTGCCACCGTGCCGGTCACGGGGTCGCCCGGTTCAGGGCCGGCCGGTGCGGTTGACAGGGTGTGGAAGACCCGGGTCGTCAGGGTCGTCCGCGCGTCGAAGGTCGTCAGCGCGGCCGCGGCGACCACGGTCTTCAGCGTGGACGCGGGGGCCACCGCGGTGGTCGACCCGCGGTCGAACAACGTCGCTCCGGACAGCGCGTCGACGACCAGCCCCGCCGGGTTGCCCAGCGCCAGGTTGGCAAGCGGACGGGCGAGCCTGGCGCTGACCGCCGCGGGGTCGGCGACCCGTACCGTCGGGTCCAGGGCGGGGAAGGGCGCGGCCGCGGGCCGTGGGGCGGGCGCGATGCTCGGGCTGTCCACGGGCGGAACGGAAAGATGACCGGCGAGCAGCGCGGTGGCGATGGCGGTGAGCCCACCGACCCGGCCCGGCATCGGAGGGGTCACGTGCGGGAGACTATGTCCTGTGGCCGATGGCCGCGCCCGTAGCTGATGGCCGCGCGGTTATGTTTTTCGCCACCAGCGCGCTTCCACAGTCGGGGGGATGTGGCCGCTGCGGACCTCCTGGACTTCCCGGATTGTCCTTGACGATCCGGGAAGTCCAGGAGCCGGCAGCAGCCTCGAGAGCGGGAAGGGTGGGCGTGGAAAAARCATGACCGTGCGGCCCGTGGCTCGCCGGCCCGTTGGCCGCGGTCCGGGAGTCGGGCCGCCATCGTGGGGAATGCCCTCCCGGGTGGACCCTGGGCTGATCCGGCCCGGCGGATTTCACTGTGGGCTCCTGCCCTGACAGTGAATCGTCACCGCTGGATCGGCCCGYGACCTTCGAGGTGACGTGCGTGGATGCCGACACTGGTAACAAGTACACAACACAAGGGCGMTTCGGACGGGACGCGCCCACAGACACGACAGGGGATGGAGTGGACCTCGAGTTCGATGTGACCATCGAGATCCCGAAAGGGCAGCGGAACAAATACGAGATGGATCACCACACCGGACGGATCCGGCTCGACCGGATGCTGTTCACATCCACCCACTATCCCTCGGACTACGGGTTCATCGAGGGTACGCTGGGTCGGGATGGTGATCCTTTGGATGCGCTCGTCCTGCTGGAGGAGCCGACTTTTCCGGGCTGCCTGGTCCGGTGCCGGACGATCGGCATGTTCCAGATGAGCGACGAGAAGGGCCCTGACGACAAGGTGCTGTGCGTGCCGGTCGCGGACGTCCGACAGGAGCACCTGCGGGACATCAGGCATCTTCCGGAGTTCGACCGGCTGGAGATCCAGCACTTCTTCGAGGTCTACAAGGACCTGGAGCCGGGCAAGTCGGTCGAGGGAGCGTCGTGGGTCGGCCGCGCCGACGCGGAGCGGGAGATTCTTGCCTCGATCCGGCGCGAGGAGGAGGCGGTCGCCGCCGCGCGGGGAGACCACGACGGCTCTGTGCCGGACACTTCCGCCCTGGGCGTCCCGGGACACTCCGCCCCGGAGGTCAGATCCGCCTGATCACTGCGGATCGATGGATCCGCACAGGCTTACCGATCGCGGTCGTGGTGGCGGATCCTCGCCGGTTCACCACCATGACCATGATCGGTTCCTACGGCCACGTGCGGGTGACGTCGGTTGGCGGGATGCCCGGGACGCCCGGGATACCGAAGGGCATCCTGCGCCGGGCCCGCTCCCTGATCTCTGCTGGTAGGTCGTCAGCCCTGAGCAGAAGGGGGAGAAGCTCTGGCTGGGTCGTCAGCGCAAGCAAGGTCATACCGATGGTGACATCGTGATCGGGTCGGTGCTCGACCGATGCAGGGTCGCCGCGGCGGACGTGCCCCGGCCGTATCACGCGCAGGTAGGCGCCTGGTACCGCTCGCAGCGTGAACGTCCTGACCCAGCCGTTGAGCCCCAGCCACACGGCGCCTGCTCTGGTCAGAAGGGGGTCTGAGCCGGAGGCGGGGATTGAACCCGCGACCTATCGCTTACGAGGCGATTGCTCTGYCACTGAGCTACTCCGGCGTGTTACTGGCTCCACGGACCGGCTGGCGGTAGGATCACGAACCTCTTGATCGTGAATCTTCCCGCGTTGCCGGCACCCCGAGGAATCCAACCTCACCGAGTATGCCAGACCGGTCCGGGTGGYCCTGTCGGTCGGTGGCGGACACCGCGAGGGGATGCGGTGACGGTGCTGCGGCGAGGGTGGCGGATCAGGGTGGCGGATCCTCGGTGCGGACGAGCGGCGGTCGCTTTCCGGTGATTCGGTGTTCCGGCGATCCAGCGGCCCGGCGAATCCCGCCGCCGACGTGGGCGTGACGGTACGGGTGATCGTTCAGGGGCAAAGGCGGTAAGATCATGTTTCTTCCATGTTGCGGCCGGGTCGAGTCGGGGGGCTGTCGAGAGCTCCCGATCCCGTGTGCCTCCGATGTCCTTTCATTGACAATAAGTAGTCGTCACGCTACTGTAACGTGTTTAAATCAGGGATCCCCGCACATACCGATACCCCGCTCGCAGCGGTTCCGGAGAGCTTGCGTAGGGTTTCGGCCATGACCGKGGACGCAACTGCAACAGCAACGAGGGGGGCTTCCCTACTCGTCGCCGAGGACGACGAAGCTTCTCGGGTTGCGCTTGCCCGCAGCCTTGAACGGTTCGGCTATCGGGTACTCGAGGCGGCTGACGGCGAGACCGCGCTCAAGCTTTTCCAGACGACCGAAGTCGACCTTGTAGTGCTTGACGTCGCGATGCCGCGTATGGATGGCTTCGCTGTACTGAGCCGGCTGCGGCAGACCAGCGAAGTACCTGTAATCATGTTGACGGGCCGGGCCGAGGAGGTCGACCGGGTCGTCGGTCTGGAACTCGGGGCCGACGACTACGTGGTCAAGCCATACTCGCTGCGGGAACTTGTCGCGCGGGTGCGGGCCAGGTTGCGCCGTCGCCCCGTCGAGCCGCCACCGCAGCGCACCAGCGATGGAAACGACCCACTCGTCTACGGAGACGTTTCCATCGACCTGCGTGCCCGGGAGGTCGCGGTCGCCGGTGAGCGGGTCGATCTCACCGCGCGCGAATACGAGCTGCTCGCTTTCCTGGCGAGCCATCCCCGCCGGGTTTTCAGCCGTGAAGAACTGCTGGAACAGGTCTGGGGCACGCGTTTCCAGGATCCGGCGACCGTCACCGAGCATGTCCGTCGGGTGCGGACCAAGGTCGAGGGACGCCCACCGCAGCGTCGGCTCGTCACGACCCTGCGTGGCATGGGATACCGCTTCGACCCGTGATCCCGCCCTACCCGGCGGCGCCGGGTCACTGACCGTCTAGGTGTGCTGCCCCGGGGGCGATGCCTCCGGGGCCGGGTAGCTGGTGTCCGTGTCGCGGGAGGCCTGCCGGCGCAGGCGGCGTCGGGCCCGGGCGTTGTCCGGGGGCGGCGCCGCGGGGGCGGTGGCAGCCGGTGCGGCTGACGTTGCCGATTCCGCCGCTGCCGTGGCCGGGCGTGCGACGGCCGGGTCCGGTGCGACCAGCGGTGGGACTGTCGGGCTGGGCACCATCGGGTACGCCGGCCCCGCCGCGTCCCTGCCATTGTCCGGGCTCCGGTCGTCCATGCTCTCGGCGGCGTCCGGTTGTTGTCCCACCAGGGCATCCGCCACCCCCGGGGCTGTGCCCGGCCCCGGGCGGGCCGCCTCGTACTCCTTGCGTGAGTCGCAGACGCTCGCCCGGCTGCACGCGCATCGCCCGCCACCGGCGTCCAGCCTGACCATGACCTGGTCACGCGGTATGTCGTGGGAGACGACCCGCCCGTCGCCGTCGGGTGTGCTCACCCGGGCGCCCACGGCCGGGACCTCGGCCTTGAACTGTTCGTACAGCGGATGTTCGTAGCGCAGACAGCACATCAGCCGGCCACAGGCACCGCTTATCTTCATGGGGTTGAGGGGGAGATCCTGGTCCTTGGCCATCCGGATGCTGACCGGCTCGAAGTCCGTGAGAAAGGTGGCGCAGCACAGGTCACGCCCGCAGGAGCCGATTCCTCCCTGGATGCGCGCGCTGTCCCGGGCGGAGAGCTGACGTAGGTCTATCCGGGCCGCGAGGGTACGGGCGAGGTCGCGCACCAGGCCTCGGAAGTCGACCCGGTGGTCGGCGGTGAAATAGATCGTGAACATGTTCTCGGCCCAGATGTGGTCGACACCCACGACCTTCATGGGTAGCTCGTGTTCGCGGATCAGACGCTTTGCCGCGACACGCGCCTGCGCCCGACGCCGCCGGGAGGTCGCGTACCGTTCGATGTCGGCCGTCTGCGCCATTCCCGCCAGGACCGGCAGTCCGCCGATGTCATCGCTGACCCACTGCGGTGCCCACATGCATTCGGCGACCTCGGGGCCGGCGTCGGTGGGGATGAGAACCTTGTCCCCGACCTTCGGCGAATACGGTCCGGGATCGGCGTAGTAGAGCCGTCCACGTGGCGAAAACGTGACCGCGCACATCATCGGCATGCCGTCCGCACCGTCCTCCCGACCGTCGGCTTCCGGCTGGACCGCTGGCTGCCGGCCGGGTCGCCCTTGTCTGGCCACCAGCCGATCTCCGGCCACGGCCACCGGCCGACGATGCCCGCTCCGCCTGACGCGGGCGTGGCCACGGCCGGATGCTGCCGTTGAGTCAGCCTATCCGTCCGAGGCGCGACGATCCGCTGTATGAGCGAGGCGATTCCGCCTGGCCGCCGGGTCAGCGCAGCCGGGTGACGTCCGCGTCGGGGCCGGTCGACAGCCCGTAGAACGACAGGGAACCAGGATCACCGGCCGGTGAACCGCGGCGGTCGCCGTTGCCTGAAGGCGGTCACCGCTTCGGCGAGATCGTGGGAATGGAGGAACGCGGCGTTCCAGGCCCCGACGTAGCGCAGCCCGGCTTCGACCGCGGCGAAGCGGGCATTGTCCAGGACGTCCTTGATGCCCTGGGTGACCAGCGGCGGGTTGGCCGCCACCTCGTCGGCGAAGGCGTGCGCGGCGGCGAGAGCGCCGGCCGGGTCGGGCAGCACGTCGTTGATCAGGCCGATCCGTTCGGCGCGGGCGGCGTCTATGTCCCTGCCGGTCAGCGCGAGCTCCCGCAGGTGCCCGTCCCCGATGATGGCGGGCAGGCGCTGCAGGCTGCCCAGGTCGGCGACCGCGCCGACCTTCACCTCCCGGATGCTGAACAGCGCCTCGGCGCTGGCGTACCGGACGTCGCACGCGGCCAGCAGGTCGACCCCGCCGCCGACACACCAGCCGCTGACCGCGGCGACGACCGCCTTCCGGCTGTACGCGACGAGGTCCAGCGCGTCCTGCATGGACCGCAGCCGGTGGAGAAAACCGGTGCGGAACCGGGCCAGGCCGCCGTCGTCGTCGCTCGCGACGTCGCCCAGTTCGGCCAGCAGCGCCAGGTCCAGGCCGTAGCAGAAGTGGTTGCCGGAGCCGGTGAGCACCACCGCCCGCACGGTGTCGTCGGCGTCCAGGGCGGCGAACACCCGCGGGAGCTCACGCCAGAAGTCCGTGCCCAGGGTGTTGCCCTTGCCCGGGCCGAGCAGCGTGACCTGAACGACCGCGCCGTGGCGTTCGACACGCAGCGACACCAGCGGCTGTGCCGGCGGTTCGGCGAACAGGTACGGCTCCAGCGGGATCGGCTGTCGCGGCCCGGTTCGCCCACCGCCGGCGTCGCCRGTACGGGTCGTGTCGCCGGTACGGGTCGTGCTGGCACCATCGGAGTGGGGTGTGCTGCCACCAGTGGCGGCGGTGTCGTCGTCCGCGGCGGCTTTCACGTCGGGCCCGTCCGTCGTCATCGGATTCCCTTCTGCTTCGTCAGGGTCTGGACGGCGCCAGGCCGTGCCGGTGGACGTCGCGAACGGACGTCCCATGGTGGCTCGTCATGCGACGGCCGGGTTGTGAGTATCCGAATACTGAGTGGCCGGAAGGCTGGGACACAAACTACTGCCGGGTAGTTACCGGCCTGGTCGGCGGGAAACTCGACAGCCCACCGGAAGGCTCTACCCTCAACAGGGTGAGCGATCTGACGCAGTCCACCAGCCGGCCAGCCCTCCAGGACGCCGGCGAGGGATCCGACATCGGCGAGGGATCCGAAGTCGCCGGCACTGCCGCCGGTGGTGCCACCGGCGGCATCGTGCCCGCCACCCCCGGCGGTGCGGTCGTGGCCACCGGGGCGAAGGCGGTGGGCGCGTTCGCCGTCGGAGCGCTGGCCCTCGGCGCGACGGCGCTGGGCGCCCTCGCCGTGGGCGCGCTCGCGATCGGACGGCTGGCGGTCCGACGGGCGCGGGTGGGCAGCATCCGGATCGCGACGCTCGACGTCGAGCACCTCCGCGTGCGACGGCTGGAGATCGCCGACAGCGAAGGTCAGCGGTAGAGGACCGCGCTGGAGGCGCTGACGAATCCCGGCGACTGCGCGAGATAGTTCATCGACGAACCTGACCGCAGGCTGAGATCAAGCGTTGCCGCCACGCAGGCGTTGTACGAGTTCACCACCAGCCGCCCCTGTACCCGGATCGTCGACCCGGCCACATCGGTCAGATAGAGATCGGCTATGCAGCCGAGATCCGGGTAGGACGCCCGGCCCACGTTCTCCCCGATGTCACCGTCGGTAAGAGCGATCTTCACCGTGTACGGGGTCGAGCCGGGCTGGCTGACCGTCCCGGACCATGAGCCCGGGAATCCGGCCGGCATGTCGTAGCTCTTCGGTGCCGGTGCCGGTGCCGGTGCCGCTGGTGGTGGCGCGTCCGCGCCGGGGCGTCCGGCGGCCGGTGCCTGGCCCTGGGGGCCGGCCGCGTCCGCCGGGCCGATGCCATCTGAGCCGGTACCGTCCGAACCGGTGCCGGCGGTTGCCTCCGCGATGGAGGGCGCCTCCGGCGGCGGAGCGGACGTTGCCGCCAGCGCCAGGCTCTGCGTCGGYGGGGCCGCGGTGGGGCCGGCCGCCTGTGTCGTGGTGGCACTGTGTGACGTCGTCGCCGGGCGCGCGCTGACGGTCGCCTCGCTGTCGTCACCGACAGCCCACAACAGGACGCCGGTACCCACGGTCAGTAACGCGACCGCGGCGACGGCGGCGAGGACGGCCGCGGGAAGGCGCCGGTGYCCGCCCGGTCGTGCCGGCCTGCCCAGGGCGCCCTCCGGCCACTGGCCGGACGGCCGCCCGCCGGGCTGCGGTGAGACGGACGCGCCCGCCTGCGCGGAGTATGCGGAGTATGCGGACGCCGTACCGTCCAGCGACCGTACGTGGGCTACAGCGGTGGGCGCCTGGCTGACGTCCGGGGCCGCCGGCGGCGGAGTGTTCCAGGGATGATCGGCGGGCGGCGCGGCCCCGGGTACCGCGGTGCCACCTGCCACGAAGGCACCCCCCACAGCGCCGCCCGGTCCGGACACGGCAGGCGCGACCACGGGCTGGAAGCCGGACGCCGCCAGCCCGGCCAGCGCCCGCTCGGCCGCGTCCGCCGTCGGACGCCACGCCGGCGCCTTGGCGAGCATGCCGGCGATCACGTCCCACAGCGCCGGTGGCAGGCCGGGTATGGGCTGCGGCGCGTCCTCCATGTGGGCGCGCAGGAGCGCGACCGGGTGCGGAGCGGAGAACGGCGGCTGGCCGGCGAGGAGTTCGTACAGCATGACGCCCGCGCTGTAGACGTCGGCCGGCGGCCGCGCGTGCTCCCGGTGGGCCAGCTCCGGAGCCATGTACATCGGCGTCCCGATCATCCCGGTGAGGCGGGTCAGGGACGGCCCGTGCGCCAGCCTGGCGATCCCGAAGTCGGTCAGGCGGGCGTGCGGATCGTCGGGRTCGGTGATGTCGACGAGCACGTTGGCGGGTTTGAGATCACGGTGGACGACCCCGGCCGCGTGCACGGTGCTCAACGCACGCAGCACCTGGCAGGTCAGGGCGACCGCTGTGGCCACCTCGAGTGTGCCGCGTTCGCGCAGGTAGACCCGTAGATCGACACCGTTGACGAGATCCATCACGATCGCGAGGGTGTCGCCTTCGACGACGAGGTCCCGGACGGTGACCAGGTGCGGGTCGCTGAAGCCGAGCAGCACGGACCGTTCCTGGACGAACCTGGCGACGGCCTCGGGGTCGTCGGCGAGTTCCCCGCGCAGCACCTTCACGGCGACCGGGCGGTCRCCGTCGACGGTGGATCCTCGCCAGACCTGGCCGAACGCGCCGCGGCCGATCGGTTCGTGTAGAACGTAGCCAGAGCCCAGCTTCTGCATGGCAGAAGCCCCCTTCCCCCAGAGAAAACCGTGCCCATCCCATCACCTGGGGACTATCGGGGTCACCTGGGGCCGTCGGGGATTAAACCGATACTTCACACTATTCCGGGCAGGGCTACCGAGGGCGGTAGCGGGCGGCTGCGCTGTCTGGAACATCTGTCTRGAACGCCGAATGGCTGGAGCCCTGCGWCACATCCGTCATGGGCTGTGCCCCGGGCATGCCCCAGTCCGCCGGGAGACGATTCCGCTGGTCCCGGCGGGGCATGAGCGGCCGGGTGAGGTCCCGCTCCTGTCCCGGCCCCGAGCTTGGGGCCGGGACAGGAAGTTGCGTCGGGTAGCGGGTACCCGGCCGAGGACGCTCGCGGGCAGCGGGCCGGGTCAGTCCGCCCGGCCATCGTCCCCGGCGGCTTCGTTGTCGTCCGGTTCGGTGGGGAAGTCCTCGGCGAGGATGCGGTAGAGCGCCCGTCGGGCATCCACGAGGATCTTCTGGGCGGCCTGGACCTGGGCGTCGCTGCCGGTCTGCGCAACCTGCACGACGGCCGCTCCCACGCCGAACGCCAGCGACCGCAGGTCGGTCAGGCCGTGGTTGGCGGCAGCCGCGGCTGTCTCCCAGGGCTTGGGTTCGTCCGCGTGGGCGTCAGTGTAGGCGCGGCCCGCGTCGGTGAGGTGGAACACCCGCTTACCGTCGCTTTCCTCGGCGCGGACGAGCCCTTCGTCGGTGAGCAGCTGCAGAACGGGGTAGACCGAGCCGGGACTCGGCCGCCAGGCGCCCTGGCTGCGTTCGGTGAGTTCGTTGATGATCTGGTAGCCGTGCATCGGTGCCTCCGCGAGCAGGGCGAGGACAGCCGCGCGGACGTCGCCGCGTCTGACCTTCGCGCCGCGGCCGCGGCCGCCGGGGAAGAAGCCCCGGGCGCCCGGGCCGAAGCCGGGGCCGGGGAAGCCCGGTCCGGGGAAGCCCGGTCCGAAGGGAACGCCGCCAGGGCCGAACGGAACACCGCCGCCGGGCCCCCCATGCCTACCAGGCCCACCGTGCCTGCCGTATCCACCGTGTCTGCTGTGCTGCCAGCCGCCTCGATCGTCGGCGGCTGCTGCCCGGAGGCGGTCGGAGCCGGGGCTGCCATGCCTGCCGCGGCTCCATGGCCACGATCCAGGAAATTCCGATGCGTACACGATAACCCTCCAGTCGTTGTATCGCGTACGCTCACGATATATCGCGATGCACCGTTGGGCAAGCTGCCGCGAGCCCCGGCCGCCGGTGCCGGGGCCGGTATCGGTACCGGTACCGGTGTGACGTACCGCACGTCGGCAGAGCTGGCTGGTGCGGGTGGTGCCGCCGCCGATGCGACGGCTCGACGACCTGCTGACTGGCCGATCCGGGAGCACGGGCAACAGGGCGAGTTGGGCATTGGCGCTGGGCTCCGCTGACTGRCTGACCGGGGGCGCGGGTTTCGACGTGTCGGCGCCGTCACCGGTGGGCGGTGCGGGCGCTCTCGCAGGTCTCGCTGGTGCTGTCGATGCGGGCGGCGCTGTCGGTGTCAACAGCGGCCGCCCCTGTCGACGGCGCCGTGCCGGTGTCGGTGAGTCTGCCGATCCCGCGGCCGGGTCGGCGGTCTCCTTCGGGCCACCGGCGTCCGGGATGGGCTGCCGGCCGGCACCGTCCCCTGAATAAGCGTTACACGACGCGGGTCGGAATTAAGCATTGCCGGAAAATAATCAGATTCTCAAAGTAGTCGGACGGCTACGTCCTTGTCGGTACGTCCGAGCCGTGCAGAATTCCCGGTCAACTTGTTGACAGCCCGGCTTGTAGGCTGACATAGTGCATAACATGCCAAGGGATATCGGCCTGTCGGTCCGGCGCGCGGTGGACCTCCTCCGCGTCGCCAGCGCCATGTGTTCCGCCTGACCGGCCGTCCTCTTTGATCGGCCATCATGGCCACAGCATGCATCCCGCGTCCGTCCCGCCTTTTTCTCCCCGCTGTTCCGACGGGTGGGTGCTGCGCGCCGGCAGCGCCGCCCTGATTTCCCGTGGCTGTTATTTTCGTGTCGCGTACGACCGTAATATCACAGTTGACTTCAGCGGTACGGTCGATCAATGTCGCTTCATCGCCGCCCGGGGCCGTGCCGGCCGCTGACCGGTCCGCAGACAAACCCGAGAGGAATTCGACCTCACCATGCAGCACAGTGTTCGACGTGCCGTTCGACGCCGACCAGGGATGCTGCCAGCAGCCATCGCCCTGGTCGCGACGCTGATTCTGGCGGCCTGTGGGCAGGACAACGGCAGCGGTGCCGCCCAGGTCGAACAGACGGAACTGCGTTATCAGGGCTCCGTCGGTACGGTCACACCGGTCGAGCTTGCCGCGGACCTCGGTTATCTCGGCCCCATAAAGCTCAAGTGGATCGGTAACACGATCAGCGGCCCGCAGGACATCCAGTCGGCTGCCACCGGGGACGTCGACTTCGGCGCGGCGTTCAACGGGGCGATCATCAAACTGATCGCCGCGGGTTCGCCGATCAAGGCAGTAGCCGGCAGCTACGGAATCGACAACAAAGTCTTCGGCGGTTTCTACGTTCTTGACGGTAGTCCGATCACGTCACCCCGTGACCTGTTCGGGAAGAAAGTCGGGATGAACACGCTAGGTGCGCACTACGAGGCTATCCTGGACGAGTACCTCAAACGGGGCGGTCTCAGCCAGGACGAGATCAAGAAAGTGATACCGACGGTTGTCCCGCCGGTGAACACCGAGCAGTCGCTGCGCGAGAAGCAGATCGACGTCGCGGTTCTCAACGGAATTCTGCGGGACAAGGCGCTGGCCCGGGGCGGGATCCATCCGCTGTTCAGCGACTACGATCTCTTCGGCTCGTTCACGGCCGGCAGCTACGTGCTCCGCGAGGATTTCATCAAGAAGAACCCGACGACGACCAGGCAGTTCGTCGAGGGCGTGGGCAAGGCCATCGAATGGTCCAGAGCAACTCCTCTCGACCAGGTCATCGCCCGCTTCAAGGACATCATCGCCAAGCGTGACCGCAAGGAGGACACGACCGCCATCCAGTACTTCAAGGGATTCGGGGTTGCCGGCAAGGGCGGGCTCATCGCGGACGCCGACTTCACTCGGTGGACCGACTGGTTGAAGGTGAACGGCCAGTTGAAGAAGGACGTCACCCCGGCCGAACTCTTCACCAACGAATTCAATTCCTTCCGAGCGAATTCCTGACGGAGCCGTTCCCGGGAACCGGGCCGGCATCCCGCTCCGGACGCGGGATTCCCGGTGCCGCGCCGTCCCAGCCGCCGCGGCACCGGGAATCATCCTTCACCGACACCGAGAGATGATCGGCAATGAGCACGATAGAATTCAGGAACGTCACGAAGAGGTTCGCCGTCCGTGACCACGGCAACCGCCGCAACGCCGTCAGCGAGTTCACCGCGGTCGACGAGGTGAACCTGCGCATCCGCAGCGGTGAGTTCCTGGCCCTGGTCGGCCCCAGCGGCTGCGGGAAGTCCACCCTGCTGGACATCCTCGGTGGGCTGACCGGTGTGAGCGAGGGCCAGGTACTCGTCGACGACAACCCGGTCTCCGGCCCCGGCCTCGACCGGGGGATCGTCTTCCAGCAGTATGCGCTGTTCCCGTGGCGGACCGCCCTCGGCAACGTCGAATTCGGTCTCGAGGCCAAGAAGGTGGCGCGGTCACAACGTTCGGCGCTGGCCCGGCACTATCTCGACCTTGTCGGGCTCAGCGGTTTCGAGCACCGATATCCCCACGAACTGTCGGGCGGTATGAAACAACGGGTGGCGATCGCGCGGAGCCTGGCCTACGACCCGGCGGTCCTGCTGCTCGACGAGCCTTTCGCCGCGTTGGACGCCCAGACCCGGGAAACCCTGCAGGACGAGCTGCTGCGGATCTGGGCCAAGACCGGCAAGACGATTCTCTTCGTCACCCACGGCATCGACGAAGCCGTGTACCTCGGTCAGCGGGTCGCGGTGATGACCTCCCGGCCCGGCCGGATCAAGCAGATCGTCGACATCCCCATCACCACCCGCGCGGACGGGAACGACCTGCGTTCCGATCCCGAGTTCGTCCGCTACCGGCATGAGGTCTGGGAACTGCTGCACGAGGAGGTGGCCAGAGCCCAGCAGACCGAGCGTGACGAACAGGCGGCGGGTGAGCGGGCATCCTTCGACGGCGGGCCGGCCCGCCGTGGTGCGGCTGGCGCGGCACCCGCGCAGGCCGGCGGGCACGAGGAGCACACAGGAACAGCGGGGCGCGCGGGGCAGGCGGCGGCCGCGGGGCAGGCGGAGAGGGAAGTGACCAGCGTTGGCCATCGTTGAGAACACCCGTACCGAGGCCGGAACCCGGCTTTCCGCGTCCGCCGGCTCCCCGGTCGCCGCCTCTCGCCGTAGCTGGCTGCCCAGGGTGGGCCGGATCGCCGGCGGGATCTCCCGCCGGGTGGTGGGCATTCTGATCCTGTTGGCCGCCTGGGAAACGCTCCCGCGGCTCGGCGTGGTCGACCGGGTGTTCCTGCCGCCCTTTTCCGAGGTCGCCGACGAATGGGTGGTACTGCTGCGCAGCGGCGACCTGTGGGAGCACACCTCCGCCAGCCTCACCCGGGCGGCCAGCGGTTTCGCCATCGCCATCGCCATCGCGCTGCCGTTGGGACTGCTCATCGGCTGGTTCCGGCTGGCGGCACAGTTCCTCAACCCGGTGCTCGAGGTCTTCCGCAACACCGCTCCGCTGGCCCTGCTGCCGGTGTTCGTGCTGATTTTCGGGCTGGGGGAGACCTCGAAGATCGCCATCATCGTCTATGCCTGCGTCTGGCCCGTGCTGCTGAACACGATCAGTGGTGTCCAGGGTGTGGACCCCCTGCTCGTGAAATCCGCGCGGTCGATGGGGCTGCCATCGGTACGGCTGTTCCAGAAGGTCATTCTTCCGTCTGCTGTGCCGACGATTTTCACAGGCGTCCGGCTGGCCGGGGCCTACGCGATCCTGATACTCGTCGCGGCCGAGCTGGTCGGTGCCCAGGCCGGGCTCGGCTATCTGATCAACTATGCCCAGTCGAACTTCGCGATTCCTGAGATGTACGCGGGAATCATCACGGTCTCGGCTGTCGGCCTCATCATCAACCAGGGCCTGCTCGCTCTGGAACGGCGCTTCACGAGGTGGCGGGTCACCTCGAACTCCTAGCGCGCCGTCCGCGCAACGCGGCCGGTATCCGTGGCCGTCCGCGCGGAACATGATCCAGGCGAGTTTGCCGTTGTGTACGCTTTTCATCCCCACCGGCGCACACAACGACAAACTCGTGGCGATCTTCTCCGCTGGCCCGCCGGAGCAGCCGTTCACCCGTCCGTAGGAATTCGTCCGTGGGAAGAGGGACGTGATGTCTGCCGCTGGCAACCGGAAGTTTCATCTCAACGCATTTCTGATGAACGCCGGGCACCACGATGCCGCCTGGCGGCATCCCCGGAMCCAGCCCGAGCGCGCCACCGACCTGACGTATTTTCAGGAGCTCGCGCGCACGGCCGAGCGAGGCAGGCTCGACTCCCTCTTCCTGGCCGACGGGCTGGCGTTGTGGGGCAAGGTCCGGCACAACGTGCTGGGCGGCTTCGAGCCGATCACCCTGCTCTCCGCGCTGGCCACGGTCACCGAGCACATCGGCCTGATCGCCACCGTCTCGACGACCTACAACGAGCCGTTCCACGTCGCCCGCAAGTTCGCCTCCCTCGACCACATCAGCGGCGGGCGGGCCGGCTGGAACATCGTCACCTCCGGCAGCCTCGACGAGGCCCGCAACTTCGGCCTGGACGAGCACCTTGAGCACGGCCTGCGGTACGCCCGGGCCCGGGAGTTCGTCGAGGTCGCCACCAAGCTGTGGGACAGCTGGGAGGACGACGCCCCGATCATCGACCGGGCGGGCGGGATATACGCCGACGCCGGCAGGATTCGTCAGATCGGGCACGTCGGCGAGTTCTTCCGCGTCCAGGGGCCGCTGAACGTCCAGCGTTCCCCGCAGGGCTATCCGCTGCTGGTACAGGCGGGTTCGTCCGAGGACGGCAAGGAGTTCGCGGCCCAGTACGCCGAGGCGGTCTTCACCGCCCAGCAGACCCTCGCCGACGGCCAGACCTTCTACAAGGACCTGAAGTCGCGCCTGGCCCGTTACGGGCGCGCGCCCGAGGACGTGAAGATCCTCCCCGGTATCTGCCCGATCATCGGTGCCACCGAGGCCCGGGCCCGGGAGTTGGAGGAGGAGCTCACAGCGCTGCAGGTCCCCGAGTACGGCCTGGCGCAGCTGTCGAACATGGTCGGCGTCGACCTCACCGGTCTCCCGCTGGACGGGCCGCTGCCCGACCTGCCCGACGAACGGGACATCAACGGCAACAGGAGCCGGTTCACCCTGGTCAGCGAGCTCGCCCGCCGCGACGGGCTGAACCTCCGGCAGCTGATCGCCAGGTTAGGCGGTGGCCGTGGGCACCGGGTCTTCGCCGGCACGCCGGAACAGATCGCCGACCAGCTCGAGGAGTGGTTCACCCAGGACGCGGCCGACGGCTTCAACATCATGCCGCCGTTCCTGCCCGGCGGGCTGACGGACTTCGTCGACCTGGTGGTGCCGATCCTGCAGCGCCGAGGCCTGTTCCGCACCGAGTACACCGGACGCACCCTGCGCGAGCACTACGGCCTGCCCCGCCCCACGAACCGCCTGGCCATCCAGGCCTGACCGCCGGGCTGAGCCGAGCCGGCGTCGCCGTCGGGCGGGCGGGGCGGCGCCGGTGGGCGGGGCCGGTGCCCACCGGTTCGCGTCCGGTCGCGGGCTGGTCGTGGTCAGTTGCCGGGTTCGTCCTTGACGAGGCGGTTCCAGGTGGTGGGTCCGACGATCCCGTCGACGGTGATGCCGGCGTGCTGCTGGAAGCCGCGCACCCAGGCGTCCGTCCGCCGGCCGAAGACACCGTCCACGGGGAGGAAGTTCCCGGGGTCACTGATCCGGGCGTTTGCCTGGTCCTGGACGGCGCGTACCGCGTCGCCCTTCTCACTCCGGTCACCATCACGGACGGTGATGATGAGCGCCGGCCAGCTCTGGTCGCCGACGGCACCGTCGACCACGATCCCGGCGGACGACTGGAAGGCGCGCACCGCCGCCTCGGTCGCCGGCCCGAAGACACCGTCGACGGTCACCGAGTATCCGTGCGCGCGTAGCAGGTACTGGACGGTCTGTGCGGGTTCGCCGCTGCTGCCGTTCTTCTGCAGGGGCCAGGTCGCGGACATGCTTGAGCCTCCTTGGCGGTTGGTTTCGGGGCGACCGGTGGCGGCCACCTAGAAACACTATGAGTGATGATCTTATATCTGTCAGTCACACATCCGGCCGGGATGGCTGCCCGCGTCAGGTCATCAGGTTGTGATCTCCTCGTTGATCGTGCTCGGATCGTTCCACGGCCGTTGCCGCGGCAGCTTGCGGTGCCGCAGCGACCCCGTCCGCAGGGACAGGTAGGCCACGGCCGACAGCGGGATGGGCAGCCAGAAGTTCGCCAGCCGCCAGGTGACGACCCCCAGCAGCGCCACGGCTCGGGTCGAGCCGAACCCGACCAGAGTGGGGACGAGCACCCCTTCGATGATCCCGAGTCCCCCGGGGGAGATCGGGACGGCGGCCAGCACGTTGGCGAGCCCGTAGGCGACCAGCAGGCCGTCCACGGACGCGGCGTGGCCGTAGGCGTACAGGAACACCCACAGGGAAGCGGCGGCGAGCAGCCAGTTCGCCGCCGCCCACAGCGTCGCCCTGGCGAGCTGGAGCCTGTCCGCGCCGAGGACCCGCAGCCGGTCGGCAAAGGTGCGCACCAGCCGTTCGGCGCCGTCCGGTGACAGCCCCGGCGTGCGGTGGGCGACGGAACGCACGACGCGGACGGTTCGTTCACTGCCCCGGGTGAGCAGTATCACGCCGACGAAGACGGCGGCGATCAGCAGCGTCCCCACCGCCGCGGCCGTGCCGTAGATCGGGTTGCCGCCCCGGGTCGGGATGGAGATCAACAGGCCGATCCACAGGATCACGTTCAGGACGACCGCCGAGCCCGCGCCCTGGATCGCCGCGGCGGACACCGCCTCGGAGGCGCCGACTCCGGCACTGCGTTGCAGGCGGTAGCGCAGCGCGCTCGCGGTGGCGGCACCGCCGGGCAGCATGTGGCTGACACCGAGAGTCGTCAGGTCGATCCGGATCAGCGTCCACAGCGACGGCCGGCCCTCCCGGGCGAGCACGCTGCGGGTCAGCATCGCGTAGGCGAGCAGGGACGCCGCCTCCAGGACCAGGCCGAGCACCAGAAAACGCGGCTCCACGTCGGAGAACGTCTCCAGCGCCTTGCGGGCACCGGCCAGCTGCGGCAGCACCGCGTATTCGACGATCAGTGCCAGTATCACGACCGCGGCGCCCCGGCGCAGCCATCGGGGCACCCGCAGCAGCGTCATCGGCCCGCACCCGTGGACGCCTTCGCTGTCGTGCCGGCACAACCACCGTCATGGCCATCAGCGGACCCCCACGGGCAGTACCGCGAGCGCGTACAGCACTCCGCGGGCCGGCAGCGGGACATCCGGCGGCGGGACATCGTTGTCGTGAGACCGCGCATCGCATCTCATGGTGGCCTATCGATGCTCTTGTCTACCCCGTCACCACACGGGAACACGGGATTCAGGCTGACCGTGCGCCGGTGAACATGCCGATCAGGCGTCCTGGCGGTGCCGAATCTGTCATTCGTGGCCGTGAAGCATCGATTTTTGTGGCACGGCGAGGAGACCGCGGGCGGCGGCGCGCCGCGGGCACACTGGTGGGGTGGACGTCACCTGGTGGGGGCACAGCACGGTTGTGATCGCCGATGCGGGCACGCGGCTGGTGACCGATCCCGTCTTCGGGATGCGCGTCGCYCACCTGCGCCGGCGGGCTGGCGCGCGCCCGGTGGCGCAGGCCGCGCGGGTCGACGCGGCGGTCGTCTCGCACCTGCACGCCGACCATCTCGACATCCCGTCGCTGAAGCTGCTCCCGCCGACCGCGCCGATCATCCTGCCGCGCGGTGGCGCCGCCCTGCTGGCCCGCCGGCACCCGGCGCTCGCCGAACGCTGCGTGGAGATGGTGCCCGGTGACCGCGTCCGAGTGGCTCCCCGTAACGGCACAGCCGCCTGGCTCGGCAATGCCGGTGGTAGCGCTGACAGCCACACCGACAACGGCGGGAGGGACGGCGGCAGCATCGATCATGGTGATGGCCGCGGTATCGATCACAACGTCGATCACGGCGATGGCCGCAACGTCCGTCCCGCCGTCGATCATGATATCGATCATGGCGGTGGGGTGGCGGTCGCCGCCGGTCTGGACGTGCTGGCGGTGCCCGCCGAGCACGACGGTTCGCGGGGGCCGTGGTCGCGCCATCGCGGCCCGGCGCTCGGATTCGTGGTGACCGGCAGCCGGACGGTGTGGTTCGCCGGGGACACCGCCCTGCACGACGCCATGGCCGATCTCGCCCCGCTCGGCCTCGACCTCGCTCTCGTCCCGGTCGGCGGCTGGGGGCCCACCCTCGGCCCCGGGCATCTCGACCCGGCCGGCGCGATCGAGGCGGTCCGGCGGACGCTGGGCCCGCGGCCGCTCCCCGCGCAGGCGGTGGCCGAGGCCGCGGCGATGGCGGTACCGATCCACTACGGGACCTTCTGGCCGGTCGGTTTCGACCGGGTGCGTCCCGACCGTTTCCACGAGCCCGGACGCGAGTTCGCCCGACTGGCAGCCGCCGCTGCCGACCTGCCCGCCGAGGTGCGTGTGCTCGCCCACGGCGAGTCCCTGGTCCACCCGCCGGCCGGCCGGTGGACGCCCGCGAGAGCTGTCAGGTGACGTTTTTCGACGAAGCGTGTGCCGGCTGCTCCGTACCCGGTTGCGCACCTGGTTCCACCGGTCGTCCGACCGTGTTCTGCGTGGTTTCCGCGGCTTCCTGAACGCCGGGGGTCTCGTGGGCTCCGGGGGGTTTCGGGGCCGGCGCGGTTTTCGTGTCGGCCGGCCCGCCAGAGGCGGCGGGACGGGGCTCGGGCAGCGGGCCGCGGCGCAGCCCGAGCTGTTCCAGCCAGCGGACGAGCTGGTGGTGGACGGCGTCCGGGCCCTCGATCGGGCCGGGTACGGCCGGCCAGCCCGCCGGGTACAGCAGCACGGCCCGGGTCTGGTCGCCGCCGATCCCGCCGTGGCAGCCGACCAGCTCCTCGAACGCGGCAACCTCCCGGGTGCCGGGGTCGATCCGGCTCACGACGACGATGTCGCCGACGTTGTGCATCCGCTGGTGGCGCAGCAGGTCCGCGGCGGCCCGCGAGCCGTACCCGAGCAGCGGGTTGGTGCCCTCGACCACCCCGGTCTCCAGGAACATCCGGCCCCGGGCGCCGAAGGCGACCGGTCCGTGCCCCTGGCAGCGCACCACGACGAACCCGACCCCCGGATGGTCGATCAGCCCGCGGACGAGCGCGGGGTGCAGGAACTCCATCTGTTCGAGATCGGCACGGCCGGCCACCTGCGGCAGGTAGACCATGGCCAGGTTCCCGGACGCGACCACGACGAGGTCCGGCCGCTGCGGATCGAGAGTGACCTCCAACCGGGACGGGCCGAAGGTGATCTGCCCGTCGTCGGTGCGCCGGCGCAGCATCAGCCGCCCCGGCCCGGTGCCGTCCCCGCCGCCGGTGACCTCGGTGAGCAGGGTGTTCACCGGGCCCCAGCCCTCGGCGGTCCCGGTTGCCGCGGCCGCGGCCGCCCCCGGCGTCAGCAGGCCGCGGACAGTGTCCTCCAGGGACCGTCCGTAGCGCTGGCGGAACGTCGCGCCCTGGCTCTGCCCGTGGTCGGACAGGACGACGATCTCGTACGTGCGCTCGACGGCACTGGCGATCCGCTCGAGCATCGCCAGCACCCGGTCGATGCCCTCCAGCGTCTGCAGCGACTCCCGCCGGTTGGGCCCGGCATGGTGGGCGACCTCGTCGTAGTCCACGAAGTCGCAGAACACCACGGGTACGCCGCGGGCCATCTGCTCGGCGATGAACGTGACGTTGAGGTCGCGCAGCAGGACGTTGGTCAACCCGCGCAGCGCGACGTACGAGCCACCGCGGCGGACCCGGGGAAAGATGTTGTCGCGGCGCTGCTTGCGGGCCTGGTGCACCTCTTTGATCATCTCGCCGATGGTCAGGACCAGCGACCGGGCGAGCCCCTGTGGGCTGGCCGCGAACGAGGCGTAGCCGCGGGCCCGGCGGCCGGGCAGACCGGCCTGGCTGACGGTGAGCAGGCTGTGCGGCGCGTCACCGGAGAAGACGTTGCTGATGCTGACCCCGCCGTCGGCGAGCAGGCCACGTCCGTTGCTGAACCCCCGCTCGATCTCGGCGGCGTCCCGCGGCCGGTTGGTGACCACCAGCCGGCCGGCCTCCTTGTCGTACCAGCGGAAGGCGGGGACGTGGCCGGATGTGCCGTGCAGGATGCCGGCCTGGCTGGTCGGGGTCGTCGACGGCATGCCGGTGTGCCACTCGACGAAGCGGTGCGAGCCGCCGCGGACCCAGCGGCTCAGCGTGGGCAGGTTGCCGGCCGTGACCGCCCACCGCAGCAGCGGCGCGGACAGGCCGTCGATCTGCACGATGACGACTCCCGGGCCGTCGAACGGGCTGCCGCCCCCRCCGCCGTAGCGGGCGACCTGTCGCATGACCTCGCTGCTGAACGTTCCGTCGCTGCCGGCGTCGGCCAGCCAGCCGACGACCGCCGAGATCACCGCGATGCCCCAGGCGACCCCGACGGCCGCACCGAAGCTGCTGGAGATCACCTCTGGTTCGATGCGCAGCGCAACGTAGATCACCAGGGTCTGCGCGAACAGGCCGATCAACGGGACGGCGATCCCACCGAGCGCGACTGCCAGGGCGACGAGCACCGGCCGCAGCACCACGCCCACCAGGGTGAGAATGACCACCAGGCGCATCAGCGCGCCGAAGCCGTTGATCTCGATGCCGGGCAGGAACTCCAGGGCCAGACCGAGGGCAAGCCCGCTCGCCACGACGGACCGGGTGACGCGCAGGAGGCGGTGCGGCGTCGGCTTCATGTCGCGCAGCACGATGCCGGCGAGGCGCAGCCGTCCCCGCAGCAGCCTACCGATCACGGCGAGGCGCCGCCCGTGCCCGCGTCCACGTTCGGGCCGGGCGGGGCGGGACCGCGTACCGGTGTCGGTGCCGTCAGCACCGGTGTGACCCACAACCATGACCAGCGCAGACTAGAGCGCTGGTCAAGCAGCGCGGACAGCGTCCGCGTCCGTCCGCGTGGAGCGTGGCCCGGACGAGCTCGTCGTTCGGCGCTCTTTTCGGCCTGGTGGGCGTACGCGACGACGGACTTCTGGCGATCTTTTCTGTTGTTCGGGGCCTGTTGGCGTTGGTCACCGGCGGTGCGGTTGCTCATGGCCGTGCCGTGGGTGTTTGGGATCATATCTGACGGATTTTCGACTGGCTGGACGGGAAATTGTCCGTGTCTGGCCGTCCGCCCGCTCGTCGCGCGGTTGTCCGGCGGATGAGCGCCGGATGGTCGTGGTGACGACCGGATATCGGGCATCCGGGTGCCCGGCCGCGGGTCATGGCCCCGGAGCGGGATCTGAAGCAAGCCCGGGAGTGAGAAATACCGGTATTTGAGCAGGCGCCGGCGGGTGCAATTCGGGCGAATGGTCCCGGTGAGCTGATCCGGAAGTCACGCAACACACTGGATCACCACCTTACGCCCATCGTAGACACTTCGATCACSCACCATAGAAACAAGCACCGGTTGCGAGCCGGTGTACGGCGAGGTGGTCGGATCCGGAAGACGACGCGGCGAGTCAGGTGGGAGGCGCGGTGAGCCACACGCGCGTCCGGGCGGGTCGGCGTGGGCCGGTTCCGGCCCCCCGTCCCGGAGCGGACGGCTCCGTGACCGGCTCCCGCGAAGAGGACGTCCGCGCGGCCGAGGGCCACCCGTCCGAGAGCCCCGCGGCGGCCGAGGCCCACAACGGGACGAGGGAGGCCAACGCCGGGCCGGCGGGCATCCCCGCGGGGAGCGCCTTCCCCGGGGCCGATCCCCGGCGGGACGGCCCACGGTGGGCAACCGGCCGTGCCGGCCGCCGCCGGGGCGGTGGCTCCCGCCGCCGTCGGCACCGCTGGGACCGCCCGCTGCGAGTGCTGGTCGTGCTGGTCGCGGCGGTGTGCTGGCCCGCGGTCGTCGGCCTGCTCACCGTGCACGCGACCGTGCAGCAGCCGGGCTACTACAAGCGGGCGCTCGCCGACGCCGACGTGTACGAGCGTTTCTACAGCCAGGTCCTGACCGATCCGCAGATCGTCGAAATCTCCGACCAGCTCTTCGCCGGCCTCCCCGTGGACCAGTCGTTGCTGACCGCGAACCTGCGGGTGGTCGTCCCCCCGTCGTCGTTGCAGGGGGTGGCCGCGAGCCTGGCGGAGCGCACCGCGGGCTACCTGAGCGGCAACGGCGACACGCTCTACCTGCGCATCGACCTGCGCCCGGTGCTGGCCAACATCTCCCAGCTCGCCAGCACCTACCTGGCCGACGAGCTCTCGGGCGCCGGCACCTACCCGGTGGACGACGTCAGCCGGTTCACCGTCGGCCTGCTCGACGCGCTCGACCAGCTTTCCCAGGGACGCCCACCGGCGTCCGTGCCGTCGATCACCTCGGTCCGGCTCTCCGAGCGGCAGGCCGACCAGGTGGCCGACGCCGTCCTCGACCGGGTGGGCGGGCTGGGCACGGACGAGCACCAGGCCGTACGCGAGCAGCTGGTCACGCTCATGCGGGCTGGTGATCTCACCTCGGCGCTGGCGGTCGCCGGCCCGCTGGTCTTCGACGGCGACGAGGCCGCCATCGCCGATCTGCGGCGGCGGGTCGGCGGTGGCACCAGCATCGATCTGGGGCCGGCACTGACCGGGCTGCCCGAATCCCCCGGCACCATGGCGGTGCACGCCGTCCACGATCTCGGCTCGTCGGGGGTGCTGCTCGCCGCGGGTGGGCTCGCCGGCCTGATGCTGGTGGTGTTCGCCACCGGGTTCGTCGTGATCGTCAGGCACGGTGGGTCGGGGTTCCGCCTGGTGCTGGCGGGGCTTGTCGCGGCCGGGGCGGCCGGGCTCGCCGCCGGGGGCGTGCTGATGACGCTGGTCGGCGATCCGCTCGCGGCGTTGACCGGCCCGTCATCGTCGCTGCCGGTGAGCGTGCGGGCGATGGTCGGTGACATCTCCTCGGCGCTGGTCGACCAGCTCCGCGACAACTGGTTCGGGTTCGCGGCGATGCCGCTGGTGGCCGCCGCCGGTGTCACGGTGGTAGCTGCCGCGGCGCGGATGCTGGTGGTCCGGGCGCACGCCCGTCGGCGGCGCTGGGGGACGTTGGCGATCACCTCGACGACGATCGTCGTCCTGCTGTGGATCGCGATGCCGCTGCCGGTCACCCCGGCCGCCAGGTACTGCAACGGCTCCGAGCTGCTCTGCGACCGCCGCTACACCGACGTCGTGTACCCGGCGACGCACAACGCGATGGCGGCCAGCGACGCGCGCTTCCTGGGCGCGGCCCAGGATCCGGACCTGATCGGCCAGCTGAACGCGGGTATCCGGGCGCTGCTCATCGACGTCCATCACTGGACGCCGCCGCAGGACGTCGAGGCATTCCTGCGCGGCCTGCCGCCGGACCAGCGGGCCACCCTCGAGCCGTTCACCCGGGGCGCCCGCTCCAGTCGTCCCGGGCTGTGGCTGTGTCACAACATCTGCCAGCTCGGCGCGCTCAGCCTGGAGACCGAGCTGACCCGGTTGCGGGCCTGGCTCGACGCGAACCCGACCGAGGTGGTGACCCTGATCGTCCAGGACGAGGCACCCGCGTCCGAGGTGACAGGGGCCTTCACCCGGGCCGGGCTCGGGCGTTACACGCTCACACCTCCCAGGGACGCGGATGGTGACTGGCCGTCACTGGGTTCGATGGTCGAGCGGAACCGCAGACTGGTGGTGCTCGCGGAGAACGCCGACGTCCCGGGCACCTTCTACCGGCGGTTCTTCCGATACGCGGCCGACACGGCCCTGGACGTCTCCTCGCCCGACGGCTTCGACTGCCGGCCTGGCCGCGGGCCGGGCCGGCCCGCGCCGATACTGATCAACCACTGGATCACCCGGACGGCGAGCAGCCGCGCGGACGCGGCCGTGATCAACCGCCGGGAGTCCCTGCTCAGGCAGGTCGAGGCCTGCCAGCGTGCGCAGGGCCGGCTGCCGACGTTCATCGCGGTGGACTTCGCGACCATCGGTGACCTTGTTCCGACCGTCGCCGAGCTCAACCACCTTCAGGACCGGTAGTGTAACTATCGGTGATGGTCGTCGCGGTGCGGCGCCGTCACGGGTTGGCGGCTGGCGACCGTCGACCATAGGATTCAATCCAGACGGACAACTGAACATCGATGCCGCTCACGCCCGCGCGGGAGAGTCCACGGCAGCTTGCGGTCCGTGGCGCCGAAGGAGCAAGACCTCCCCTATACACTCTCAGGCCGGAGAAACCGCCGGGTCAGGCAACTCTGGAAAGCGGACGTTCCGTGACGTCCCGCCGACGGTGAAAGCCCACGCATATCGGTCGCGGGTCGATATGCCGGGTGAAGCTCTCAGGCATACGTACAGAGGGGGAGGTCAGTCGCGGCCGGCGCGCTGCCGGGTCGCCCGATCTCTGGAGCGCATCGACCGTGCACGTACCCGTTTCGTCCTCTTCTGGCGCAATATCCTCTTCAGGATCCTCATCGGGTGACACAGATGGTTCTGCTGGTACCAGCCGTGAGAACGGCAGCGGTGGCGTGAATGGCACTGGCGGCGTCGGCCGCGGCGGTGGCGCCAACCGTAACGGCGGTGCGAACGGCGCTGGCGAGAGGTCCGCCACCCGCCGGTCGGTGACCGTGCCGGCATCGCAGCCCGCCCAGACGCCGCAGCCCATCCAGACGCCGCAGCCCACCCGGACGCCGCAGCCCACCCGGACACAGCCCGGGCGGGCCGAGCCCACACCGGCCCGCCCGCGCACGGGGGCCGCCGCCGCGCCCGCGCCGGCCAGACAGCCCGCGCCGGCCGTGACGGCGCGCCGGGCCGGCCCGCCGCCCACCGAGACGCTCACCTTCGCCGACCGGCATGTCGGGCCGGACGCGGACGAGCGCCGGAAGATGCTCGACGGGCTCGGCCATGCCAGCCTGGACGCGCTGGTCACGACCGCGGTGCCGGAGGTGATCCGCGACGACACCCTCGAGCTGCCTTCGGCGGCGAGCGAGCCGGAGGTGCTCGCCGAGCTGCGCCGGCTGGGCAGCCGGAACCGCCCGGTGCCCTCGATGATCGGCCTCGGCTACCACCCGGCGGTGCTGCCCGGGGTGATCCAGCGCAACGTCCTGGAGAACCCGGCCTGGTACACGGCGTACACCCCATACCAGCCGGAGATCTCCCAGGGACGTCTGGAGGCGCTGCTCAACTTCCAGACCATGATCGCCGATCTGACCGGTCTCGCGACGGCCGGGGCCTCGCTGCTGGACGAGTCGACCGCCGCGGCCGAGGCCATGCAGCTCGCCCGGCGGGCCGCGAAGAAGCCCGACACACGGTTCGTCGTGGACGTCGGGACGCTGCCGCAGACGATCGCGGTGCTGCGCACCCGCGCCAGGGCGCTGGGGATCGACGTGGTGGTCATGGACCTCTCGGCTGGCATACCGGAACACCTGGCCGAGTCGGCGTTCGGCGTCCTGCTGGCGTATCCGGCCGCCGACGGCGCGCTGCGGGACCCGCGCGCGGTGATCGAACAGGCCCACAGCCACGGGATCGTCGTGGCGGTGGCGGTCGACCCGCTGGCGCTGACGCTGCTGGCCGCACCGGGTGAGTTCGGGGCGGACATCGCGGTCGGCAGCGCACAGCGGTTCGGGCTGGGCCTGGGCTTCGGCGGCCCGCACGCGGGCTTCATCGCGGTGCGCGCCGGCCTGGAACGGTCGCTGCCCGGCCGGCTGGTCGGGGTGTCGGTGGACGCCGACGGCGAGCCCGCCTACCGGCTGGCCCTGCAGACCCGGGAGCAGCACATCCGCCGGGAGAAGGCCACCAGCAACATCTGCACGGCACAGGTGCTGCCGGCCGTGCTGGCCTCGATGTACACCGTCTACCACGGCCCGCGGGGGCTGGCGGGGATCGCCGAGCGGGTGCACGGCCACGCGGTACGCCTCGCCGCGGGGCTGCGCGCCGGCGGGGTGCGGGTCGTCCACGACCACTTCTTCGACACGGTGCTCGCGCAGGTGCCGTCCCGGGCGGCCGAAACGGTCGCCGCGGCGCTCGCCGGCGGGCTGAACCTGCGTCTGGTCGACGCCGACCACGTCGGCATCTCCTGTAACGAGACGACGCTGGACGCCGACCTGCACGCGGTGTGGGCGGCGTTCGGGGTGCCGCCGCTGCCCTCCCCGTCGATGGTCGCGCTGCCGGCGCGGAAGGCGACAGCCGCCGGCGCCGCTACCGCGGGCGGCGCCATCCCAGGTATAGCTACCATCGGTGCTCGATCTGACGCCGGTGGTGGCGGYCCTGCGATCCCGGCGGAGCTGGTACGGGCGAGTCCCTACCTGGAACATCCGGTGTTCCACCTGTACCGGTCCGAGACGGCGATGCTGCGTTACCTGCGCCGCCTCGCCGACAAGGACCTGGCGCTCGACCGCGGCATGATCCCGCTCGGCTCCTGCACGATGAAGCTGAACGCCACGACCGAGATGGCCGCGGTGACCTGGCCGGACTTCGCCGACATCCACCCGTTCGCGCCGCTGGACCAGGCCGCCGGCTACCTGGAGCTCATCCGCGACCTCGAGAAGTGGCTGGTGGCGATCACCGGCTACGCGGCCGTGTCGTTGCAGCCGAACGCGGGCAGCCAGGGGGAGCTCGCCGGGCTGCTGGCCATCCGCGCCTACCACCGCGACCACGCCGTGGAGGGCCGGCCGGTCCGGGACGTCTGCCTGATCCCGTCGTCGGCGCACGGGACGAACGCGGCGAGCGCGGTCATGGCCGGGATGCGGGTCGTGGTGGTCGCCTGCGACAGCGACGGCAACGTGGACCTGGAAGATCTGGCCGCGAAGGCGTCCGCCTACTCCGACCGGCTGGCGGCGCTGATGGTGACCTACCCGTCGACGCACGGTGTCTACGAGGAGGGCATCGGGCGGGCGTGCGACCTGGTGCACTCCTGCGGCGGCCTGGTCTACGTCGACGGCGCGAACCTCAACGCCCTGGTGGGGCTGGCCAGGCCGGGGACGTTCGGGGCGGACGTGAGCCACCTGAACCTGCACAAGACGTTCTGCATCCCGCACGGCGGCGGCGGCCCGGGCGTCGGCCCGGTCGCGGTGGTCGAACGGCTCGCGCCCTACCTGCCCAACCATCCGCTGCGGCCCGAGGCGGGGCCGGCCACCGGTATCGGGCCGATCGCCGGGGCGCCGTGGGGGTCGGCGGGCATCCTGATGATCCCCTGGGCGTACATCCGGCTGATGGGCGCCGCCGGGCTGCGCCGGGCCACCTCGGTGGCGGTCCTCAACGCCAACTACATCGCCTGGCGGGTGTCGTCCCACTACCCGGTGCTCTACACCGGACGTGACGGACTGGTCGCGCACGAGTGCATCCTCGACCTGCGCCCGCTGACGAAACGCACCGGGGTGACCGTGGACGACGTGGCCAAGCGGCTGATCGACTACGGTTTCCACGCGCCGACGATGTCGTTCCCGGTACCCGGGACGTTGATGGTCGAGCCGACCGAGAGCGAGGACCTGACCGAGATCGAACGGTTCTGCCGGGCGATGATCTCGATCCGGCGGGAGGCCGACCTGGTCGGCGCGGGCACCTGGCCGGCGACCGACAACCCACTGCGCAACGCCCCGCACACGGCGTCCATGCTGGTGGCGGACGAGTGGGAGCACCCGTACTCCCGGACGGTGGCGGCCTACCCGGTCGCCTCCCTGCGGGAGTCGAAGTACTGGCCGCCGGTACGCCGGATCGACGGCGCCTACGGCGACCGCAACCCGGTCTGCACCTGCCCGCCCGTGACGACGTTCACCGACCAGGACGAGGACATCGCGTTTGCCGACGGCGCGCCGGCCGCCCCCCACATCGTGGGGGTACCGGCCGATGCCCGCGGCTGACCCGACGAGACCCGCCCCGAAGCGGATCGACGCGGCGCGTAGGCCGGCCGGATCGTCGCGCCCTGTCAGGGGGTCGGGATCGTCGCGAACATGGCGACCATGCCGGCACTCATGATCAGGCGGCAGCCGTGGACGCGGACGGACGCGCCCCGCGCCCTGCTCACGAACGGGTCGGCCAGTTGGGCGGTCAGCTGGCCAGCCGGCCCGCCCGCCGGGTACGGGCGTGTCTCCGCCGGGTACGGGCGTGCCGTCAGGCGCAGCACCAGGGTGACCGCCGTGAGGACGGTCAGCGCCGTGAAAAGCAGGAAGAAACCGATGGTGAGGTCGTCCGCCGACCACCACCGCAGCGCGTTCATGTACGCCATCGCCAGGCCCTCGACGGCGAGCAGCGCGCAGCAGCAGGTCCCGGTCACGCCAGCGTCGTGATGGCCGCCCGGGCCCGGTTGCCGAAAGCGTTCCGGATCATCTCTTCGGATCACGTTGACGGTCAGGAAGACCGATGAAAGGAGCAGATAACCCCAGGCCAGCGTAGCTCCGGCGAGAATTCGGTCGGTGCGGGCCTGCCAGGCCGGCGGRCTGAACATGTACGCCATGCCGGCCGCTACGAGAAAATGGCCGGTTTCGGTCAGCACGACGATCCGGTTCCCGTCAACGCGTGCCGTTCGCACCGACCTCCAGGCGTGCCAGGCGTGAAATACCGCGAGAACGGCGAACACCAGAGCCGCGACAGACCAGAGCGGGCCATCGGCCGTGCTGGTTGTGTCCGCGACCCCCGGTACATGGTGCATTGCGGCACCGCCTGGTCATGCCAAGGTCCACGTTCACACGGAAAATCCTGGAAAGTTCCGGAAAATCCTGTTCCGGGGACGGCTGGATAGGCTCCGGCCGGACCTGGAACCGGGCCGGCCGGAGCCGTGTGACCATATATCCTTGCTTTGTCCCTGCCCGTGTTTTTCGGTACCAGCTACTGATCGGCGACTACTGCCCGGCGATTACTGCCCGGCCGCATCCTGGATGCCGGAGGTGACAGCCAGCGCCGAGTCGAGGACGCTTTCCAGCGCCCCGGACTTCGCCTGATCGATTATTTCGTAGAGCTGGTCGACGCTCATCTGTACCTGCTGGCCGAAGTCGTCCATGAGCACGATCCGGCGTTCGGCCGGGGCGTCGTGGTCGACGAACAGCTGCGGACAGCCACAACTGCACTTTCCGCAGAAGGTCGTCAGGTGCTGCCGGGTCGCCCCGTCGGCATCCGGCACCGCGTCCGCTGGAGTTTCGTCACGCACTGTCCCCACCTCGCCCGCCTGGCCGACGCGTCGGCATGGTCAACCCGCTCGCAACATCACTCACAGCGTAAGGACCCTCACGCCACCCTGTCCGCGTTTCCGCGAAATCACAACGACAACCCCGCCTTGGACCGGGACTCGCCCAAGAAGGTGCGTTCACGCGATGAGCCGCTGCGCGCGCCACGCCTGCCCGGCACGCGCCGACGTCTCGTCCGCGGCGACGATCTCTGTATCGGTCTCGTCGCGGTTGTTGCCGTAGTAGCTGACCGCRCTGGGGTGGGGCGTCAGGGGCAGGATTCCTCGAATTTGGCGATGTTGAGGGTGACGGGGGTGCCCCGCGAGTAGGGCCGGCCGGTGGCCGGTACGGTCGAGCAGATCTTCCAGTTGCTCTCGACGATCGCGATCCGGTCGGCGCCGGTGGCGTCGTGCACCGTGACGCTGGCGTTGTCGCCGAACGCCGCCCGTACGACCTTCAGCGAGCGGCCGGCGAGATCCGGCATGGTCGGGCCGATGCGCGGCAGGGCGGTGTCCGCCTCGCCCGCCCGCGGGCAGGTCTCGTCGAGATGGACCACCCCGAAGTCGACCCTGACGGTGACCGGATGCGGCCCCGCCGCCGGGGACTGGTCGCAGACCTGCCACTGGCGGTCGAGAATCTGCTCGCGGCCGCGCCCGAGCGCGTCGTGGGAGGTCAGGTTCGTGAAGCCGGCCGTCTGCGCGGTGTCCTGGGCGTACTGCAGGCCCTTGCCGATCAGGTTCGGCAACGTGCCGGTCGCGACCGTGCGGGTGGGTGCGGCCGGCCCCGAGGCGTCGGGCGCGCCCGGTGCCGAGACGAAGCCGTCACTCGACGCGCAACCGGTGCCGCCGGCGGCACCGAGCAGGACGAGGAGAGCCATGAGCGGCGGCAGCGCCGACGCGCCACGTGCCCTGGTCACGGCTGTGCCGACCATCGATGCTCCGGCCGCTGATGCTCCGGTTGCTGATGTGCCGGTTGCCGATGCCTCGGTCCTCGGAACTCTGACTGTGCGTGTCAGTGCGTCGCCTGTCGGGAGTGTGCGGCGTGGCGTGACGGCCTCGTGCCGAGATCCTCTCGGCTGAGCCCGTGGCCACCATCGCTGTGTCGACACGTTGTCAGAATGGCGTATGTACCCGTTCCTGTCCGTGAGACCGAACTCTCCGGACCCGCCGACAGGTGATCTTGTTCTGCTGCCTGGCGGTGGGGCCGCCGCGTGGGCTCCCGCGGTCGCGGGAGGCGGGCGTCAGGTCGTTTTCATACTGCTTCAGCACGTTAAGTATCAATATGAATGCATATAGTATCCATAGTCGTAACTTTTACTGACCGAGTTTGGTAAGCGTACGTTAGGGTACTACTGTAACTCGTTGTTACATCTCACGTTGAGGGCTGCGGCGGAACAGATGGGCCGGGAGGTGTCACCCGGCCGGTATCCGTGGTCCGGAGGCAAGGGGGCGCGGAAGAGGTCCTAGCCAACGCCGGGTCACGACCTGCTGCCTGTGCCGGACGGGTGGCGCGACGGGGGAGGGCTGGCTCGGTGGCCGTGGGGGTGGTCCGGCTCATTCAGGGCCTGCGACGACGCGCCGAACACCGTTTCGCGTCGTCTCCGGCCCATTCGAATAAAGGGGGGTAGTTCTCATGGAAAGCTCACGAGAGAGGGGCGTCCGTGCGTACGCTCGACCCCATCACCCTCGACCTCGACGCCATCGAGGCCGGTAAGCTCGCCAGCGGCATCACCCTGAGCCTGCTCATTCCCGCGCGTGGCCCGGAAGCGGCCCGGACGCTGGGTAACATCGTCGCCCTKAATCGCCAGCACTGGATGCTGGAACGCCCGGTGCTGGACGAGATCGGTGTCGTTGTCGATCCGTCGTCCGACGGCGACGAGCACGACCTGATACGTATCGCGACGGAAGCCGGGGCGAGCTGGGTCGTTCGGGGGCGGTCGGTGATCGAACGTCACATGAAACACGAGTCACCCTCCTACGGCGGCAAGGCCGGCGCGATGCGCAGCCTTGCCTACCTGGCATTCGGTGACCGGTTTGTATTTCATGACGCCGACCTGGAGCACTATGACCCGCTCACCGTGGGTCTGCTGGCGGCGGCCGCGACGACCAGCAGCGCGCCGCTGTTCGTCAACGGCAGTTCCCAGCGGGTGACCGGCGACGGCCGGYCCGGCGGGCGTACCACCGAGATGCTGCGCTCCCTGCTCTCCAAACAGCTGGCCCACTACGTCCCCGCCGTCACGACCATCCAGCAGCCGCTCATCGGTGAGTTCGTGGTCGACGCGGATCTCTTCGGCTCGCTGGCCTTTTCCCGCGGGTACGGCGTGGAGACCTCCCTGAAGGTGCTCGCCCTGGATTTCCTGGGCGGTACGGAATGCGTTCAGGTCACATTGCCGGTCAAATACCAGGTCGGTCAGGAATACCGCGACCTCGTCAAGCAGTTCCATGAGATAAGCTTTACGGTCGACGTGCTGGAGGCATATTTCTCCCGCCGTCGGATCGATTCACAGGTGGCGATCTGGGAGATCGCCGACAATTACGACCTGCTGTATCCCGGGCGTACGTACGCGCTGCACCGTCCGCCCGGTTACGACGACGCGGCGTTCGTTCCCCGGCTTGGTTTCTACCAGCCGCTGGCGAATTCGCGGGCCTACCAGGCGCGGATGCCCGAGATCAAGAGCGCGCGCCACGCGGCGCTGAAGGCGCTCGAACGCCGGATGCGGGCGTCCGCGTAAGCGGGCTGGCCGGCCCCGGGCCACGCCGCCGGGGCCGGCCAGCCGTCAGTTCGCTGTTACTCCGGCCGGCCGTGTTCCTGCCGCCCGGGCACGAAGTCGACCGGGCCCTGGTAGCCGCACCGGAGCAGGACGTCGAGCATCTGCTGGTCGAACAGCGCGCCCACGTCCCGGATCGCGGGTGGGAGATGGCCGAACAGCTCCRGGGACAGGAACCCGTGGAGCTGCGTCCAGACGATCAGGCAGGCGGCGAGCCCTTCCGGCGGGATCGTGTTGCGGGTGTCGGCCCGCCATTCCTCAAGTTCGGCGCGCAGTGCCGGCGTGAGTTCGGCGGCGAACCGGGAGGGGTCGATCAACCCGGCGTCGATCGCCTCGGCCATGCAGCGGAACAGCACCGCGACCGAGCGTTCCGTGCCGTCACACGGCTGGCTTGCCGGCGGGGTGTAGCCCAGTCCCAGCGTCCCGAAGATGAGCATGTACTCGGTCACGTGCTCGTGTGACCAGCGGCGGTAGGCGCGGGTGACCTCGAGCCAGCGCCTGGCATGGTTGTCCCTGGGCGCGAGGTCGAAGGCCTCCTCCAGCGTGTCGGCCAGTGAGGCGAACCCGTCGGCCGCCAGCGCGGCGATCAGCTCGTCCCGGCTGGTGAAGTATCGGTAGAGGGCGGATGGCGTGAGCCCCATCGCCCGGGCCACCGCACGCAGGGACACCCCGGCCGCGCCGTGCTCGTCGAGCTGGTCACGGGCAGTCTGTTTGATCTCGTCTATGGTGGCGAGACGGAGGCGCTCGCGTCTGGAGACCGGCTGGGTCACGCTGRCCATGCTGGTTCGTCCGGTGAACACTGTCAACTTTTTCGACTGGATGTCTTGACTGCGCCCGGTGTACGCGAACACTGTTCTCTAGAACGATGACAACTCTCCGGAGGTTCCGGTGTTCGCACGCCTCGCGCGCCTGGTCACACGCCGTCCCGGGCTTGTCCTGCTGGCAACCCTGCTGCTCGTGGGCGCGACGGCCGTGCTCGGCGTCACCGCCTTCGGCAAGCTCCAGACCGGTGGGTTCGACGATCCCCGGTCGGGCTCCACCCACGCCGACCAGGCGGTGGAGGAGCGCTTCGGCGGTCAGCCCAGCCTGGTCCTGYTGGTCACGGCCCGCGCCGGGACGGTGGACGCTCCCGACGCCACGGCCGCCGGCAGGGAGCTCACCCGGGCCCTCGCGGCCGAGCCGGGCGTGARCAGGGCGGTCTCGTACTGGGACGGCGGTGGGCCGCCCCTGCGTTCCGAAAGCGGCAGGCACGCGCTCGTGCTCGCCTACACCTCCGACGACGTGGCGGAGGAACTCGTCGCCCGGTACGAGCAGGCCAGGGACGTCCCCGGCCCGGTGACGGTGACCCCCGGCGGTGCCGCCACCATCGGCGAGAACATCAACGACCAGGTCACCACCGACCTTGCCCTGGCCGAGTCGGTGGCCATCCCGATCACGATGGTGCTGCTCATCGTGGCCTTCGGCGGCGTGGTGGCCGCGCTGCTGCCGCTGGCCGTCGGCGTGGCCGGCATCTTCGGCGGGCTTGCGATCCTCTCCGTCCTCGGCAGCCTCACCGACGTCTCGATCTTCGCGGTCAACCTCACCACGGCCCTGGGTCTGGGCCTGGGTATCGACTACGCCCTGCTGATGGTGAGCCGGTTCCGTGAGGAACTCGCCAGCGGGCGGGACCGCGCCGACGCGRTCGCCACCACCCTGCGGACCGCCGGCCGGACGATCGTCTTCAGCGGCGCCACCGTCGTGGCGGCACTCGCCGTGATGCTCGTCTTCCCGCCCTACTTCCTGAAGTCGATGGCCTATGCCGGTATCGCCGTGACGGTCTTCGCGGTCCTCAGCGCGACCGTGGCCCTGCCGGCCATACTTGTGCTGCTCGGACCGCGGGTCAACGCGCTGCGGGTCGGCGGGCTGATCGGGCTGATCCGCCGCCGGCGGGCCGCTGGAGCGGCAGCCGGCCCCCGGGAGGCCTCCGAATCACCCGTCTGGCGCGCCGTCGCCTCCACTGTCATGCGCCGGCCGCTGCTCGCCGGCGTGCCCGCCGTCGCCGTGCTGCTGGTGCTGGGCATCCCCTTTCTGCACGTCTCCTTCGGCACCCCGGACGACCGGGTGCTGCGCGACACCGCATCCAGCCGGCAGGTCGGCGACGTCATCCGGACGGACTTCGCCGCCGACACCGCCGCCGCCACGACCGTCGTGCTGGAGGGGGCGGCTGGCGGCCCCGGCGGGGGCGCTCCGGCTGGCGGGCCCGCACTGGACGGATACGCGCGCGACCTGTCCTCGTTACCGAACGTGGCTCGGGTGAACAGCGCGGCCGGCACCTACGCCGCCGGCCGCCAGGTGACGCCCCCCGCCCCCGCGGACTCCCGGTTCTCCGCCGGTACCTCGACCTATCTCGAGGTGGTCCCCTCGGTCGACCCGGCGTCGGACGCCGGGCAGGATCTCGCCAGGGCCGTGCGCGAGCGACCCGTTCCGGCCGGGACGTCCGTGCTCGTCGGCGGTCCGTCCGCGGTGCTCGTCGACGGCAAGGCGACCATCTCCGACCATCTGCCACTGGCCGTCGGGCTGATCGCGCTGACCACGTTCGTGCTGCTCTTCCTGTTCACCGGCAGCGTCGTCATGCCGCTGAAGGCCCTGGTGCTCAACGCGCTGTCGCTGAGCGCCGTGCTCGGCGCCGCGGTCTGGATCTTCCAGGACGGCCACCTGTCCGGGGCGCTGGGCTTCCTGCCCGGGCCGCTGGACACCTCCATGCCGGTGCTGCTGTTCTGCATCGCGTTCGGCCTGTCCATGGACTACGAGGTGTTCCTGCTGTCTCGGATCAAGGAGGAGTACGACCGGGGCGTCCCGAACACCGAGGCCGTCGCCACCGGCCTCGCCCGCACCGGGCGGATTGTGACCACCGCCGCGGCGCTGCTCGCGGTGACCTTCGTGGCCTTCGCCACGTCGTCGGTGACGTTCATGCAGATGTTCGGCATCRGCACGGCCCTGGCGATAGTCCTGGACGCCACCCTGATCCGCGGGGTGCTGGTACCGGCGTTCATGCGCCTGGCCGGCAACGTCAACTGGTGGGCACCACGGCCGCTGAGCGCCCTGCACGCCCGAATCGGCCTGGTGGAGGCGCCCCGGGCGGAAGTCGCCCATAACGCACCTGTCGAAAATGTGGGAAGCATCGGATATGAGCTGGTAAGACAATCCGAAAAATAAAGCGGTATGCTCGTCATGGTATTTTCTGTTACCGGTCACAATGTGGAAAAAACCATCGAGACGGCATCGCCGGCCCTTGTCACGACCTCGTTTCACGTTCTAGCCTCAATACCGTAGGAGACCCGCTGGACCGTAACCGGACGCACGATTGGCGACGATCGTGACCAGTTCTCCCGGATGCGGTCGTCCGCACCCGTCGGTGACCGCCCGCTTGTACCGGGACGCCGGGTGCGGCGGCGTGGCCGGTATCCAACTGAATCTTGCGGCAGAGGTGGTGGAGCTGCTGCCGCACGGCTCGCGGGGGCGGCCGTGGACGGATCGGCCGCCCCCGCGAGCGACCCGGGAGCCTGGCTTTCCAGGACGCCGCGCAGGTGGGGTGTGCGGTCCCTGTCCGACGCCCCTGTCCGACGCCCCTGTCCGACGCCTCTGTACGACTGTGCCCAGCCATGCCCGGCCGTTGCCGAAGCCGGCCGGCAATCCGTGCCCGGATATCTGCCGGACCATGCACATGACGGATGGACGGTCAGGACAAAACCGTTTTCGCGGGCAGTCTCCGGCCCGGAACACGGTTTTTCGGCCCGAAACACCGTGCGCTGACCCGGAATAGCGCAGGGCCGGAACGGCGCGAGGTCGAGACGGCGCAGGACCGGAACAGCGCGAAATCCGGATCGGCGCAAAATTTGGAACAACACGGGCACTGGAGCGGCGCCCGGAAGGGGACGACCGCCGTGGGCGCCGCGGACGGCGTCGGAACAGCATGGGACCCGGGCCGGCGTCCGGTGCGGCTTCGTCGACACCGGTGCCATGGACGATCCGGCTCGTCGGAACCGTACGGGACACCAGCGCGCCGTACGGGGCCCAGCGCGCTGTACGGGACCCGGAGTAACCGTCCGGCGCTCGTCCCACCGACGTGCCGGTGACTCACAGGCGCTCGAAGGCGCGGCGGCGTTCCCAGTCGGTGACGGTCGTCTCGTAGGAGGCGAGCTCGGCATCGGCGGCGTGCGCGAGATGGTCGACAACGTCGTCGCCGAACGCCGCCCGCGCGATCTCGCTGGAACGCCACAGCCGTTGCGCCTGCCGTAACGTCCTGGGCAGACGCGCCACCCCGGGCGCGGTGAACGCGTTCCCGGCCGTCGCCGGTGGCAGCGCAAGGTCGTTGTCGATCCCGTACAGGCCGGCCGCGATGATCCCGGCGACCGCCAGGTACGGGTTGGCGTCACCACCGGGCACCCGATGCTCGATCCGCAGCGAGCGGCCGGAGCCGACGACCCGCACCGGGCAGGTGCGGTTGTCCCGTCCCCAGGCGATACCGGTCGGCGCGAACGAGCCCGGAGCGGCGAGCCGCTTGTAGGAGTTGACGGTCGGCGCGAACAGCAGGGCGAACTCGGCCATGCAGGCGAGCTGCCCGGCCACGAACGACCGCATCAGCTTCGACATCCCGGCGAGATCCGCCCGCTCGGCCGACTCCTCGTCGGGTGCTGCCCGCCCGTCTTCCAACGGCTCGGCGGCGAACAGCGTCGCGCCGTCCCGCCCCCGCAGGGACAGGTGAACATGGCAGGAGTTTCCCTCTCCTTGATCATATTTTGCCATAAAGGTCACTGCCTGACCGGCCTGCGCGGCAAGGTTTTTCGCCGTCGTCTTGTAGAGGACGTGGTTGTCGCAGGTACTCATCGCGTCGTCGTAGCGGAAGACGATCTCGTACTGGCCCGGATGGACCTCCGCCCGGGCCGACTCGACCCGCACCCCCGCGTCCGCCATGGCCCGCCTGATCGTCCGGACCAGCCCGTCCATCTCGGACGTCCCGATCAGGGAGTAGTCGACGTTGTACCGGGACGCCGAGGTCAGGCCGCCGTACGAGYGGTCGGCCGCCTGCTGGTAGGACTCGGTGAACACCAGGAACTCCAGCTCGGTACCGGCGAGCGCGGCCAGCCCCCGGGTGTAGAGCCGGTCGAGCTGCGCGCGCAGGACGGCCCGGGGCGCGACGCGGACCATGCCGCCAGCCGGCCACCAGGCATCCGCGAACACCACGGCCGAGYGGGGATGCCACGGAGCGCGGCGCAGAGTCGCGAGGTCCGGTACGAGCCGGAAGTCCCCGAAGCCGGTGTCCCAGGGCGCGAAGGCGTAGCCGGCGTCGGTGTCCATCTCGACGTCCACGGCGAGCAGATAGGCGCAGGCGGGCAGGCCGCGTGCGAGCACGTCCTCGATGAAGTGATCCACCGACGCCCCGCTGCCCTGAAGACGCCCCTGCAGGTCGGGAAGGCCCACGAGCACTTCGTCGATGCTGTCCGGGGAACGCGTGGACGCCGCGAGCCGCCGCAGCTCGTCGACGTCGAGGAGGCCGGGATGCCGCCGCGCGGGCCGGTTCAAGCCGGCCGGGTGGTTGCGCGCGGCAGCCGGGCCGACGCTCCCACGCCCGTCGTCCGGCCGGCCGTCATCCGGATGTTCGTCGTCTCGTTGTCGAGGTTCATCGCCGGGCTCTCTCGGTCTTCGGGGGCCTGCTCTTCGGAGTCACGGTGTCGATCGTCACCAGATGCAGGGGACTGGCGACCTGGCCGTGGCTGACATCGAATCCGCCGTCCCGGTCGGGCCGGTCGTGGAAGCCGGTTCCGGCGAGCTGCTCCCGGTTGAGGCAGACCCGGTCGAAGGTGGGCGCCAGCAGGCCGAACAGGGCGAACCGGTCGGCATGTTCGGGAAAGGCGCGGTGATAGTTCTCGATCTCGGCGCGGACCAGCGTCCAGAACTCCCGCTCGTCGACGCCGAGATGGTCCTCGAGGATGACCGCGAAGAACCGGAAGTGTCCCGCGCACAGCGCTGACAGGATCGAGTGGGCGAGGTCGGACGCGGGCCAGCGCCGCAGGTACCGCGCGGCGGACGCCGGCAGGTCCGCCTGCTCGGGCCAGCCACGCCGGTCATCACCGGTGTGGGCGGCGTCGACCAGTTCTATGTCGGCTCCGAAGTCCTTGATCGCTATTCGGGTCGGGGCGTCGTCACCGTCGAAGACGAGGACGACGTTCTCGCCGTGCGGGGTGAAGGCGACGCCGTAGACGTACAGGTAGTGCAGCAGCGGCGGCAGCAGGCAGGACAGCAGCGCCCGCAGCCACTCCCGCGCCCCGCGGCCCGAGCGGGCCACCAGCTCGCCGACCAGCGCCCGGCCGTCGGAGCCGACGAGCAGCAACGACGCGAACGTCCGGGCCCGTTCGCCGGGGGCGAGCAGGCTCTCGACCGGCTGCCGCCACAGGACGCCCAGCAGCTCGTGGAAGCGGTACGGCGCACGCGCCAGCTCCCCGTACGCGCTGTGGGTGACGGTGGCCCCGGCGATCTCCGGCAGCGGCAGCACCCGTGTGACGTCCCGCAGGAACGCGTCGGCGTCCCGGATGCCGACCAGCCAGGCGGAGGTGTCCGGGCCGGCGTGGGCGTCGTCGGCTGACATCCCTCGCCACACCAGTGTGTTACGAATCATTAGCGCAAGTTTGACATTGAACCGTGCTGGACGGTCGATATTCACCAAAGTACGCACAGATTGTAGCGGAAGGTAGCGATCTGGTGCCTTGCCGAGCAGCACCAACCGGCCGGTCGCGATCTCGGCGGCGAACAGCGGCGCGATCACGTGTTCCCACTGCCAGGGATGCACCGGCAGCCAGACGTACTCCTCATGGGTGGCGGCCGGCTCCCCCTGGGACGGAGCCTGTTCCTCTCGGCCCCGGCCATCCGGTGGATCAGCCACCGGTTCTCCCCGGGGCGGAGCCGGCCGTGCCGGAGCGGTGCCCGGCTCCGCGGGCCGGCCGTCGTCACGGTCCGTCCCAGCCTCCGCGCCACTGCCCGCGGTCGCGAGCCAGGTTGCCAGCGTCGTTGCGAACGCGGCCCGGGTGGACGGGTCGAGCTCGGCCGCCAACAGCCGCCGCTGGGTGAGAACGCCGCCACGGGCGTCCGGGTCGTCCGCACCGGCCGGTCCGGCACCGCCGGATCCGGCGGTCGGGAAGCTGGCGGTCGTAAAACCGGCGGACGCGAAGGTGGCCAGCTCCGGATGCGCGGCTACCCACAGCAGCCGCAGGGGGGTGGCCGCCTCCGGGGTGTAACGGCCCGCGTCGGTGAGACCGAAGCCCAGCCGTCCCTTGTTCGCGACCATGCACGGATGCCCGGTGGCGAAGCCCTCGATCTCGGTGTAGGTCGCGTCCGCGAGCTCGGCAGCGGGGCGTGCGGCGGCGAGCAGCCGCACATCGGCGGCGTGCGTCGCGGTCAGCTCACGGACGACGTCCGCGGTGACGTCGTCCGGCCAGTCCAGCAGACCCGCGGCGTCCAGGACGAAACGCACCGGGTCGTCCGCTGGGACCGGGCCGCGCGACGTGGCGTACCCGCCGGGATCCGTTGGCGCCGGATCGTCCGCGGAGGCCGACCGGCCACCAGGCCGGCTACCCGGCCGGCCATCCGGCCAGCCCGGCCGGTCCGGCCGGCCGGATGGGCCCGCGCGACGCAGCGAGGCGGCGTCCAACCACCAGGTGCCGAACGTGCCGCGGCGGGCGGTGAACGTGTAGCTGACATCACCGCAGGTCAGCCGGTAACCGGCCGGTTCACCGCGCCCGACGCGCGCCACCGGGGGCGTAGCTGTGGACAGGTCCGCCGACTCGGTCACGCCCGCGAGGTTCGCGGTACCCGCCGGGCTCGCGGGATTCGTCGCGTCCGTCGGGTTCGCGGTGCTCGCGGTGCTGGCGACGGGCTGCGGGTGCAGCAGTTCCTCGTAGGAGAACTCCGCGATCAGCTTTGCCAGCAGGGCCTGCCCGGCCGCCCGCCACAGATGCGGCCGGCTCACGGCCCGTTCCTGTCCGTCCACTGCCCACCTCCGCCGGTTGGCGCGGGCACGTCACCGCGCCGCGGGCGCACGGCCGGGCCGGCAGCCGGCCCAGCTCCCGTGTCCGTCGATCCGGCCGCCGGACCGGTGGTCGGCCGGGACATGCCAGAAGCAGGACCGGGGCCGGGCGCCGGCGTGTCGGTGGGCGCGCCGAAGGTCGTGAAAGCCGATCGTGGCGGGACGCGGTAGGCCGCGCCGCCGGTCAGGTCGTCGAGGATCACCGCCGCCCGCCAGGCGCCCAGGCCGAGGTCTGGCGTGCCGACCCCGTGGGTGTGCAGTTCGGCGTTCTGGACGTAGATCCGTCCGCTGACCCGCGGCGCGGTCGCGAGCCGGTAGGCCGCGTCCACCTGGTACCGGCCGGCGGCGTCGAGGTCGAGCAGGTCCGCGACCGGGCCGAGCAGCGTGGGCCGGCGGGCGGCGTACCCGGTCGCGAGCACGACCCGGTCGGTCTCGACCGTGAACACTCGGTCCTGCGGGACGTGCCGGCAGATCAGCCTGATCCGCCCGGCCGCTGTCCGCGTCCCCGACTCGATCGTGACGTGGGGCAGCAGGGCCGCGTCCACGGCCGCGCCGGCGACGGTCCGTTCGTACAGCAGATCGTAGATCTCCGCGATCGTCTCGGCGTCGATGCCCTTGTACAGCTGCCACTGGCTGGGCAGGAGCGCGTCCTTGGCCGACTGGTCCAGACCGTGGAAGTACCGGACGTAGTCGGGTGTGAACTGTTCCAGGCCCAGCTTGGAGTACTCCATCGGGGCGAAGGCCGGCGTCCGTGTGATCCAGTGCAGGGCCTGGCCGGTTTCCGGCTGGGCGCGCAGCAGGTCGAGGAAGACCTCCGCGCCGGACTGCCCCGAGCCGACGACGGTCACGTGCCCGGCGCCGGCCAGGGCGGCCCGCCGCGTCCGGTACTCGGCGGAGTGGAACACCTCCGGCCCGAGCAGCCCGGCGAACGCCGCCGGCACCGACGGTTCGGTCCCCACCCCCAGCACGATGTTGCGGGCCAGCGCCGTCCGGGTGGTCCGGGCAGCGAGGGTGTGGCCGTCGGCCTGGGCACTCACCTCGACCTCGAACAGCCCGGTGTCCGGACGCCAGCGCAGCGCGTCCACCCGGGAGCCGAAACGGGTGGCGGCCAGGCCGGTGGCCACCCAGCGGCAGTAGTCGTCGTACTCCTGCCGCAGCAGGTGGAAGCGTTCGTGGAAGTAGAACCGGAACAACCGGTCGTGCGCGTGCAGATAGGACAGGAACGACCAGCGGCTGGTCGGGTCGGCGAGGGTGACCAGGTCGGCGAGGAAGGGCACCTGCAGCCGGGTGCCCGGCAGCAGCAGGCCGGGATGCCAGGAGAACCCCGGCCTGGCCTCGAAGAACCGGGTGCGCAGCCCGGGCAGCCCGTCGGCGAGCGCGGCCAGCGAGAGGTTGAACRGCCCCAACCCGACGCCCACCAGGTCGAACGGCTCGTCCCGTTCGTTCGACTCGTCCCGCCTGCGCTGTTCGTCCGGGCGGTCCTGGTCGGACGGGTGGGTGCTCACGATCCRAGCTCCGTGACGAGCGGGTTGGGGATGTCGACGTACAGCGACTGGGTGGCGACCGGGCCGGCCAGTTCGTCGCGCCCGTCGACCGCTGTCGCGAAGTTCGCCTTGCAGCGCAGGACGGGGGAGTCCAGCAGCAGGCCGAACAGGTCCGGCACGGCCACGCCGTCGGCGGCCAGGTCGGCGCGCATGCGCACCAGCATGACGCGCACGGCGGCCAGCAGGTGGGTCTCGTCCGCCCGGTTGGCGGCGCCCAGAGCGCCGATCACCCCGAACACGTTGTTGATCATAAGATAGTAGAGCACCCGTTCGTCCACGAGGGCGTTGTCGAAGATCGCGGCTAGCCCGTCGCCGAACCCGGGCACGGCCCGGCGGACGGCATCCGCGTGGGACGCGGCGACATAGTAGCCCTGGCTGTCGCGGTACCAGCCGGCCGTGGGCCGGCCGTGGTCGTCCAAGGTGACCAGGCAGTTCTGCTGGTGCGCCTCCAGGCCGACCCCGTGGCGCGCGTACAGGTCGAGCGCCGGCGCGGCGACGACCCGCAGGTAGCGGGCGAACCAGTCGGCGGCGACCTCGGCGGCGGGCCGCCCGGCCCGTGCCGCGAGCCCGTCGACGATCCTGACGAGCATGGACGGGCCGGGGTCGGTGGGGTTGGCGGGGTCGGCGCGCACGGTCCGGTCCGGGCGGTCGGCGACCAGCCCGGCCACGCACACCACCCGGTCGTCCACACCGAACGGGTTCACCCGGATCGCGCTGTCCAGCCCCAGGCTGGACACGCTCGCGGCCCCCGGGGCCGGACTCCCTGCGCTCGGAGGGTCGAGGCCGACCCATGCCGGATCCTCGAGCAGGTGGAAGTCGGGATGGGCGCCGGCCAGCCAGTCCCGCAGGCCCGTGTCGAGCAGCGCGCTGATCTGGACGCCCAGCTCCAGTTCGTCGCGCAGGTTGATCCGGCGGGAGTTGGTGATCCGCATACCCAGGGAAAGTTTGATCATGACTGGTGCGTCCGGCCGCCACACAGTGCGCAGCGACGCCGTCGGATACCACGGTGGCCCGGCCGGGCCGAGAGCCACCAGCAGACCATCGGCGATCATGGCGGTGGCGTCCGGCCGGGTACGTAGGTAGCGGGCCTGCCAGGGGTGTGCCGGCAGGAGCAGGTAGCCGGCGGGGGCGACAGGCAGGTCGCGGTCGGGCAGCAGGCGGCGTAGGAGCTCCGCCGGGCCGCGGCCGGCGATCGTCCCGCCCGAGGCCGCCACCGACGGGTGGGCAGCGAACCAGTGCAGGGCAAAGGAGCCATACAACTCTGGAGAGTATGTGGCCAGCTCCTCCGCTGACGCACCTTCGCGGCTCTTCGCCGTCGGATGGAACGGATGCCCGGTTATCAACGCCTGTTCGGCGACAAGGAACAGCGCCGTGCCAGCCGCGTCGCCCGCCGCGTCCGGCACGGTGGACGCGCCCGCCCCGGCCGGCATGGCCACTTCGGCTGGTGTGCCCGGTCCATCCGGTGGCACGACCGKACCAGATGGCGTGGCCGGTGTGGTCGGCCTGGCGGGCCCTCGGCGGGTGGTGGCGCGGGCTTCGATGTGCACGGCGATCCGCCGCAGCGAGTCGATGACGCGGCCGAGGCAGTCCGCGCCCGCCGACGGCGGCAGCCCCTGCCGGCTGGCGATCTCGCGGACGAGCAGGGCAGCCAGCAGCCCGGCGTCCACCGGTGGACCTCCCACGGCCGGGCCTCCTGTGCTCGGACGCCGCGTGGCCCGGCCGCCCGTGGCTGGAGCTTCCCCGATCGGGTTCCCCGGGGCCGCGGCTTCCGTGGTCGAGCCGCTGATGGTCGGCGGGCCGAAGCGATGCCAGCCGCAGGGCGAGCGGTAGCGGACGGGCACCTCCAACGCCAGTCCGGAGGCGGGCAGACCGATCCGCAGCGGGCCGCCGTGGCGGTCCACCGCGATCCCGTTCTCCCGAACCCAGCAGCGCAGCAGCGTCTCGATGACCCGGGCGTCCGCGGCGGTTGCCGCGGCCTGGCCCGGCAGACCCGGCAGGTCAGACCGATCAGACCGATCAGGTGCCGGCCTGTCCGGCGTCCCCGTGGGCGCGCCGCCCAGGGCCGGTGGTACGGGGACGGGCTTCACCGGGGCGGGGAGGCTGCCGCGGTGAGGGCGTCGGCGAGGATGGCCAGTACCCGGTCGGCCTCGGCGTCAGTGATGGTCAGCGGCGGGAGCAGCCGCACCACCGCGTCGTGGCGCCCGCCAAGCTCGACGATCAGGCCTCGGGCCAGGCACTCGGCCCGGACACGGGCGGCCAGGTGGGGGTCTGCCGGCCGGGCACCGAGGGCGTCCGGGCCGGCGTCGGGATCGACCACCTCCAGGCCGATCATGAGCCCGAGTCCGCGGACGTCTCCCACGCAGGGCCGGCCCGCGGCGATCGTCCGCAGGTCGGCCAGCATCCGGGCGCCGACCTCGGCGGCGCGCAGATCCAGGGCTTCGGAGTGGACGAAACGCAGGGTGGCGGCACCGGCGGCCATCGCGAGCTGGTTGCCGCGGAACGTGCCGGTGTGCGCGCCGGGGGCCCAGCCGTCCAGCTCCTCCCGGTAGGCGATGACGGCCAGCGGCAGGCCGCCGCCGATCGCCTTCGACATGACGATGACGTCCGGGGTGATGCCGCTGTGCTCGACGGCCCAGAACGCGCCCGTGCGCCCCACCCCGGTCTGGACCTCGTCGAGGATCAGGGGGATGCCCCGCTCGGCGGTGATCCGGCGGATCGCCCGCAGCCAGTCGTCGGGCGCGGGCACCACCCCGCCCTCGCCCTGCACGGCTTCGACGATCATCGCGGCGGGCTGGGTCACTCCGCCGCACGGGTCGTCCAGGAGCCGTTCGATGTACTGGGTGGACAGCCGCGCGCCGTCCGGGCAGTCCCCGTCGGTGGCGCCCACGCCGAACGGGCAGCGGTAGGGGTACGGGTAGGGCAGCCGCACGACCGTGCCCACCGGCCGGAGACGTTCCTTGATCGTAACGTTGCCGGTGACGGCGAGCGCACCGGCCGTCATGCCGTGGTAGCCACCGGTGAACGCCAGCAGCGTCTCGTGCCCGGTGACCGTCTGGGTCAGCTTGAGCGCGGCCTCGACCGCGTCCGCGCCGCTGGGCCCACAGAAGTGCAGCTTCGCCGAGGTCGCGAGGTCACCCGGCAGGCAGGACAGCAGCTCGGCGGTGAACGCGTCCTTCTCGGGGGTGGCCAGGTCGAGCACGTGCAACGGTGCGCCGGAGTGGAGCAGCCCGCGGATCGCCTCGTGGACGACGGGATGGTTGTGGCCGAGYGCGAGGGTGCCGGCGCCGGACAGGCAGTCCAGGTAGCGACGGCCGTCCGCGCCGATCACCGTCATGCCCTCGGCGTGGACGGGGACGATCGGCAGGTTCCGGGCGTATGTCCGCGCGGACGACTCGCGCCGGCGCTGCCGGGCGAGGATTCCCTCGGCGCGTACCCGGCCGTCGGCGTTCGGTACGCCATGGCCGTCAGCGGGGTCGCCAGTGGGGCCGCCGGTGGGGCTGGTAGTGGGGTCAGCATGGGCGCTGGGTCCCGAAGGGCCGGCGGATCCGGAACTGATGGCGGATATCGTCAAGAAAGCGACTCCCGTCCGGTGGCCTGGGCTCCTTGAGTGATCCGGTCCGAGGGCTCAGCTGTGGGGCCTGGGCGGATGGCCGGGTCCGAGGGCCCGGGTCCTGCGGACCTTTCCGGTCGGCGGAGCCGATCCGGCGCGGTACCTCGGGCGCGGGCAAGGGCGTTCCCGCTCGATCATGCCACCTGTGAGCTTCCGTTGGATTCAAGGAAGCCTAACCTAAGCAGCTGTTGGCAGGGGGGACGCGAGCCGTGACTGTAATCATCCTCTCGCTCGCCGCAATCCGACGACGAACCCTGCCGGTGCGGCAACGCCGAGCCCACGCGGCACCCGCGGGGCTGGCCACGGCCCGACAGCACGGCCCGACGGCACAGCGGAAGTCGTAGGTGAAAACCGTCACCCCTCCAACGGCAGCCACCTACGACCGAACGAGGCGTAGGTGGAAAACGCTGTCGGGGTGACGGAAACCACCTACGGATCCCGGCGGTCGGGGAGGGCTTCGGTGAGGTCCTCGAGCAGGTCGTCGATCGACTCGATGCCGACCGACAGCCGGATGAGGTTCGCGGGCACCTCCAGCGGAGAACCGGCCACCGAGACGTGCGTCATCCGCCCGGGATGCTCGATGAGCGACTCGACCCCGCCCAGGGACTCGGCGAGGGTGAACACCCTGGTCCGCCGGCACACCTCGACCGCCGCCTCCTCGCCCCCGCGCAGGGCGAACGACACCATCCCGCCGAAGTCACGCATCTGCTTCGCCGCCACCTGGTGGCCCGGGTCGTCCGGCAGGCCCGGGTAGTGCACGGCCGCCACCGCGGGATGCCCCGCCAGCAGCTCCGCGACGCGGCGGGCGTTCGCGCAGTGCCGGTCCATCCGGACCGCCAGGGTCTTCGCCCCCCGCAGCACCAGCCAGGCGTCGAACGGGCTGGGAACCGCCCCGGTGGCGTTCTGGATGAACCGCAGCCGTTCCCCCAGCCCCGGGTCGGCCACCACCGCGGCGCCACCGACGACGTCACTGTGTCCGCCGAGGTACTTCGTGGTCGAGTGGACCGTCACGTCGGCACCAAGGGCCAGCGGCTGCTGCAGGTACGGGGTGGCGAAGGTGTTGTCGACGGCCAGCAGCGCGCCGGCGGAGTGGGCGATGTCGGCCAGCGCGGCGATGTCGGAGACACCCAGCGTCGGGTTCGTCGGCGTCTCGGACCACAGCAGTCGGGTACGGCCCGGGCGGATCGCCGCCCGCACCGCGTCGAGATCGTTCAGCGGCGCCGGGGTGTACTCCACGCCCCACTCGGCGAGCACCCGCGCGAACAGCCGGTAGGTGCCGCCGTAGGCGTCCAACGGGATCACCGCGTGGTCGCCGGGCCGGCACACCGTGCGCAGCACCGCGTCCACGGCGGCCATCCCGGAGGCGAAGGCGAGCCCCAGCGCACCCACCTCCAGCGCGGCCAGGGAGGTCTCCAGCGCGGTGCGGGTCGGGTTGGACGAGCGGGCGTACTCGTACGCACCGCGCGGGACCCCGACGGCGTCCTGCGCGAACGTCGACGACGGGTGGATGGGGACGACCACCGCGCCGGTGACGGGGTCGGGGTCCTGCCCCGCGTGGATCGCCACCGTCTCGAAGCCGGTACCGGCCCAGGCCTCGGCGCCGGCCGGCCACGCGCCGACGGGCGCCGGGCGGCGCGGGCCGTCGGCACGGGCCGCGGAGCCGTCCACACCGGTTACCGCGTTGTCGGCCACAGGATCGTCGGCCGCAGGATCGCTGGTCACAGGGTCGTCGGCGCTGGTCATGGGCTCCTCGGTGGGGTTACGGGGTGGCCAGGAAGCTGAGCAGGTCGGACCGGGTGAGGATGCCCACGGGGTTGCCGTCCTCCAGCACGAGCACGGCCGGCGCGGCGCCGAGGGCGGCAACCAGCACTGACAGCGGCTCGCCGGCGCCGACCGTGGGCAGCGGCGGCGACATGTACGCGGCCACCGGGGCGTCGACGGCGGCCCGGTCGGCGAACACGGCCCCGAGCAGCTCCAGTTCGATGACGGCGCCGGCCACCTCGGCCGAACGCAGCGGCGGCTCCTGGCGGACCACCGGCATCTGGGAGACGTTGTACTCGCGCAGATAGGAGATGGCCGCGCCGACGGTCTCGTCGGGATGCACGTGTACCAGGTCGGGCGGGCTGGTCGCGTCGGCGGCCTTGCGGGCGAGCACCTCGGCGACCGTCGGCTCGTCCGAGGGACGGTCGAGAAAACCGTAGTCGTACATCCACTCGTCGTTGAAGATCTTCGACAGGTAGCCGCGGCCGGAGTCCGGGAGCAGCACCACGACGCAGCCGTCGGCGTCCAGCTCCCGGGCCACCCGCAGCGCGGCGACCACCGCGAGCCCGCAGGAGCCGCCGACCAGCATGCCCTCGCGGCGGGCCAGCTCCCGGGTCATCAGGAACGAGTCGCGGTCGCTGACCGCCTCGACCCGGTCGACGACGGCCTTGTCGTAGGTGGTCGGCCAGATGTCCTCGCCGACCCCCTCCACGAGGTAGGGCCGCCCGCTGCCGCCGGAGTACACCGACCCCTCCGGGTCGGCGCCGACGACCTGTACCCGCCGGCCGCTGACCTCCTTGAGGTAGCGGCCGGTGCCACTGATCGTCCCGCCGGTGCCGATACCGGCGACGAAGTGGGTGACGCATCCGTCGGTGTCCGCCCAGATCTCCGGGCCGGTGCTGGCGTGGTGCGCGGCGGGGTTGTGCGGGTTGGAGTACTGGTCCGGGCTCCACGCGCCGGGCGTCTCGGCGACGACGCGGCGGGCGACCGAGTAGTAGGAGCGGGGGTCGTCCGGGGCGACCGCGGTCGGGCAGACCAGCACCTCGGCGCCGTAGGCCCGCAGCACTGCCTGTTTCTCTTCACTGATCTTGTCGGGCATGGTGAACACGCAGCGGTAGCCGCGGGCCGCGGCCACGATCGCCAGCCCCACTCCGGTGTTGCCGCTGGTCGGTTCGACGATCGTCCCGCCCGGCCGCAGCTGCCCGGTGGCCTCCGCGGCGTCGATCATTGCCAGGGCGATCCGGTCCTTCACCGATCCGCCCGGATTGACGTACTCCAGCTTGGCGAACACGGGTGCGGCAATACCCGCGGTGACCGCGTTCAGCCTGATCAGTGGAGTTCCGCCGACCACCGCGGCCAGGTTCTCGTAGACACGCATGCGCCGCCCTCACCTTCGCCGCCGAGGTCCTGAGCCGCCGCTGGGCTCCCAGCGTACGCAGCCGAAGCGCCCGCCGCAGGCCAAGCCRCACAGTGTCGCGGAGGCCGCGGAAATCACAGATGATYACAGAGGTTGCGCGGGTTGCGCGGGCCGTGTGAGCTGCGGAGGCCACGAAAGTCACGTCCGCTCGTCACGTCGGGTGGTCCAGGTGCTGTGGGAGCCCCCGGTGTGCGTCGAGCTGGTGTGCGTCGAGCTCGTGTGGGCCGAGCCGGTGGACGTCGAGCTGGTATGGGTCGAAGAGACGGTGTAGGTCGAGCCGCCGTGTGCCGGGCCGTGCCGCGTCGAACCTGTGTGGTGCGTCGAACCTGTGTGGACGTGGGTGAAGCCGCCGCCCGAGTCCCGCGACACCGCGACCCGTACCGGTGGCGGATGCCCCAGGAACCCCTGCATGGCGAACTCGTATCCGTAGGCGCCGGCCATCGGGAAGACCACTATGTCGCCCGCGCGCACCGCGTCCACGGTGATGTCGCGGGCGAGGGTGTCCTCGGGCGTGCACAGCTCGCCGACCACGGTCACCGGCCGTCCGGCGACGCCGGGGCGCGGGAAGTCGTACGGCCAGTCGTCCACCGCGACGACCCCGAAGTTGTGCACGATCTCCCAGGACGTCGGCAGCTGGAAGTGGTGGATGCCGCCCCGCAGCACCACGAAGTCGGTGCCGTGGGCGTGTTTGACGTCGGTGACCTCGGCCGCGTACGCGCCGCAGTCGGCGACCAGCCAGCGTCCCGGCTCGAACAGCACCCGTACCCCGGCCGGGACCGGTGTCGCCCGCAGGCCGGCGGCGAAGGCGTCCAGGTCGAAGGGGCGTTCGCCGCGCCGGTCCGGCTCGAAGGGCACCCCCAGCCCGCCGCCGACGTCGACGACCCGCAGGTCGACGCCGTGCGCGGCGGCCGTGGCGGCCGCGTACCCCAGACACCAGCGGACGTAGTCCAGGTGCGCGGCGGCGTCGAGGTTCCCGGACACGGCGTGGACGTGGAAGCCGGCCACGTCGACCCAGGGCAGTGACCGGGCGACGGCCAGGACGTCGGGGACGTCCGCCTCGGGTATCCCGAAGGCGCTGGCCACCCCGCCCATCCGCAGCGAGCCGGCGAGGGCCACCCGGGACGGGTTGACCCGCAGCGTGACCGGTATCCGGCGGCCCGYCCGGCCCGCGACGTGGTTCAGCCGGCGCAGCTCACCGGGGCTTTCGACGTTGACGGTCACCTCGGCGCCGGCCCTGGCGGCCTCGACGAGCGTGGCCAGCAGCGGGACGGACTTCCCCGGGCCGGAGACGACGATGCGGGCAGGCCGCCCGATCCGCTGGGTGCTGTCCAGCGCGAGCTGGATCTCATGGCTGGAGGCGACCTCGAAACCGTCCACCCCCTGGCCGGTGGGGAGGTTGTGGCCGGTGGTGCCGGTGTGCTGGGCGCTGTGGGCCTGCTGGGCTCCGTGGCCGTGGCCGTGGCCAGTGGCGAGGGCGTCGAGGACCGGCGGGTAGCCGTTTGCCTTCACCGCATAGAAGATCGCGGCCCATGGCGGTAACGCGGCTTTCAGCCGGGCGGCGTTACCGGCCGCGACGTCAAGATCGTAGATGTACGCACTGATCGGATCGGCGTACGCGCCGGCGAAAGGCTGTGCGCCGGTGAAAGGCTGTGCCCCGGTGAAGGCCTCGGTGAACGTTCCGGCGAAGGCCGCTGAGGCGGTGGGAGCATTCGGGGGATGAGCGAATCGGCCGGGGGCGCCGCCGCGTGCTCCGAGGGCGCCGCGCAGCCAGTGCAGCGTGGCTGCGGGCAGCCGGCTGACGGGTAGGGCGTGCAGCCGGCCGGCCGACGGTGGCAACTGCACGCGCGTTCAGCTCACGACTGGACGGGCGACTGGACGGGTAGGTCGAACCAGAGGTACTTCCCCGAGTCCACCGCCACCGCGCCCCARCTACCGGCGAGAGCGTCCAGGACGAGCAGGCCACGGCCGCCCTCGCTGCCGAGATCCACCTGCTGCCGCTGCGGTAGCACGACAGACGTGTCCGAGACAGAGGCGTGTACGAGGCCTGGCCGTAGTTCGAGCAGCAGCCAGACGGGTGGCTTGCCGTATTTGACCGCGTTCGTGACCAGTTCGCTGACCAGGAGTTCCGCTGTCCCGACGGCTTCCTCGGACAGATTCGTGCGGGCGAGCTGCTCCCTGAGCGCACGGCGTGCCTGYGGGACGGCCGCGGGCACGTAGGGCAGCTCGACCAGCATGTGCGTGGCCGAGGGGCGCAACGACGACGCGCGGGTCATCATGTCCTTTTCCACCCCGTCTGTGTATTCATTGATCACCGAATCCGATGTGACGACATCCCTGTACGTCTACCCACAGGCCGGCTATTCCAAGCACTTCCGGTCTTTCACGGTCAACGGGCGGATGCCGGGTAGTCTTTATAACGTACGGTAACGGTATCGCTTGCTTCCGTCACGATCTCCCGTGGAAAGGTTTCACTGGATCGCGGAGTGTCATGTTGGTATGCGGGCCGCGAGCACCGCGACGTCGTCGCGCAGCCGGCCGCCGGCAAACCGCTCGGCAGCCGCCCGCAGCCGCTCCGCGATCCCCTGGGCGGACATCCCGGCGCAGCCGCGCAGGGTGGCCAGCAGCCGCTCCTCGCCGAAGAGTTCCCGGCCGCGGCGTGCCTCGACGACTCCGTCGGTGTACAGGACGAGCGCGTCCCCGGCCCGCAGCGACACCCGCACCTCGGGAAAGATCGCATCCTCGTCGTTGAGGACCCCCAACAGCGTTCCCGGTTGCGCGACGAACACGGCCGTCCCGTCCGCCCGGACGAGAACCGGCAGCGGATGCCCGGCCATGCAGATCGAGACCACCCGTTCGACCGACCGCGCTTCGGACCGGGCAGCCGGCCGCGCCAGGCCGGTGGGACCGCGTGCCCCCGACGGCCGGGGACCGCCTGACCGCTCCGGCTCGTCTGGCGGGCCCGGCTCGTCCGCCGGCGGGCCCGGTTCGCTCGGGGGGCCGAGCTCGCCAGCGGGCCGCAGCTGGGCCGCCGCGAGCGTGCAGAAACGTCCCTGACCAGCGGGGTTCGGGTAGCTGGCGGTGTCCCGCAACGCCCGGTTGAGATCCATCATGATGTCGGGCAGGTTGTGGCGCTGGCCGGCCAGCAGCCGTAGCACGGCCCGCGCGACCCCGGTGACGTTGGCGGCTTCCGCGCCCTTGCCGCAGACATCCCCGATGATGATCGTCCAGCCGCCGTCCGGATCCGGGACGAGGTCGAAGAAGTCACCGCCGACCTCCAGACCGGCCCGTGCCGAGCGGTAGGACGAGCCGAGCTCGATCCCGTCGATGTGGGGCAGTTCGGGCGGCAGCAGTCCGGCCTGTAACTCGCCGGCCACCTCCACCTGCTGGCGGAACAGGCGGGCGTTGTCGACCGTGAAGGCCGCGCGGCGGGCCAGGTCGGTGAGCAGTTCGATCTCGTCGGCCTCGAAGTTGTTCCCGGCGGCGCGGCCGAGGGTCAGCACGCCCAGCACCCGGCGACGGGCGCGCATCGCGGCGATGACGGTGGGCGCGCCGTCGACGGTGGCGACCCGCACGGTGTCGGTGAGCGCCGCCTGCAGGTGGGCGACCAGCGTCCCGGCCGGGTCGTCCGCCCAGGCGGACAGGGCACCGGCCGCGGCCTCGTCCACGTGGCCGACGGCGGCCAGCTTGATCGCACCGTCGTCGCGCAACAGGTGGACCGTGCACCAGCGGGCCAGCCGGGGCACTGGCAGGCGTGCGAGCAGGGCCAGGCTCCGGTCGGTGTCGAGGCTGCCCGCGAGCAGGTCGGACGCCTCGGCCAGGAAGGACAGCATGCCGATCCGGCGTTCCTCGACACGTCGCAGATGGGCACCGCCGAGCGCCAGCGCCATCCAACGGGCGACCAGCTGGATCCGTTCCTCGAGGTCGCCGTGGACAGCGCCATCCATGTCGTCACGGACGGCACCATGGATATCGCGATGAACATCGCCATGGATGGCGTCGTCGTGGATGCCGCCCGCGTCGTCGTCGAGCTGGCACACGCGGGCCGCACCGGTGGGTGCCCTGCCGGTGGACGCCGGGAGGCCCGGTGACCACAGCAACAGTTCTCCGACGGTCCCGTCACGGGAGTCCAGCGGGATGCGGCGAGCGTCCCGCTCCGAACCGGTCGATCCGAAGGCTGCCACCACCTCCGCCGCTCCCGCCCGGTTATGGCTGCGCCGCACGAGGCCCGCCCCGGACGACGGCAGCGCGTCGACGAGCTGCGCCAGCAGTTCACCGACCTCCTCCTCGACCGACAGGACACGGGTGAGGGTGGACGAGAGCAACCGCGCCGGCCTGCGTGGGCCCACCACCGTGGCCGCCGTGGCGGGCGCGCCCACCGCGGCCGGGGGCCCGGCGGCGGATCCGCTCCCATGGGCCGCCAAGCCGGGGGGCAAGCCGGGGGGCAAGCTGGAGGGCAAGCTGGAGGGCAAGCCGGGGGACAGACCAGGGGACACTGTCCGGGCGCCGGCGCGGGCCGTCTCAGCAGCCGCGGCGGCCGGGCCGGGCCCGCCCGCGGCTTCGGCGTCGGTGGGCGAACCGTCGGGGGCGTCGAGGCGGAACCACACCTTCTTGCCCGTCCGGTCGTGTTCGGTGCCCCACGCCGTGCTCAGCGCGTCCACCAGCGACAGGCCGCGGCCGTCCTCACGCAGGTTGTCGATGCCGCTGTCCGCGATGGACTCGCCGGTGACGCTCCCGGGCGCCGCCGGCGGGAGCGCACCGGCCGCCGTGGCTACGGGTACCGGTGAGCTCCCCGGGCCGTCGATGGCCGCCGAGCGGGCGGCGGCGGGAGCGTGGCCGGGTTGGCCGGTGATYGGTACCGTGCCCAACGCCAGGGGATGTCGATCGCTGACCGTGACGACGAGGCGTCCATCGCGGTGTCGAATGTCGATTGTCGCGTCGGTGCCGGCGTGTACGATTACGTTAGTTACAAGCTCGGTTACTAATAGTAGCACTATATCAACGGCATCGGCGTGGAGACGGCCGTGCAACGTGTCGATAATGAACCGGCGGGCCGATCCCGGTGAATCGATGACCGGTGGAAGTGTGAGGGTGCGGCGGAACCCCTCTTCGCCGAGCATGTGAAGCATGCCGGTCAGTCTCTCCTGTGTTGTCCGGTCATGAGGGATTGGCCGTCGCGTGGAGCGCGGCCGACGGATCTTCCGGGCTGGTCCGGGCCGGCACGCGCGGCACACGGCCGGATGGATCCGCTATATCCGCACAGCAAGCCCTGACGGATACTGTCGCCGAGCACTGCTGGATGCCTGATGAACGGACGCCGGTCCGTTCCGATGGTCTGCCAGACGTGAGAGATTCCCGCGCACGCCGGTTTGGAGGGCTCCACCATGACGATGGTGTCGGAATCCGCGCCCGTGGACGACCACTTCATCGACGATTTGCTCGGTGCGCTGACGGCGTTGTGCGCGGGTGACTTCTCCGCCCGTCTCGGGGAGCGGTCCGGCCGCGACGCGCTGATCGCCCAGCGCTTCGACGAGCTGGCGGCCCTGCAGCAGCGGCACTCCGGGGAGCTGGAACGGGTCAGCAAGGTGATCCGGCGGGACGGCCGGCTGACCGAGCGGATGGCCGACCTCGGTTTCGAGGGCGGCTGGTCGCTGTCGAGCCAGGCGGTCAACTCGCTCATCGACGACCTTGCGCGCCCGACGCACGAGGTCGCGCGTGTGATCGCGGCTGTCGCGGAGGGTGATCTCTCGCAGCACATGGCGCTGGAGATCGCCGGGCAGCCGGTGCGAGGTGAGTTCCTCACGATCGGTACGACCGTGAACACCATGGTGGACCAGCTCTCCTCGTTCGCGGACGAGGTTACCCGGGTGGCGCGGGAAGTGGGTACCGAGGGCAACCTGGGTGGCCAGGCGCGGGTCAAGGGCGTCTCCGGGGTGTGGCGGGATCTGACCGAGTCGGTGAACTCGATGGCGGGCAACCTCACCAGCCAGGTCCGCAACATCGCCCAGGTCACGACGGCGGTGGCGCAGGGCGATCTGTCCCAGAAGATCACTGTGGACGCACGAGGTGAGATCTACGAGCTCAAGTCGACCGTGAACACGATGGTCGACCAGCTCTCGGCGTTCGCCGACGAGGTTACCCGGGTGGCCAAGGAGGTTGGTACCGAGGGCAGRCTCGGCGGGCAGGCCCAGGTCAAGGGCGTGTCCGGGGTGTGGCGGGATCTGACCGACTCGGTGAACGTCATGGCCGGCAACCTCACCACGCAGGTGCGCAGCATCGCCGAGGTCGCGGCCGGGGTCGCCCGCGGCGATCTCACCCGCCAGATCACCGTGGACGCCCGGGGTGAGGTCGCGGCCCTCGCCCACACCGTGAACACGATGGTGGAGCAGTTGTCGTCGTTTGCGGCGGAGGTGACGCGGGTCGCCTGGGAGGTGGGTACCGAGGGCAATCTGGGTGGTCAGGCCCATGTGCGGGGTGTGTCCGGGGTGTGGCGGGATCTGACCGAGTCGGTGAACTCGATGGCGGGCAACCTGACCAGCCAGGTGCGCAACATCGCGTTGGTGACGACGGCGGTGGCCCGGGGTGACCTGTCGCAGAAGATCACGGTGCCGGCGCAGGGTGAGATCGCCGAGCTGAAGGACACCGTGAACACGATGGTGGAGCAGTTGTCGTCGTTTGCGGCGGAGGTGACGCGGGTCGCCTGGGAGGTGGGTACCGAGGGCAATCTGGGTGGTCAGGCCCATGTGTGGGGTGTGTCCGGGGTGTGGCGGGATCTGACCGAGTCGGTGAACTCGATGGCGGGCAACCTGACCAGCCAGGTGCGCAACATCGCGTTGGTGACGACGGCGGTGGCCCGGGGTGACCTGTCGCAGAAGATCACGGTGCCGGCGCAGGGTGAGATCGCCGAGCTGAAGGACACCGTGAACACCATGGTCGACCAGCTCTCCTCGTTCGCCGACGAGGTCACCCGGGTGGCCAAGGAGGTCGGTACCGAGGGCAAGCTCGGCGGCCAGGCCACGGTCGACGGGGTGGCCGGCACATGGAAGGCCCTCACCGACAACGTCAACCAGCTCGCGTCCACGCTGACGACCCAGCTCCGGGCGATCGCCGAGGTGTCGACCGCGGTCACCCGCGGTGACCTCACCCGCTCGATCACGGTGGAGGCCGAGGGCGAGGTCGCCGAGCTCAAGGACAACATCAACCAGATGATCGCCAACCTGCGGGAGACCACCGAGAAGAACGCCCAGCAGGACTGGCTGAAGTCGAACATCGCCCGTATCGGCAGCAAGATGCAGGGCCAGCGCGACCTGTACGCGGTCTGCCAGATGATTATCAGTGAGATGACGCCGGCGGTCGGCGCCCAGCTCGGCACGGTCTACCTGCTCGACTTCATCGAGGGCGACAAGCTGCGGCACGTCGCCGGCTACGGCTCGGCGCCCCGCAAGCGCTCCGACGGCACCTTCCTGTTCGGGGAGGGCCTCATCGGCCAGGCCGCGGTGGAGAAGAAGCGCATCCGGGTGGAACAGGTGCCCAACGGCTACCTCTACATCCGCAGTGGCCTCGGGGAGGCTCCACCGAGCGATCTCGTCGTCGTGCCGGTCCTCTTCGAGGAGCAGGTGCTCGGGGTCATCGAACTCGCCTCCTTCACCCGGTTCTCCGAGCTGCACCTGCACCTGGTCGACCAGCTCGTCGGCACGATCGGTGTCGTCCTGAACACGATCATGGCGAACGCACGGACGGAGGAGCTGCTCGCCCAGTCGCAGCGGCTCACCCAGGAGCTGCGCTCGCAGTCGGTGGAACTCCAGCGCACCAACAACGAGCTGGAGGAGAAGGCCGCGCTGCTGGAGGAGAAGAACCGGGAAATCGAAATGGCCCGCATCGGGCTGGAGGAGAAGGCCGAGCAGCTCRCCCTGTCGTCGCAGTACAAGACGGAGTTCCTGGCGAACATGAGCCACGAGCTGCGCACGCCGCTCAACAGCCTGCTGCTGCTGGCGAAGCTGCTCGCCGACAACCCGGAGGCCAACCTCACCCCCAAGCAGATCGATTTCGCCGAGACGATCCACTCGGCCGGTTCCGAACTGCTCGAGCTCATCAACGACATTCTCGACCTGTCGAAGGTCGAGGCCGGCAAGATGGACGTCGAAGCCACCACCGTCCGCACCACGACCCTGTGCGACGCGGTCGCACAGATATTCGGCCCGCTCGCCGAGGAGCGGGGGCTGTCATTCGAGGTGACGGTCGCCAGCGACGTCCCGGCGGAATTCGTCACCGATGAGCAGCGTATTCAGCAGGTGCTGAAGAATCTGCTGTCCAATGCGGTGAAGTTTACTGATTCCGGTGAGGTGCGCCTGGACGTCACCGTCGCGTCCGACGAGATCGCGTTCACCGCGCCGAGCCTGTCCRCCGCGCCGGTGGCGCTGGCGTTCAGCGTGTCCGACACCGGTATCGGGGTGGCGGCCGACAAGCTCCGCATGATCTTCGAGGCCTTCCAGCAGGCGGACGGGACTACGTCACGCCGTTACGGCGGTACCGGGCTCGGCCTGTCGATCAGCAAGGAGCTCGTGCGGCTGCTCGGCGGGGCCATCGGGGTCGCCAGCGCCGTCGGCCAGGGCAGCACCTTCACCCTGTACGTACCGTCGGTGATGCCCTCGGAGGTCCTGCCCTCCACCACCCCCGGGGACAACGAGGGAATCATCATGCTGTCCGGGGAGCCCCGCGCGGCGGCGTCGCGCCGGCCGGCGGGCGCGCAGGGCAGGCATCCGCTGGAGGGATCCCGGTTGGTCGGCCGGCCGGCCGGTTCCGCCGGGGTGCCGGGCGAGGAGACCGACCCCGAGCCGACCGCCACGACGTGGTCGAGCCAGGTGGGATCGGGTAAGGACGGACCGGCCAGGAACGGATCTGCCACGGAGGGGTCGGGTGCGCTGTCGGTGCCGGCGGCACGCCGTCCGTCGCGTTCGGTTCCGGGCGCGACGGGGCCGGTGACGACCGGTATGTCCTTCCTCACCGAAGCGCCCGAGGAGTTCGCCCGCCCCGAGCCCGTCAACGGGCTGGACGAGACCGACCCGCTGGTCGGCGCGACCGTGCTCGTCGTCGACGACGACGTCCGCAACGTGTTCGCCCTCACCAGCGCGCTGGAGATGCACGGCATGCGGGTGCTGTACGCGGACAACGGCCATGACGCGATCCGGCTGCTCCAGCAGGAGGGCTCGATGATCGATCTGGTGCTGATGGACGTGATGCTGCCGGGTCTGGACGGGAACGAGACCACGTCGACGATCCGGCAGATGCCTGCCTTCGCCGCCCTGCCGATCGTGGTGCTGACCGCGAACGCGATGCCGGGTGACCGGGAGAAGAGCTTCGAGGCGGGCGCGACCGACTACATCACCAAACCGGTCGACCTCAGGCATCTGCTCAGCGCCATGCGGTCGCAGCTGTAGGCGGCCGCATGGCGCTGAGCGGCATCCGGTAAGTCGCATCCGTCTGTGGTCGCACCTGGTGGGTGGCCGCGTCCGGGTGGGCATGGAACGGGAGCCTCGGAGCCGCCGATGTCCGCCTGTTTGTCTGTTTGCCTGTCCGCCGACGCGGGGGCCGGTGGGCAGGGATACCGGTACCGGCCCGCGGGGTACGCGCCGGTACCGGCCCACACGGGTACGGTGGGCGCCGCGACCGGCAGGACTTCGTCTGGACCGGGCTGTCTGGACCGGGTGCCTGGATCGGATGTTTTGTCGGCGATACTTCCTGGGAACGGAACGTGAGTATTGCGGAAGGCGTGTGGTCGCGGATGCCTGACCGCTTGAGGGGGCTTGTACGGTTGGGTTTTGACGCATGTCCCCAAAGCTGGCAATGCGCCGTGGGCGAGGAGGCGGGCAGGTGACCGAGCGCAAGGGCAGCCTCGTGGGCGCGGTGGACGCCGAGGATGCGCACGGCACGGAACGTCCGCGTAGCAAGATCCTTCTGGTGGACGACCGGCCCGACAACCTGATGGCCCTCGAGGCGATCCTGGCCTCCCTCGACCAGGATCTGGTCACCGCGTCGTCAGGGGAGGACGCCCTCAAACGCCTCCTGGTGGACGATTTCGCCGTGATCCTCCTGGACGTCCAGATGCCGGGCATGGATGGTTTCGAAACCGCGCACCGCATCAAACAGCGTGGCCGGACGCGGGACACCCCGATCATCTTTCTCACCGCGATCGACCGGGAGCCCCACCACGCGTTCCGTGGGTACGCCGTCGGCGCGGTCGACTACATCGCCAAGCCGTTCGACCCGTGGCTGCTGCGCGCGAAGGTCACGGTGTTCGTCGAGCTGTTCGAGAAGAACGAGCGGGTTGCAGAGCTCGCCCGGGCGAGGGTCCGCGACTTCGACCTGATGGCCGAGATCGCCGAGCGGCTGTCCGCGCTCGAGGTCCTGCTGGAGGGTGCCTCCCCGAGCATCCCCGAGGAGACCATCGCCGCCGCGGCGGCCGAGGTCCGCGGCCTGGTCACGCGGCTGCAGCCGTTCTCCCGGGCCGGCGGCGGCCCGCCGGCCACGACGTCCTGACCGTAGCTGTTCCGCGGGGCCGGGCCACCAGGGGCGCCGTCCACGATCATCCGCACAGAGCATGATCCGGGCGAGTCTGTCGTTCGGTGCGCTTTTCGGCCCGGTGGGCGTACCGAACGACAAACTCGCGGTGATCTTCTTCGCCGGTGGCCGATCACCGGCCGCCGGCCATGTGGTTGCGTATGGTTACATGGCCGGCGCGCTGGGAGCCGAGGAGCTGGCCGGTCGCGGAACCCGCTGGCGCTGAGGGCCTGGCGGGGCGCAGGGCCTGGTGCGGGCTCAGGACTTGGCGAAGTTGAGYAGAACCTCGATGATCCCGTTGTCTTCGACCCGGATCCCGCCGACGCTCGGTGAGTCGATGTCGTAATCGCTGAACGTGACCGGGATCTGCCCGCTGACCCGGATCTGYCCGCCGGTGAGCTGGGTGTCCAGCGGGACGGTGACGGTCCTGGTGACACCGTGCACGGTCAGCTCGCCGGTTGCCTGGTAGGTCTTCCGTTCGCCCTCGGCGGGCACCGAGCCGAGGTCGATCGGCTGGGTCAACCTGAAGCTGGCCGTGGAGAACCGGGACGTTTCCATGATCCGGCCACGGAACTGGTTGTCGCGCTGAGACTGGTCGCTGGTGATGGTGGCCACGTCCACGCTGAAGTCGGCGGACGGCACGGTGGTGCCGTCGACGACCAGCTTCCCGGTGACGGACGAGGTCCGGCCGACCGCGGTGGTGTCCTGCCCGAACAGGACCTCCTTGACGCGGTAGCCGGCCTGCGAGCCGGCGGCCACCGTCCACGTCCCGTCGATGGTGGTGTAGGCGGTCGTGCCGCCGGTGGCCGGGCTGGCCGTGGCGCTGGCAGGTGTCGTCGCGCTGTCCAGCGACAGTTCGGCCGGCGGATCACCCTCGATGAAGTTGATGTAGACGAACGGCCCGCCGACCACGAGGGCGGCCAGGACCACCACGCCGATCACCACACCCTTCACCCAGCGCGGCCGTTTCTTCTTCGACGGGCCCGGCGGATCCGGCGGACCTGGCGGACTCGGCGGGCCTGACTGCTRTGGTGGGCCCGGCTGGCTCGGCGGTTGCTGCGGTGGGTCTGCCGGACGGGAGGCGTCGGCTATCATTGATCACTCCTGGTGACTTTGTGACTGCTTGTAGCTCTGTGACGGGTTGTGTCCGGTCTGTGGCATCTGGCGCCGGGTGCTGGCGTTCGCTGCTAGCCACATAGGTCGGATGTTGCACGAGCAACATAAAAAAATCATGAATATGATTCGGTTTGGCAGCCTGTCAGCCTGGCGACACGGACCTGCCGGCCCGGCCTCGCGGACGGCTACCCACCACCGTCACCGCAGCGTGCCCTCCCGGAGGTCGACACCACCGGAGGACGCCACCGGACGGCGCGGGCGGCCTGCCGGTTCTGCCCGCTGGCACCGTCGAATCGGCCCGGTGGCACCGTCGAATCGGCCGGCTGGCCGAGGACGCTGCGGCATGGCCGGATCAGCCGGCCGGATGGCCCCGGGCGACCGGACCGGCGGGGCGGCCGGATGGCGTCGGGGCGGGTCGTCACGGCAGGCGAAGTCAGGCCGGGGGAGCGCCGAGCGCGCGCAGGTCGGCCTGCATCTGGTCGATCTCGACGGCCTGGTTGATGACCATCGCCCTGGCCAGAGCCCGGACGTTCGCTTCCTGCGCCTGGGCCGCCGCGTACTGGGCCATCGCGATCCCACCGCGGTGGTGGCGGATCATGAGCGTGAGGAAGAGGACGTCCAGCTCCCGGCCCTGCGTCGTGGACAACTGGGCCAGTTCGGCGTCGGTGGCCATCCCCGGCATCCGCGACGAGCCGGCGGGAGCCGTGCCGGCCGTACTGGCTGTGCCGGCCGTACTGGCTGTGCCGGCCGGCGAACCGCCGCCCGCGGCGTCGTGACCAGCATCATGACCGGCATCGTGACCGGCATGGCCGCCGCTGTCCCGCATCCACCGCATCGGCGGTTCGGTCGAGACCTGCGGCAGGCCCCAGTTGGTCAGCCAGGCCGACATGATGCCGATCTCCCGCTGCTGGGTGAGCGCGATGTCCTGGGCGACACTGCGCTGGGTGGCATCCGCGCCGGCGCGGAACTCCACCATCGCCATCTGGACGGCCTGGGCATGGTGGGCGGACATGTCGTAGGCGAACCCGGCGTCCACCGAGTCCGCGCCCGGTGGACGGTCGACGAGCCCCCGCAGGCCCGCGCCGGCCGCCACCAGAGCGAACGCCACCACGGCCAGCAGCGCCACCCAGGATGCCCGTGCCCGCGGCCGAATCCGGCCTGCGGGCCCGCCGACGGGCCCGTCCGCACGCCCACCGGTGGGCGTGGCCGCGTCGGTGGCCCGCTCCGCTGTCGCGCCGTCCGTGCTGTCGTCGGCCACCGCGGTCAGATCTGCATCTGGGAGTTGAACACGAACGTCCGCTTGCCCACCTGGACCCTGGTCCCGGGGACCAGCGGAGCCGGCTCGTGCGGGTTCAGCGGGGTCCACACGGTCGCCTCGGGCGGGGCGATGTAGGTACCGTTCGCGGAGCCCTGATCCGCGATCACCGCGTCCCAGCCGTTGAGCGTGATGACGGCGTGGACGCGGGAGACCGCGCTCTCGCCGTCCTCGACCAGTAACGGAAGCGCGCGGCCGGCCCGGACGGCGTCGTCCCGGTCGGGCTGCCTGCCGATCACGATGTCCTTGTCGACGTTGACGGTCCGGCCGTCCTCGAAGACGATCACCCCGATGGTCGGCCGTGGCCCCCGGACGGGGTTGCCGGTCTGCTGGGCCAGGGACAGCCCGCACTCGGTGCAGTAGGGCGCGGCCGGGTGGTTGAAGTGGCCGTTGGCGCAGAGGATGCCCTCGACCTGGGCTTCGGAGTTGCCCGGCAGCATGGTCGGGGCGTCCTGGTCGTCGAACAGGTCGGCGACGTCGAAACCCCGGCCGGGCAGTTCGGTCAGCGCCTCGCTCTCGGTGTCCTCGAYGTGTGCGTCYGGGRCACGCCCGGCGAGTTCGGTCGGCGGGTCGTCGTTCGTGGCGGTGAGTGTGGCGAAGTCCTCGGCCTGCGTGGGCTCGGCGGCACGCAGCCGGGCGGCGGTGTCGAACTCCTGCTGCTCTCTGCCGTACTCCTGCTCTCTGCCGTACTCCTGCTGCTCTCTGCCGTGCTCCTGTTCCCTGCCGTGCTCCTGTTCCCTGCCGTGCTCCTGTTCCCTGCTGTGCAACGGTGTCAGGGCCGGCGGAGCGCTCGACACCGACCCGTCGGCGGGGCCCCTGGCCGGCGCGGCGTCCACCGACGGGATCGGCGCCGCCTCGGTCATCGGGTTGTGCGGCCCGCCGAAGCCGGCGGCGAAGTCCTCCTCGGCCCCCCGGGGCGGGACGAACACGGGCCCGCTGCTGGCCACCAGGCTCACCCCGATACCGGGTACCGCCCCGATCCGCAGGTCCAGCGGGAAGGCGTCGGCAGCCGGGTTGTTCGCCACGCTGCCGACACCGGCCGGTCCGAGCGTGCCGGCCGGGCCGAGGTCCAGGCGGGCGAGCCCGGCCGGCAGCAGGCGGTCCACCCAGGTGGCCGACTCGATCCCGGAGAGGGTGAGCGGGGTGGGGCCGTGGACGACCACCTCCATCGCGCCGTGGATCAGCACGGCCAGCCGGTCGCCGACCTCCGCCAGCAGGGCGAAGTCGGGTACCACCTCCGGGTCGGCGTCGACGAGCAGCCCGGCGACCCGGCGCACCAGCCGCCGGCCCGTCCCCGAGACCGGCCCTACCTCGCCGGCCGCCTCGGCGCACAGCGCCAGCAGCGTCTTGGTCATGTCCGACGTGCCAGGGCGGCCGGTGCTGGCGACGACAAGAACATCCGACAGGCGAACCACCACACCGGTTCCGGCCTCATGCCCGGATGCCACCACGACCCGGAAACCGTCGAGTCCCGCCATCGTCGCGCCCCTTGTCCCTCGTCCCTGGCCTGCCTCGGCCGCCGCCCCGCCCCTGCCGGCGCGTCCGGCCCGCCGGAGCCGGGCCATCCGCCGGCGTCCGGCGTGTCCCACCCCGGTGAGCCACGTGTACCAACCATCCTGCCGGGGGATCGGGCAGACGTCAGCAACATGTCGGCTACCGGCGGACTTTCCCTCGGGATGAGACTGTCACCTGGCCGTTGCCGGGAGGAGACCAGCCGCCGGGGATGCCGGCTGTCCGCCCACCGGACGTAACGTTCGGCCAGGATGTTCGGCCAACCAGAAGCCCGTTTCGGGGTCAGCCGAGGGCCCGGTCCAGGTGAAGGGCAGCGCTGATCAGGGCGAGGTGGGTGAACGCCTGCGGAAAGTTGCCCAGCGCCTCCCCGGACGGCCCGATCTCCTCGGCGTACAGGCCCACGTGGTTGGCGTAGGTCAGCATCTTCTCGAACACCAGCCGGGCCTCGGCGACCCGGCCGGCCCGGGTGAGCGCCTCGACGTACCAGAACGAGCACAGGTTGAAGGTGCCCTCGTCCCCGTGCAGCCCGTCGCTGCCGTCCGCCGCGTAACGGCGTACCAGGCTGTCACTGACCAGTTCCTCGCCGAAGCGGTCGAGGGTCGACAGGAAACGGGGGTCGGTGGGCCCGGCGAACTTCACCAGGGGCATGCACAGCAGGGACGCGTCCAGCCGGGACGACCCGGGATGCTCCATGTACGYGCCACGGACCGGATCCCACGCCGCGGTCTGGACGAACCGGTACGCGCGGCCGGCGTACTCCTTCCACTCGTTGGTCGGGCCGGGCAGGCCGCGCTGCCGGGATATCCGGCATGCCCGCTCGAAGGCCACCCAGGTCATCAGCGCCGAGTAGGTGAAGCGCTGCCGGCCGCCGCGGGTCTCCCAGATGCCCTCGTCGGGCTCCTCCCAGTGCTTGGCGAGCCAGTCCAGCTGGYGGGAGAGCGCCTCCCACAGCTGGAAGGAGATCGGCGCGGCGAGCTTGTTGTAGAGGTACACCGAGTCCATGAGCTCGCCGTAGATGTCGAGCTGGAGCTGCCCGGCGGCGCCGTTGCCGATCCGCACGGGTTTCGAGTCGCGGTAGCCGCGCAGGTGCTCGAGGACGATCTCGTCGAGGTCGGCGTTGCCGTCCACGCTGTACAGAACGTGCAGGCCCTTGTCGCCGGGGGCCTCCTGACAGCGCTGTTCCAGCCAGTCCATGAACGCGGCGGCCTCGTCGGTGAACCCGAGCGTCATGAGCGCGTAGATGGTGAACGCGGCGTCGCGGATCCACGTGTACCGGTAGTCCCAGTTGCGGATGCCGCCGAGCTCCTCCGGCAGGGAGGTGGTGGGCGCCGCCACCAGTGCTCCGGTGGGACGGTAGACCAGCAGTTTGAGCACGAGCGCGGAGCGGTTCACCATCTCCCGCCAGCGGCCGTGGTAGCGGCTGCGGCGCAGCCAGTTCTGCCAGTAGGTCAGGGTACGGTTGAACAGTTGTTCGGCCTCGCCGTCCACCAGTGGGCGGATCGGCGTGTTCCACTCCAGGACGACGTCCGCGCTCTGCCCCATGTCGAGCGCGAAGGTCGCGGTGACGCCGGTGCCGTCGCTGGCCAGCGGGATGGCGGTACGCAGGGTGAGGCTGCCGACGGGAGAGTCGAACACCGCGCCCTGGCCGTCGACGATCGTCACTGTGTGTGATGCCCGCCCGTAGTCGAAGCGCGGGTGACAGCGCAGCGAGAACTCGGCCCGGCCACGTACCGCCCTGGCCTGCCGGACGACCGCGTGCGGTGACTCGGTGACGTCGCTGTCCACCGGGACCATGAAGTCGACGACCTCGCCGACGGCCTGCGGGGCGAGGAAACGGGTCATCAGGACGTTGGAGTCCGGCAGGTAGAGCTGCTTGGCCCGGGAATCGGGGCAGTGGATGCGGAAGGAGCCGCCGCGTTCGGCGTCCAGCAGGCTGGCGAACACCGAGGCCCCGTCGAAGCGCTGCGGACAGTACCAGTCGATGGTGCCGTCGGTCGCGACGAGTGCCACCGTGCGCAGGTCACCGATGACCGCGTGCTCTTCGATGGGCGGATAACCGGTCATGCGCATGAGTGGCCTCTCCGATGGGCTGTCGACAGAATCATCGCTCGGACCGTGTCCGTGGATCCTCGATCACGCGGGCGCTGTTCGGACGGCCGCCATCCATCGCCAGTCGTCGCCAGCCACCCGCATCCACTGACCCGGCCAGGGGCTTCCGCGAACGTACGTCCGGCCACTGGCCCGTGAGCGCCAACTTCTCGAAGTGTCAGGCGATACCGATCGATCGTCGTGGGGCTACCTTGGAGCACGTCGACACCRCGTCGGGCCTGCGCCGTCGACGTCGGTGCTGCCCGACGTCGCTTCGCCGCTGATGCGGTGTCCCGGAGGAACGTGCCGCGTCATGGCGGAGCGTGCCGCCGACGGACCGCCGCTGCCGGTGGCATTACTGGTGGCGTTATTGGTGGAGATGTTACGGATGGTGACGTCGGAGCTGGCAACGCTGGGGGACGGGGCCGGTTCGTGGCTGTCCGGCGTCAGACAGAAATGATCATTGGGTTGGATCGTCGGTCGGACGCCTGCCAGCAACGGCCGAGACGGGTCGGCCCTGACCTGGGGTTATCATAAATTCGTAACGAAAAGTGTTCAGATGGGCGCAATCTGGGGCGGATCTGGAGTGAGGGTCCGGGCGTCCATGCCGGCGGTCGTTCATGTCACTCTACGATCACAGCATGCCGGCGCAGGGACCAACGGCACAGAATGGTCAGGGCGGTCTTGTCATGTTCGCCAAAGGCGACCGGGTGTCCCCGGTTGATGATCTTGGCGGTGGGGTCTGGTCACGCTGCGGGACCGTCCTGGCCGTGCACGCGGCGCCACACCGTGAACCCACGCCGGGTGAGGAGCGGGTCCGGGTCGAGGCGGCCGGCTGGTTACCCTTCGAGGCGCCCCGGGCAACCGTGCTCTGGGACGACGGCACGGCAGAAATCATTGCGGAGGATCGGTTGCTCCTGGTGTACGACCGGGTGGAGCCACTCGGCATCCGGGTCGTGACCATGGCCATGGCCGCCCCCGTCGACGTCGTCGAGCACGGCGGGCATGTCGTCCTGCTCCTGCGTGAGGGCCTGCTGCCGCCACCCGCGGTCCAGTACCTGCGGGAGAAACTACGCAGCGTCCGGGCATCCTTCGTCCCCGCCGGCGTGGACGGCCGTTCACCGGCGGAGATCCGCCGCCGCGACCTCGACCTGCTACGGGCCCTAATCGCCCAGCTGACCGGCTGACCCCAAATTGTTGCTTTGCAACAATTTGGGGACCCCTGCGTCTATGGCTGGTCGTCTGTGGTGGGTCTGCGATCGCCTGTCGGCGATCTTGACGAGATTCGTCTGTGCGTGAGGTTGCTTTGCAACAATTTGGGGGCCCGGCGGCTGTGGCTGGTCGTCTGTGGTGGGTCTGCGATCGCCTGTCGGCGATCTTGACGAGATTCGTCTGTGCGTGAGGTTGCTTTGCAACAATTTGGGGGCCCGGCGGCTGTGGCTGGTCGTCTGTGGTGGGTCTGCGATCGCCTGTCGGCGATCTTGACGGGATTCGTCTGTGTGTGAGGTTGCTTTGTGGCGACGTGGGGATTTCTGCGGCTGTGGCCGGTCGTTCGTGGTGGGTTGACCGGAGGAGCCGGGGAAGGTCGGGACGAATGTGGAGCCGCCGCTGTCGCGGCAGCATCGCATTCACGTCCTGCGGGCCTGCTGCGGGCCTGGTCGGGGATCCGCGTCCCGCCGGAGGCGGTCCCGTCGCGGCTTTCCCGTACTGCGGGTGGCCCGCCTCCCCGGGGCGCTGGTGGGTGTCGCTGGGCGGCACCGCGCCGACAGGCGGCCGGCCCGCGTCCCCGGGGCGCTGGTGGCTGGCTGTCCCTGTGCCGGGCGGGGAGCGGGCCCGGGACTGGGTCGTGCGTCGGCCGTCAGGACGTCCTCAGGACGTGGAATAAGGGCCGGGGCGCACGGACGGCCCGCCGTAGGAGCTGCCGTTGAGGCTGCCTCGTGGTGGCTGTTCCGTCATGGCCTGACTGACTTTGGACGCGATGGMTTCGGTCAGTCGGATCGCCTGCGTGAGTGACAGGTTCAGCACGATCTCGCTGTCATCGRTCATCGCAAAGCGCACCGAGACATCCGCCATGGTGGTTCCTTCCCTCCTGTGTCGGCTGTGAGGAGCCGGTTTGGTCCCTCCCACCATCCCTGATCGCGTAGTCGTACCGGCAGGCACCCCCCGGTAACCGATGGGCACATCGGTGTGCTTCGTACAATGATATTGCTAAATGCAAGATATTCCTTGCTCAAAGTAGACGACTCGCGGTCCACTCTTGCCCTTGCTTCACTTTAAGTGTCAGTACTGTTGCAGATAGCGCCTATTTTTGATTGCATCAGGAGGTCTCGTGACCGAGAACTCGGCGGTCCTCACGACCCGGTTGGTGGCCCCGGGTCGTCCCGCGCCGCGGGGTCGACGGCCGTGCGCGCATGATTGCGATCACGATTCTGCCGGGTCCGGGACTCCGGCCGAAGCCGTCTCCCGGCAGGCGGGCGAGGAAGCCGGACGGACCGGGCTTCCCCGCCAGCTGGGTGGATCGACCACCGACGCTTCCGCCGCGGGGGGTACGCGGGAAGCGGGCGGCGCGGTCGCGCTCCCCGTCCCCGTCATGACCATTTCCGCTGTTCCCGGCGCTGTCGCCGCCGTTCTCGATCCCTCCGATCCCTCCGCCGCCTCCGGTTCCTCCGCCGCCTCCGGTTCCTCCGCCGCCTCCAGCGGTTCCAGCGCCGTTGCCGGCGGCCCGGGCGCTGTCGCGGTCGCTCCCAGAGGTACTGACCATGCTGTTGTCGATTCCGTTGCTGTTGCCGTCGGCCCCAGAGCTGGCGCTGTTGGCTCCGGCGTGGTCGATCAGGCTGCCGTCGAGTTCTGCGCCGGTGCGCCCGGCAGCGTCGAGATTTCTGTGATCATGCCTTGTCTCGACGAGGAGGCGTCGGTCGGGATCTGTGTGGCCAGGGCATTCGCCGGTATTGCCGACACCGGGCTCACCGGAGAGGTGATCGTCGTCGACAACGGTTCCACGGACACGTCGATTCCGGTCGCCCGGGCGGCCGGCGCACGGGTTCTGACCGAATCACGGCAGGGTTACGGAAACACCTGCCTGGCCGGATTTGCGGCGACCCGGGGTCGTTATCTGGTGATGGGGGGACGCCGACAGCTCGTACGATTTTCGTGAGCTTGCGGCGCTTGTCGAGCCGCTGCGGGCCGGGCGGGCCGACCATGTTCTCGGTTCCCGTTTCAGCGGGAAGATCATGCCAGGCGCCATGCCCTGGTCGCATCGCTATCTGAGCAATCCACTGCTCACCGGGATGCTCAACAGGCTCTTCGGCGCCGCCTCGTCCGACGCGCACTCCGGGATGCGCGCGTTCACCCGTGCCGCGTACGAGCGTATGCGGCCCCGGTGCGCGGGTATGGAGTTCGCCTCGGAGCTGGTCATCCTGGCCGCCCGCTCCGGCCTGCGGGTCGCGGAAGTGCCGATCACCTATCACCGCCGGGTCGGTGTGTCCAAGCTCCGTTCGCTGCGGGACGGCTGGCGGCACGTCCGTTTCATGTTGCCGCTCGCGCCCCGCGGCCTGTTCGTCATCCCGGGCCTGCTGTTGCTCGTTGCTGGTGTGGCCGGGCAACTGGTGCTCCCGCTGTTGCTTCCCGATGCCGGTCCTCGCCGTTTCGACGTGCATTTCTGGGTGCTGTCCGCGATGGTCGCCGTCCTCGGCTGGCAGGTGGTGCTGCTCGGGGTCTTCACCGACATCCACAACCGCGTGTCCGGCCGGGCCGGCTACTCGCGTCCACCGCTCGCCCGCGGGTACCGGTACTTCACGCTGGAGCGTGGCCTGGCGGCCGGTGGCGTCCTGTTCGTCGTCGGCTGCGCTGTCGAGGCGGCCGTGCTGGGACGCTGGATCGTCACCGGCGCCGGCCCGTTGGAGCAGGCGCGACCGGGACTGCTGGCGATGACGGTAGCGGTGCTCGGCGCCGGGACCGGGTTCGTCTCCTTCTTCCTGCACTGCTGACCACGGAAGGCGTCGCCGCCGCCCACGGCGGCAGCGAGAGCCCACGGCCCGGCGAGCCAGCGAGCGGGCGAGCACCCAGGAGCCGACCGGAGGACCAGTCCCCGGAGCCTGGCCTGCCGAGCGACGGAGCCGGCGCACCGAGGAGCGGGGTCGGTGCGCCGGGGGACGGGCGATGACCGCGGCGGCCGGGGCCGCTGGGCCCGCCACGTCCGCCGGGTCTGCCAGGTCTGCCGTACCCGCTTCGACCGGGACGGCCGGTGCCGGCGTGTCCGCCCCGACGGCCGCCATGACCGCCCCGCCGGGCGGGGTCGACCCATGGGTACTGGAGAACCACCTCGGCGGTGCGGCCGCGGCCAACTACCGGCGTTTCGAGCTCGATCTGGTCTCGCCATACTGCGGCCGACGGATCCTGGAGGTCGGGTCGGGGCTGGGCGAGTTCGCCGCGGGCCTGCGTGGATACGACCATCTGACCGTTTCCGACACCGACGCGTTCTGCCTGCGGGCGCTACGTGAGCGATTCGCCGGGCGGCCCGACGTCGATGTGATCGCGCTCGACGTGACCGAGTCCGCCCCAGCCGGGCTCGACGCGTCTGACCGCGACACAGCCGGTTCAGAGCCGGACGGGTGCGGGACAGGCGTCGCCGCCGGGCACACGACCGGATGCAGCCCACACGCACCAGACGGCCCACACGCACCGGGTAGCCCACGTGGATCGGGTAGCCCAGGTGGGCCGGGCGGGCTGGCCGTYCCGGTCGACACGCTGATCATGATGAATGTCCTGGAACACGTCGACGACGACGTCGCCGCGTTGCGGCGGCTGGGGCGGCTGGTGTCACCGGGCGGCCAGGTGGTGCTGTGGGTGCCGGCGTATCCGGCGCTGTACGGGGAGTTCGACCGGATGGTGGGCCACGTCCGCCGCTACACCCCGACAACGCTGCGGACCCGGGTCCAGCGCGCCGGCCTGCGCGTCCAGCGGCTGGAGCCGGTGAACCTCCTCGGCGGCATCGCCTGGTGGGCGGCGGTCCGCTGCGCCGGGCGGCGCAGCGCCGATCCGCGTCTGGTGGGCGTCTACGACCGGATAGTCGTGCCGGCCACCCGGTTCATCGAACGCCGGACGAAGGTCCCGTTCGGGCAGTCGTTGCTGTGTGTGGCGGTCCGGCCGGCGACGTGACCGGGACCGGGCCACCACCGGCACCGCCCGACCCCGTTCCGTCAGCCCCGCCTGTCCGGACCGGGCCACCGCTGTCCCACTCGCCGGAACCCGACAGAATCCTGCGACCGCTGGAAACAACCCCCGACACCCCGCAACACCGCCATACGTCCCATTTCGATCAAGGAAATGAGTACGGAAGTGGCTGCCACAGCAACCACTTGTTCCCTCGTTCTCATGATTCAACGATTGGTTCTGGAGTGGGGGCGCGTGAGCTGACCGATGCTCGAGGGGGGTGGTGGCCGAGGGCTCGATGTCTGACCATGGTCTTTGGACGYTCGGGGGCGGGCCRCCTGGGAAGGGGATATTCCAGGAGCCCGGGATATCGGCGGGCCGTCGGCCTGCTGTGGGTGCGGCACCGGTTGTTCGTGGTGCTRCTGGCCGGCGGCGCGCTGCTGCGGGCCGCGGCGTTGTTCGCCTGTTGGCCGGCCATGGAGTTCTACGGGGACTCCTACTCCTACCTGTGGTATGCGAAGGAGCTCCGCCCGGACCAGGTCAGGCCGTTCGGCTACTCCGCGTTCCTGAAGCTGTTCTCCTGGTCGCCGTCCATCGCTGTCGTGCCCGTCGTTCAACATCTGCTCGGTCTCGGGATCGGAGCGGCGCTGTACGGCCTGTCGGTGCACCGGGGGCTGTCCCGCAGGTTGGCCGCCGCGGCGGCCGCGCCGGTGCTGCTGGACGCCTACCAGGTGAACATCGAACAGATGGTCATGGCGGAGACGTTCTTCGCGGCGCTGCTGACCGCGGCGGTCCTGGCGCTGCTGTGGTGTGAGCGCCCGAGCGGGAGCATGTGCGCCGGGGCGGGCGCGCTGCTGGCGGCCGCCACGCTCACCCGCTCGGTCGTGCTGGTGCTGCCGGTGCTCGCCGCGGTGTACCTGCTCGCCCGCTCGGTCGGGGTACGCCGGCTCGTCGCCTTCGGGGCGGGCGTCACCCTGCCCCTGGCGGCATACGCGGCATGGTTCGCCGCCGTGTACGGGAACTTCGCCCTGCAGAACGCCGACGGGTTCTTCCTGTGGGGCCGGGTCGCCGAGTTCGCGGACTGCTCGCGCATTCAGGTGACACCCCGCGAACTGCCGCTGTGCTCACCGCACCCGCCCGGGGAAYGGCCCGGCCCGAACTACTACGACTGGGACGCGAACAGCCCACGAGCCGCCTTCGGCCCGTTCGGCGCCGAAACGAACACGGTGTTCCGGCGGTTCGCCCTCAAGGTGATCGTCGCGCAGCCGAGGGAGTACGCCCGGCTGGTGGCGCACGACGTCACGCACTGTTTCGGGCCGGTGCGCCGCGTCGGCTCCCGGGACTGGTACCTGGCCACCTGGCAGTTCCGGGCGGGGCATCCCGATCCCCGCTGGCAGATACACCGGTCGCTGCGGGACTTCGACGGCGCGGTCACGCCCCGCCGCCACGACGCGGTCCTGGGCGGTCTGCTGCGCGGATACCAGTCGGTCGGATTCACCCCGGGGCCRTTGCTCGCGGGCTGTGTGCTGATGGGTGTGCTGGCGGCGATGGCCGCCGCCGGCTACGGGCTGCTCCGGATCCGCCAGGACTGTCTGCTGCTGGTGGGGATGGGTCTGGTTCTGCTGGTGGTGCCCTGCGCGACGGCGGTGTTCGACTATCGCTACCTGCTGCCGGTACTGGTCTGCCTGCCGCCGGCCGGGGCGTTCGCGGTGGCGCAGCTACGGCTCGTCCGCGCGCGGACCAGGCAGGCCGGCCGCCGCGCCGGGCCGGATCTGCCGACCCGGCCGGAGCCACCCCCGGGCCCGCCCCCGGACCTGGTCGGCCGGGCGGGCCGGACCGGCTGGCGGCGGCGGCGCGTCAGATCCAACCGGGGAACCACATCCTCACCCGCCACGCCGAGGTCGGGATCACCTGCGCCGCCATGATCGGATAGAAGTAGACGAACAGCAGCACGACGACGATCGTGTAGATGCCGACCGTCAGCGAACCGACCAGTCGCCGCAGGTCAGAGGCTGTTCGGGGGCCCAGGGCGACCCCTGCGAGCGCGGTCAGCCCGAGGATGAGGAACGGCAGCAGCGGCAGCGCGTAGAACAGGAACATCGTCCGGTTGGGGAAGGCCAGCCATGGCAGGAACGACGTTGTGAAGCCGACCAGGACGAGGCCGGCCCGCCAGTCCCGGCGGCTGACCCACAGCGCCAGCACCCCGACCAGCGCCAGCACCCCGACCCACCAGATCGCCGGATTGCCGATCGCGAGAATTTCCCGGGAGCAGCCGGCCGGGGAGGTGCACCCGGGCTCCCCGGCCTTGGGCGTGCTGTAGAAGTAGGCGACCGGCCGGGCCAGCACCAGCCAGCTCAGCGGCTTGGACGCGTACGGGTGCGAGGCGTCCAGGTGCTCGTGGAAGTGGAAGATCTGCTGCTGGTAGTACCACCAGCCGTGCAACGCCGCCCACACACCGTCACCGAAACGGTGGCGGTTGTAACCGCCGTCGGTGACGAACCATCCGGTCCACGTCGCGAAGAAAACGATGACCGGGAGCGGTATGAAGCTCACGAACCACTGCGGCCCGTCCCGTCGCACGGCGGCCAGGACCGGCCGTCGCGCACCCGCCGTCCGGCGTGCCCCGGCATCCCAGGCGATGGCCAGCGCGGCGAATCCCACGAGCGTGTAGACGGCGCTCCACTTCACTCCCAGGGACGCACCGAGACACAGTCCGCATGCCAGCCGCCACGGGCGCGCGCCAAGGCGCGCCCCGAAGCGCAATTTATTACTATCTGTCTTGTAGAGGCTACTTAGTGATTCTTGATTGCCGTTTCCCGCTTCGGATACGTCCTTGCTCGCTTGCCCGCTGAGGGGGATGTTGCTGGCGTCCGCGAGGCTGGCGGCCAGCCTGACCCGTCCGTGATCTCGGTCGAGGACCAGGCAGGCCAGGGCGAGCACGAGCCCGGTCATCAGGAAGATGTCGAGGATGCCGATCCGGCTCTGGACGAACGCCAGGCCGTCGAAGGCGAGCAGCAGGCCGGCGAAACAGCCGAGCAACGTCGAGCGGAACATCCGCCTGGCGGTCCGGGCGAGCACGAGCACCGTCAGCGTCCCCGCGACCGCGGAGGCGAAACGCCAGCCCAGTTCGGGACTGCCGTGACGGATCCCGGCGCAGTCGGTGTACCCGAAGAGCCACTCGGACACGGCCATCAGCCACTTGCCCAGCGGCGGATGGACGACGAACCCGGGGCCGTCGCACCCGCTCTTGATGTCGCTCAGCTCGTAGCCGTGGGTGAGCAGGCCGTAGGCGTCGTGGGTGTAGTAGACCTCGTCGAAGTAGATGCCGCGTGGTTCGGTGAGYTGCCAGAACCGCAGGACACCGGCGACCGCCGCGATCGCCAGCGACGCGAGCCAGCCGGCGAGCCGGTCGGTTGGCATCGGCGGTGCCAGCCGCTCCCGTGGGCTCAGGCCATCGCGATTACTTTTAGTGACGACCGTGGTCCGCGGCTCGCCGCCGTCCACGGTCGGATAGGTCGCTGTCACCGCCACCGCATCAATGTAGGTGGTGGCACCTGGCAGACTCGGCGGGTGTCCGGAACTCTGGTGCTCTGCGGTGCGCCGATCGGTGACGTTCGCGATGCCAGCCCCCGCCTGGGCGAGGTGCTGGCCCGCGCCGACATCGTCGCGGCCGAGGACACCCGCCGCCTGCGCCGGCTGACCGCGGCCCTCGGCGTCACCATCACCGGGCGGGTGGTCTCCTGCTTCGACGCCAACGAGTCCTCCCGCGCGGACTTCCTGCTCTCCCACCTGCGCGCGGGAGCCACCGTCGCGCTCATCACGGACGCGGGCATGCCGGCCGTGTCGGATCCGGGTTTCCGGGTGGTGGCCGCCGCCGTCACGGCCGGGGTGGCGGTGACGGTCGTTCCGGGGCCGTCCGCGGTGACCGCCGCGCTCGCTGTCAGCGGGCTGCCCACGGACCGTTGGGTGTTCGRGGGTTTCCTGCCGCGCCGGCCGGGCGAGCGCCGGTCACGCCTGGCCGAGCTGGCCGGGGAGCGGCGCACACTGGTCATCCTGGAGGCTCCGCACCGGCTGCCCGCAACACTGGACGATCTTACCGCGGCCTTCGGGCCCGACCGCGCGGCCGTGGTGTGCCGCGAACTGACCAAGACCTGGGAGGAGATCGTCCGGGACGATCTCGGCGCGCTGGCGGCATGGGCCCGCGAGCGGGAGGTCCGGGGCGAGATCACCCTGGTGGTGGCGGGTCGACCCGGGACGTCGTCGCAGCCGCGGCCGCAACCGGGCACGCCGGCCGCGGCCGCCCTCTCCGCCGCGCTCGCGGCGGAGGTCGCCGCCCGCGAAGCCGCTGGAATACCGCGCAAGACGGCCCTCGCGGCGGTGGCGGCCGAGCACGGCGTCCCCCGCCGTTTCGTCTACGACGCCGTCCTCGCCGCCAAGAACGACCGCCAGCAGACCGACCGCCAACAGACCGACCACGAAAACAACGATCGGTGACGTAGCGATCAGAGGTGCGCAGACGTAGATCATCGATGGGGTGGTGCGGTGAGCACTGGCTACCAGAAAAGATCGACACAGGTGTGCCGGAGCGGCGGTGACCGCACTGCGCGTACACAGTTCTGGGTACGCTTCCGGTCTGGACGACAGTCAGAACGAGCTGAGCGCAAGGGATGCCCGCGCCCATTTCACCGAGGTCATCACTCGCGCCCAGGGCGGAACACCCACCGTCATCACGCGCAACGGCCAAGCCGTGGCCGCGGTCGTCCCCATCGAGGATTTCAACGCCTTTGAAGACGCCATAGACCGGTATTTCTCTCGGGACGCCGACCGCGATTTGGCGGAGAACCCCGATACCCCCACCTACAGCATGGCCGAGGTCATCCCTGACTACACATGACAAGAGCGGTATTCGCGTGCCGGAACGGTCGTGAGCAACGGAGCGGCCTGTAGGGGTACGAATTGTGCCGTGCTCGGGTTGTGCCAGCGGGCATGTGACCTGTACCAGCAGGCCCCGCTGGGTAGCCGTTCAAGCGGGAGACCGTAGGGCTACCTGACGGATAAGGGGTTTGCCGTCGCCGCAACGCATGTGGATGCACCCGGCGGCGGGATCAGCTGGTATTGCCCCGCGCCGGACAGGCCGTCACTCGTTGCAGGTCGGACCTGGTAGGTCAGCAGGGCTCGATTTCTGGGATGGCATCGAACGGCGCCTGGTTCGTGTCGGGGGGTCTCTGCACGGTGGCGGGCTGCCCGGGGGCTGTTCATGTCTCGCCAGACGATCCGCGCTATGTGGGTGGTGACTGGTACGGCCCGGGTTGAGAGGTACCAGCCGGTCGGTATCCACAGTGGGTCGGGCAGGCCGGGGCGGGGGTGAGGTGGGCGATGTGGTCGTCGGTCAGGGCGGGCTGTCCGGCGTCGAGCCAGGCGCTGACCAGGGTCGCGAGGTGCTTGCCGGGGGTGGGGTGGGGATCGGTCGGACCGGCGCTGGTCTATTCCTCGTCCAAGTCGCCGGCGCCGCCGAACTGGTCGATCCGCCCGGCCGACAGGCCGGTCAGGGCTGCGACGGAAGCGGTGGGTGAGCTGTCGAGGACTTTCATCGATTCGACCATGCCGTGGCGGATCTCCTCACGGCGTTGCTCGAGGGCGGAGCGGCGAGCTCGRTGGATCACTACCAGCTCCTTTATCTGATCAGATAAAGGAGCTGGTAGGGTGTGGTCTGTGAAGCTCGATCAGGACACTCGTGAGGTCATGGCGCTCCTCGACGCCGCCCTGGCTGACAGTGGTCTGACCCAGGTCGAGTTCGCAGCCGCGCTGGGGACGTCGGCGTCCAGGTTCTCCACCTACCGTTCGGGCGGGACGAAGCCGGCCGCCGTGTTCTGCTTCCGGGCGCGGCGCATCGCCCGCGCGCTGGCGGTCGCGCGCGCCTCACGGCTGATGTCCGCGCCGGCGACCGCCAAGGCTGTTCGCACCGCCGACAACGAGGAGTGGGCGTGGCGGATGCTCCTTCAGGGCCGTGACCATCTACGCCTGCTGTTGGAGCGGCGCGACGGATCGGCTGCCGCCTGGGAGGCCGTCCCGGCAGCCACAGGCAGCGCGGGCTTCGACGCCCTGCTGGCCGTCTTGGCGCGGCGGGAGTTCGAGCGGGCCGGAGTTGAACCGCCGACGTGGTGCGAGCCCACGCGTCTGCCTCAGCCCTGGGTTCCCGAGCATCCCTTCCTCGACCGGGAGGAAATCATCACCCGGACTCCGGACTACCTGAAGAAACTCAACATCTTCGTCCCCGCCCGTGACCTGGTCACGGCGTGAACGACCGGCACGAGTTCTCCGCCAAAGAGATCATTTCGCTTCTGGCCAGGCTCGACGAGCGGCTACGGGCACGCGGCGTCTCAGCCGCCGTGTTCATCGTCGGCGGTGCGGCCATCGCGGCGACCTCCCACCGGGATCTGCGGCGCACGGAGGACATCGACGCGATCACCCGCGACCAGGCCGTCCTGGACGAGGCCCGGGCGATCGCCCGCGAGGACGGTCTGCCGGAGAACTGGCTCAACACCCGCGCGGCCATGTGGATGCCGCCGCTGCCACCGGCCGCCCTCGCGCACGTCCCTACCCCYGGACTCCACGTGAGGTACGCGTCTGACGAGTTCCTTCTCGCCATGAAGCTGATCGCCCAGCGCCGCAGGGACGCCGACGATATCCGCGAGCTTGCCGCGCGCACCGGCACGACCGACGCGACCGCCGACGAGCTCGAAGCGCTGATCTATCGCCACTACACCGACCCCGGCATGCTCGAGTTCATCGTCGGCGGTACCGACGTGCCAGGTGAGATCCGCCTCCTCGCCGAACGGGCAGCGCGGATGCTCACCCGCAGTCATTGACCAGTCCCCGCGGCGGAGGTAGAGCAGATGGGAATTGAGTGAACCACCCTGGGTTTTTTAGAGACCGGGGCGGTTCAGGCCGGTCGTTGCATTACACAGGGCGTCCATCAATATAGCCCCCAGGAGCATCCACGCCCGGCTTCCGCATCATCGTGGTATTCCGGACACGGACAACCGGGGAAGGTATGTCGGTCTGACAGTGGGGTGCTGGTGAGGGAATGGCCGCCGGAGGGGTCAGCAGTTTCGTTGGATGGTCAGGGCCTTGATCATGGCGGCCCATTCGTAGCTGATCGCGTATGGCCAGCCGCGTAGTCGTGGGGAGACTGTGACGAACAGGGCGCGGCCCTCGTAACACCGTTTCACCCGTAGTCGCGCCCGGGTGTCCTGTGGGGTCCCCACCACGATCATTACGGATCGCCAGCCGTAACGGGTGGCCAGTTCCGCGGTCATCCGTGCTTCACCCTGGGTGGTGACCGGGTCCGGGCGGAAGCAGATCACCTGTATGCCGGGCAGGGCGGCCGGGCACGGGTCGTCGGCCCCGGGCGGGGTCGACACGGCGAGCACCGGTGCGTACCCGGCCCGGGCCAGTTCGATCGCTCTGGCCAGCCGGCCGGGGCTGCCGGCATACATCACGATCGCGTCGACCGGCTCCGGGGCATCCCGGACCGGCCAGACGAACAACCGCCCGGTCGCGGTGAGGAACAGCACGGCGGCCAGGCCGATCCCGATCCCGACCCGTCCACCCGGCACCCGTCCGGGCCAGCCTCGCGTCCGAGTGGGCCGGTCCGGCATTCGCCTGAACCAGCCTGGCATCTGGGCGGGTCGGTCCGGTGTCCGTCCGAACTGGCCCGAAGCCCGGGTGAACTGGCCTGGTATCCGGGCGAGCCTGTTCGGTGTCCGTCCGAACCGGCCTGAAGTCCGGGCCCGGAGCGGGCGATGTTCCTGCTGCCGGCCTGGGGTGGGACCCGGCATCCACCCGAATCGGCCCGGCTGCCGGGCCCGGGCGAACCGGCCCGGCTGCCGGGCCCGGGCGAACCGGCCCGGCAGCCGGACGGATCCGCCCGGCTTTCTCATGAGGCGGTCATGGCGGGCTGCCGCGCCACCCCGATCCGCGAGCGAGGGTAGGCCAGTGGGGACTGCGCCCGGTCGGCGGGCCAGACCACATGCGCAGCACCGTCCCGCCACTGCACGAGATGGCTGTGGTGACCGACCTGGAGGCCGGTGGCCTCGTCGAGACGGAAACGGCCCAGCAGAGTGGACGTGTCGAGCGTGCGCGCGGCGGTGAGCACATGAGGGTCGTCGGCCCGGCCACTCGCCCAGACACAGCGGCCCAGAACCAGCCCGGCCGCGTAGGCCACCGCCGCGGTCGCGGCCGGCAACTGGTCGTACATCTGTTGGTAGCAGGCAACGAACTCGGACACGCTCGGACCGGTGCCAGCATCCGCGGGCAGCCGTGGTGACCAGGCCCGCGGGCCCAGCAGGCCGTCGCGGCGATCACGCAGTGCGGTCAGTGCGCCGTCATGCCCGGCGGTGGAGAACGCCGCCGCCCGCCAMGGCCTGCGCAGCAGCACCTCGGCCGCGGCGTTCTCGTCGTCCGGATCACCCTGGACGATCAGAACGTCCGCGGGCGGGAGCCGGCGTGCGGCGATCATGGCCTGGCCGGGACGGAACACGCTGGAGGCGACCTCGAAGCCCAGCCGGGCCGCGGCGGCCCGCACGACGGAGACGACTTCCAACGCCCGGTCGTCGGAGGCCGTCAGCACCGTGACCCTGCGGGCCCGCCGGTCGGCGGCACGAACCGCGGCGAGCAGTCCCCGCGTCCACGTCGAATGCGGGGAGAGCAGATTGACGACGTTCGGGAACGCCTGGCGGACGAACCGGGTCGAGGGCGCGCCGATGTTGAACACGACCCGGTCGGTGGCGGCACACGCGGCCAGCGCGCTGCGCTGACCGTACGGACCGAAGATCATATCCGGCCGTGCCGCGGCCGCGGCACRCATCGCCGCCGCGGGATGCGGATGCGCGTCGTACGCGGTGACGTTGATGTCGTCCCACGGCGGCGGAAGCTGCTCATCACGAGCCCACAACGTGACCGCGCGCAGGGTGGTCAGACCGTGGACGGCCGCCGGACCAGTCAGCGGAGTCACCAGCGCAACAGCGAGCGACGAGGACATCGGTACCTGTCTACCAGGTGATGGGACTGCGATGTTTAACAGTGTGCCGACGTTGTTATGACACCCCCGCCATGGGAGTGGCTTGTTCCGGCGCCTCGGCCGTGGACGCGGCGGGTGGACGGGCGGGCATCCGGGCTTGGATCGCTCGTCTGCCGCCGGCTTTCCGCGGTTCCGTAGGATCGGTCCGACGGAGCGCTTCCGCCCGGGGCGTTCCCTGTCAACGGGGAGCGCCTTGGTCGACACGTCCCGCGTCACCGGCGGGACGAGACGGAAGAAAGGTGGGTGAGCGGTAGATGGCACGCGACGGTGGACGCCGTGGCGACCCTCCGCCCGCGCCGCCGCCGTTGTCGGTGGAGGCGGAGGTGATCGACAGCCACTGCCACCTCGACATCATGGGTGGGGATGTGGCAGCGGCCGTCGCGGCGGCACAGGCCGTCGGTGTCCGACGGCTGGTGACGGTGGGAGTCGACCTGCCGACCAGCCGTTGGCAGGCGCAGGTCGCGGCCGGGCATCCCGACGTCTACGCCGCTGTCGCGATCCACCCGAACGAGGCTGCCAGCGGCGTGAACGAGGAGACGTTCACCGAGATCGCCGAACTGGCCGCGGCGCCGAAGGTACGGGCGGTCGGGGAGACCGGCCTGGACTACTACCGCACGCCACCGGAGCGGCACACCGCTCAGCAGGACAGCTTCCGCCGCCACATCGCGATCGCCAAGCAGGCCGACCGCACTCTCATGATCCATGACAGGGAGGCGCACGAGGACACACTGCGTATCCTCTCCGAGGAAGGCGCGCCCGAACGAGTGGTTTTCCACGCCTTCTCCGGAGACGAGGCCATGGCGAAGGTCTGCGCCGACGCCGGCTATGTGATGTCCTTCGCCGGGAATGTGACGTTCAACAACGCGCAACGTCTGCGGGACGCTGCCGCCGTTGCGCCCCGTGACCTGCTCCTGGTCGAGACGGACGCCCCCTTCCTCACTCCCGTGCCGTGGCGGGGCCGGCCGAACGGCCCATATCTGATACCGCTGACGCTGCGTGTGCTGGCCGCTGCTCGCGGGGAGGACGTCGACGCCCTGGCGTCGGCGATCGCCGCCACCTCCGAACGAATGTTCGGGCCCTGGTAGCCCCCGACCCGGGTACTCCCGTCTCCCCGTCGTCCGATATGGGCACTCCCACTCTGCCGCCTTCTGCTCTGGGCTCTTCCGGTCGGCTGTTTTCTGGTACGGATTCTTCCGGTACGGATCCTTCCAGCGCGGGTTCTTCAGCTCCGCTGTCGTCCGGTTCAGGCCTTTCCGATCCGCCGCCTCCCGACCCTGACTCTTCCAGCCAGTCGTCGTCCGGCGGGTCATCGTCTGGTTCGGGGCTGCCCGATGGTCTGCTCACGCCGGCGGACGTACGGTCGATCAGCGCCGCTGTCGGCATACGGCCGACCAAGCGCCGTGGTCAGAACTTTCTCGTCGACCCCAACACCGTCCGTCGGCTGGTACGCCTGGCAGGTGTCGAGCCGGACGAGACCGTCCTGGAGATCGGTCCCGGGCTGGGCTCGCTGACCCTCGGGCTGCTGCCGGCCGCCCGCCGGGTTGTCGCGGTCGAACTGGACGAGGCGCTGGCCACGGCACTRCCGGCGACCGTCACGGCGCGGCTCGGACCAGCGGTTGCGGCCCGCCTGACCGTGCTGGCGGCGGACGGGCTGCGCCTGGAGCCCGCGGACATCTCCGGCGACCCGCCGAGTGTCCTTGCCGCGAACCTGCCCTACAACGTGGCTGTCCCGCTGCTGCTCGGCGTACTTGAACGCTTTCCGTCGGTCAGGCGCGGGCTGGTCATGGTGCAGGCGGAGGTCGCCGACCGGCTGACCGCGTCGCCAGGTGGGCGGGTGTACGGCGTGCCGAGCGTGAAGATGGCCTGGTACGCGTCGGCGCGTCCGGCAGGTCCGGTGCCGCGGGCGGTGTTCTGGCCGCAGCCGAACGTCGACTCGTCCCTGGTGGCGTTCACCCGTCATGATCGGCAAGGGTCGCCGCGGTTGCGCCGGGCCGTTTTCGCCGTGGTGGACGCGGCCTTCGCGCAGCGCCGCAAGACGCTGCGGGCGGCGCTGTCGGGCTGGGCGGGGTCGGCGGACCAGGCCGAGCGTCTCGCGCTGGCCGCGGGCATCGACCCGTCCGCCAGAGGCGAGATCCTGGACGTGGCCGCCTTCACCCGCCTCGCCATCGCCCGCCTCGATCCCAGCTCCGAGCCCGAATGACGGCGGGCCTGCTCTGACCGACGCACCGGTGGCGTGGACGCCATCCGCGATCATTCGTGCGGAGCCTGATCCAGGCGTGTTTGTCGTCGGGTACGTTTTTCAGCTTTCAGCCCGGTGGGCGTACCCGACGACAAACATGCGTCGATCTTGTCCGTTGTCCGTTGTCCGTCCCGGGTGGGCGGCTCCTCATGCCTGAACGGGCAGGTCATACCTGAACGGGCAGGCCGCCACCGTAGAGCGCTACCCGTCCCGGGCGGGCGGATCTCCGGATGCGCTCAGCGCACGCGGTTGTCGTGGTGCACGTCCGGGACGAGCCTGAGCTCGACGGCAAGGTGCGGGCGTGCCACAGCCCCACGGGCGTGCGGCAGCGCAACCTCTTCGATGGCGGAACGGACCCGATGGATGTCCGCGTCGGGGCGCACGGTCACGATCGCCTGCAGCAGCGGGTGCCCCTCGTTGCCCAGCAGCCGCGTCCGCACCTGCTGGACGCCGTCCGTGCCGGCCAGCTCGTTCCCTACCGCTGCGGCGAAGGCCTGCCCGTCCACCCGGACACGCCCGAACCTGTCGTCCCTCACGTGCAGCGCGGACAGCCGGCCCGAGGAGAACTGTGCCGACAGCCAGACCAGCGCCAGCAGTACGATCAGGGCTGTGGCCGCCCCCACCACCGGCCAGAACCAGCCGTGGCTGCCGGCGAAGGAGCGGTTGCCCGGGGTGAGCGTCGGACGGTCGGCGGTCTCCGTCCCGAACACACCGTTACCGGCAAGCAGGATGACCACTCCTGCGCCCAGCAGCGTCAGCCCCAGCAGGGTGAGCATTACCCGGTTGAACCGGTCGACCCTGTGGGTGACCGGACGCCGGTGCGACCGGGACGGGCCAGGCCGTACCGGTCCCTCGCCGCCATCCACGTTCTCCACCTCGCCCGGCTCCGTCAGCGCTCCCAGCCGAGGGATCGGGCTGTCGGCCCGTTGGTCGTCACTGACCGATGTGGCGGTTCCGCTCATTGCTCCTCCTCCCGGCCGCTTGCCGGGTCGGGCTGGCCGCTCGCCAGGTCGGGCTTGGTCAGGTCCAGACCCACCGGATACGGCTCGCGTCGCGTCGGCGTACCGAAGGTGACCTCTGCCACCGACGCGGACGACGCGGACGTGGGGCCACCTGACGCCGTGGGGGTTTCCGGGGCGGGCGACACAGCGGTGGGCGTACCCGAGGTCACATCCGATGCCGTGGGAGGCAGGGTGGCAGACGCTGTGGGAGGCGGGGCCGGCTCCGGCACGACGTTACGGTCGCGGGCGGGGCGATGGGACGCCTTCGCCTTCACCTTCGGTACCGACAGCAGGTCACGGAATGCCAGGTGGCCATGGACCCGCTCGAGCACCTGCGCGGAGGTGTCCGCACTGCTTCCGGGGAACAGCTCGACCATGACTGTCGCGGTGCGGCGCCGGAGACGCACCTTTGCCCGRCTCACACCGTCGACCTCCGCGACGGCGCTGCTCAACGCGTGGCTGAGAGCGGAACGGGAGAMGAACCCGCGGGTGTCAGTGGAGACCGGCCGTAACACGAGCCACCCCGCCCGGCCACGCCGCAGCCCCAGGAAGAGCAACAGCGCCCCGGCTATGATCGCGATGACGGCGAGAACCGTCGGGCCCGTGTCGGACCAGGTGTTACGTGCCATGGCGCCCGCGGCCGACTGCCAGTCGACGACGGCRTACCTCTTGTCCAGGGCCACGCTCACCATCTCGACTATCGCGATCACGCCGGCCGCGGCAAGGAGCGCTGCCAGCAGCRCCGCGACAATCCGGTTTGTCAGGCGCACAATGGTGACCTTTCGTAAGTTATCGCACCCGAGCGCCCGGGGCCRAGCCAAGATCCAGGGCGGACACGTCGATGTCGAGACGGGTGACCCGCAGACCGGCGAGATCGGCTACCTGCCGGGTCACCCGTGTTCGCACTCCATCACATATCTCCATGATTCGGGCAGGGTACCGAACGGACAACGACATGGAAATCCGGGCTGTGCCCCGACTGACGCGGGCCGACACCCGGGGCGGGCGGTCGTCACCGGCCGACCACGCCCGCCGGGGCAGAACGCGGCGCAGACCCCCGACGTGTTCGATGTCCCGCGTGGCTTCGGCGGCGATCTTTTCGACAACCCGGTCGGTGATGAGCAGCCTTCCTCGGGTGGCGGGGTCGGCTCTGCCCCCACCGTGGTCGCCGGGCGTGCCGATGGGTTCGCCGGTTCCTCGCAAGATCGCCGGCCGCGCCGGATCCGCCCACCCCGCTGGATCCGCCTGTGGATCTGTCCCCCGCACCGGGCCTGCTCGCTGTGGCGGATTCGCCGACGGGACGGCGCCGATGCCCGGTGGCGGATCCGGTACGGCAGGTGTCGGGAATCGCGGGTTCACCGTGGTTCCCGCCGCCGGTCGCCGCCGAGGTACCGGGTGAGGTCGACCTCCCCGTCCACCACCTTGCCGACGAGGAGGCCGATCGCCCCGAGCAGCAGGACGATCAGAAAGTCGCTGAAGTCGCCGATGGCGAGCGCAAGACCTGAGAGCAGTCCCGTGATGAGACCGAGTGCGCCTGACCGCATCGAAAGCCTCCTGTCGTCGAACGGGTCGTATGCGCGCCTGGGCTGTACGCGCACGCAAGTGAAGATCTTCAAAGTCGACGAGATATTCGACCGTCCGGGTGGTGCCCCGATCTGGCTTGCCCCGGACGATCTCAAATAGCGCAGCAGCCCGTTGTGGCCCCGGCGGCGACGGCAGCGGCATCATCATAATGATCACAGTGTCGCCGGGAGGCCCGGTGGAGAGCCGGGAGACCTGGTGAAGGTATGCGGTCACCGCCCTCGGGCCGGCCCTGGGCATGCTCGGCGGCCGGCCGTGTTGCCAGGAGGCGCCGTGTTGCCGGGAGACCCGGTGCGGGTATGTAGTCATCGCCTTAACACACCCGCGGGGGCCGGTGTGACTCCGCCCGCCGTCGGACCGACTGCCGCCGGATCCAGCCGACGACGAGCGCAAGGCCCGACCGCTTGTGGTACGTCGTCACCTCACCACAGGCAGGTCGTGGTGGCCGCTGTGCGCGCAGAGCCTGCAGACCCGACGCGAACACGTCAGGATCTCCGCCGCGATCCGGGTGGTTCTCGCGGACGAACCTGCGGATCTCGGCGCGGCGCGCGGCGCTGTCGAGCGTTGCCCGGCAGTGCTCGGAGGCCATGTTCGCCGTCCCTTTCGTTACCGTTCACTGTTGTAGAGTTTCAACTCGCCAAATTTCGCCAAATTTCACTGGTGTCAGGGGAGGCTGGATATCCGGACCCCGCACCCTGTCGACCCTCGAAGTATGAAGATGTATTTTTCCGGTATGACAACCAAATTTTCCGCCACTACGGAGAAATCAGGATTCTGGGCAGCGGCGCCCGTTTGGACCGGTGAGGAAGCCAGCTTTCCGGCCCGCTGGATCCCGGCCCGGAGGTGCCGTTTCTGATCAGAATCCACCGGCTCTGTGCGTTCGCCGTTCCTGGTGCCTCATCCGCTTTCGTCCTGTTCGTCGAGCGTTACTTCTGGTGGTGCGGGCGGGGGTTTCGTCCCGGGGGGGAGTGCAAGATCGTCGATTACGATGTCGATCCGCTCGCATTCCGGCGCCACCGTCGTGACCGCCGAGCGCACCTGGCCGGCGACCTCGGCCATGGTGGGGCCGAACCGCGCGACGACATGGACGGCGACGCCTCCCGGCGCCCTGCGGACGCCGACGACCCGGCGGCCGGGAAGGTAACTGACCACGTCGCCGGTTGCTCCGGCGGAAAGCGCGGCCACCGCCGGACAGCGGGCGACCGCGGCCGCGATCACGGCCGGTCGTGTGGACACAGCCAGGTGGACCATGCTCTCCACCGCACCTTCTCCACCTGCTCCGCCCTGTCCTCCTGTTCCACCCGCACCCGGCGGGCTGTTTCCCGCGAGAGGCCAGGCGGGTGTCGCGCGACGGTTGTGTCCGGTGGCATCGGGGGCTGTTCCCCGTGTCAGGCCAGGTGGATGATCGTCGATCCGATTGTTGATCATGACTGGGATTCCGGGCGCTGATTCCGGGCGTTACTGCACCCGGGTCGGCTGTTCCTCGTCCTCCGCGGGGATGAAGACGTCGTCGACGGCGATGTTGACCTCGGTGACCTCCAGGCCGGTCATCCCCTCTACGGAACCGACGACGTTGCTGCGGATCGTCTGGGCCAGGTCCACGATTGACACGCCATAGTCGACGACGACGTCGAGATMGATCGCGGCCTGGCGTTCGCCGACCTCGACCCCCACGCCCTGGGACACGTTGCGTCCGGACGAGCCAGGTATGCGCTGCCGCAGCGAGCCGACCGCGCGGGCGCCGCCGGAACCGAGGTTGTGGACGCCTTCGACCTCCCGGGTTGCCACGCCCGCGATCTTGCGGACGACCGAGTCCGCGATCGAGGTCTTCCCCTTGCTCGTGACCAGTTCGGTGGATGCCCGCTGCGACACCCCGGTGCGGTCGCCCGATGGCGACTCGCGGGTCGCGGCAGCGGTCTTCTCAGCGGCCGTCGTGCTCATGGCGTGCCTCCGCCCTTGTTGAGGCCTCTCCTTGCGGGTGATCTGGTTGCAGGTGGTCGGGTTGCGGGTGGCCCGGTTCGTCTTGTGCTCCGGCGCGACCGGTTCGTCATGGCCCGCTGTTGCGGCCCGGTTCGTTACGGGCTGCTCCCGGTAACCGTCTCGTGGGAATCGGGTACGAGTCCCACGACGGCCCGGCCGGTCGTGCCCGGCGTGGCCGATCACTGGCGTGACCAGCCGCTCGTGTGCATCGTCTTACCCGGCGGTGGCGAGGGTACTCGCCTCTTACCGGCCGGATAGGTTCGTTGGTGCCCGGTGTCAGAACACGCCTCAGGAGCGAAGGAGAGTCCGCTGTCTCGGTCTCACCGGCACCCTTCCGGTGCCGCCGGCGCCGACCGGCCGTCCGCGCCCGTTCCGGGCAGCCGGGTGACTGTCCGTACGCCGGCCAAGGTCAACCTGCATCTCGGTGTCGGGGCACGCCGCGACGACGGCTACCACACGGTCATCACAATCCTGCAGGCCGTCTCGCTCTACGACGAGATCACGGTGGCTGCGGTCGACGGCGCCGCGGTCGACCCGGACGCCGTGGAGCCCGCCGTGTCCGTGGAGGTCACCGGCGAGGGAGCCGCCGGGCCGGCGGCTCCGCTCGTCCCGCTGCCCGGGGCGTCCGGTCGGCCCGGGCCGTCCTCGCCGCCTGGCGACGCGGTGGCGAGCGCGGCCGCAGCCCGGATCTCCCTGGTCCCGACCGGGGTGGACAACCTGGCCGTCCGCGCGGCTCACGTACTTGCCGCCCGTGCCGGTGTGCGGGGAGCGGCAGCCCACATGACCATGGCCAAAGGCATTCCGGTCGCGGCCGGGATGGCCGGCGGCAGCGCTGACGCGGCCGGTTCGCTGGTCGCCTTCGACGCCCTGTGGGGCACCGGCCTGGACAGGTCGGTGCTCTCCGAACTCGCCGCCGGGCTCGGCAGCGACGTGCCGTTCCCGCTCGCGGGTGGGACGGCGCTGGGTACCGGCCGTGGCGAACAGCTCACGCCGGTGCTGGGGCGCGGCGAGTACCACTGGGTGTTCGCGCTGGCCGACGGTGGCCTGTCCACCGCGTCGGTCTACGCCGAGTTCGACCGGTTGTCGCAGGGACGCCTGCGTACCGAGCCGACCCCGCCGGACGCGGTGCTGGCCGCGTTGCGTACCGGTGATCCGGTCGAGCTGGGCCGGGCGCTGGTGAACGATCTGCAGCCGGCCGCGCTGCGGCTGCGCCCGTCGTTGCGCCTGGTGCTGGAAACCGGCGTCGAGCTCGGGGCGGTCGGTGCCATCGTCAGTGGTTCCGGGCCGACCTGCGCCTTCCTGGCGCGGGACGCGGAGCGGAGCGTGGCCCTGGCGGCGAGTCTGGCCGGGATGGGTGTGTGCCGGGCGGTACGTCACGCGCACGGCCCGGTATCGGGCGCGCGTGTGGTCGATCCGGGTGGCTCCGCCGGATGACCGTGCGCGGGAGCGTCACCGTCGAACGGGACTGGCCAGCCCAGCCGGCGCCGGCCCGAACGGCGCCGGCCCGGGTCGCTCTCCTGGGCAATCTTGCTGACGGCCCCGGACCACCAGAGCGCTGGGTGGCCGTCGGATGAGCGGCGTCCTGGTGACGATGGAGGCGGTGGTGGCCGCCTTCGGCACCCGCACCCTGCTGGACGGGGTGAGCCTGGGCATCGGAACCGGTGAGCGCATCGGGGTGGTCGGCCGCAACGGGGCGGGCAAGAGCACCCTGCTGCGGCTGCTCGCCGGCCAGGCCACCGCGGACGCGGGCCGGATCGTGCGGGCCGGTTCCGTGCGGGTCGGCCTGCTGGCTCAGGACGACCAGCTCGCACCCGACGCGACCGTGCGCCAGGCCGTGGTCGGCGACGTTCCCGATCACGTCTGGGCGGCGGATCCGCGGCGCCGGTCGGTGCTTGCCGGCCTGGGGCTGCTCGACCGTCTCGACGCCGTGGTCGGACGGTCGTCCGGTGGTGAGCGCCGGCGCGTCGCGCTGGCCGCGCTGCTCGTCGACGACATCGATCTGCTGGTCCTGGACGAGCCCACCAACCATCTTGATGTCGAGGGGGTGGCCTGGCTTGCCGCCCACCTGCGGTCGTGGCGCGGCGGGCTGCTCGTCGCCACCCATGACCGGTGGTTCCTCGACGAGGTCTGCGAACGGGTCTGGGAGGTCGTCGACGGCCGGGTGGACGCCTACGACGGCGGTTACTCCGCGTATGTGCTCGCTCGGGCGGAGCGCGCGCGGCAGGCCGACGCCACCGAGGCACGGCGGCAGAACCTGCTGCGCAAGGAGCTGGCCTGGCTGCGCCGGGGCCCGCCGGCCCGCACCAGCAAGCCGCGTTTCCGGATCGAGGCGGCCAACGCGCTGATCGCCGACGAGCCACCCGCCCGTGACACCCTCGGCCTGCGCAGCTTCGCCGCCTCCCGCCTCGGCAAGGACGTCTACGACGTCGAGGACGTCACGTTGCGTCTCAGCGATCGCACGCTGCTGACGGATGTGACCTGGCGGCTGGGCCCGGGGGACCGGGTGGGGCTTGTCGGGGCCAACGGGAGTGGCAAGACGACGCTGATGCGTCTACTGACCGGGCAGGTGAGCCCGGACGCGGGCCAGGTGCGGGTTGGTAGGAGCGTGCGCTCCGCCCTGCTCTCCCAGGAGATCCACGAGCTGAACCCGGGCCTGCGCGCTCTGGAGGCGGTGGAGCGGGCCGGCCGGGTGCTGGAGGTGGGCCGCGGCCGGGAGATGACCGCCGGCCAGCTTCTGGAGCAGTTCGGCCTGCCCTCGGCCCGGCAGTGGACGCGCGTGGGTGATCTCTCCGGCGGGGAGCGCCGTCGGCTGCAGCTGCTGAGGCTGCTCATGCAACGGCCGAACGTGCTGCTGCTGGACGAGCCCACCAACGACCTGGACACCGACACGCTGACCGCGCTGGAGGACGTCCTGGACTCCTGGCCGGGCACGATTGTCGCGGTCAGTCACGACCGTTACTTCCTGGAACGGACCTGCGACACGATCTTCGCCATGTTCGGCGACGGGTCGCTCGTCATGCTGCCCGGCGGGGTGGACGAGTACCTCTCCCGGCGGCAGGCCGCCACCCAGACCGGGGCAGCCGGGCGCACAGCTCCTGTCGGACGCGCCGGCGCTGGCCGCACTGCCGGTGTCGCTGCCGTCCCCGGAGTGGGCGCCGCCGCCGGAGCGGGCGCGGACTCAGGTGCCGTTGCCGGCGACACCGGCGGTTCGCTGTCGGCCGGGCAGGCGCGGCTTGCGCGCAAGGAGCTGACCCGGCTCGAACGGGCCCTGGAGCGGCTGGCCCGYCGCGAGAGCGCGCTGCACACCGCGCTCGCCGAGGCCGCCACCGACCATCAGCGCCTGCTCGCCCTCGACGCCGAACTGCGCGAGGTCGTCGCCGAGAAGTCCCGCACCGAGGACGCCTGGCTCTCCCTCGCCTCCGACCTCGAGGACGCCTAGCTGTCCGGAGCGCCGCCGTGCATCCCCACCTGAGCGAGTTGCCCCTCGGCGACCGTTGGTCAGTGATCGCCTGGCCGTGGGTGACACCGACTCAGGGGGCTGGGCTTCCCAGGTTGTCGTGCGGTGGTGCTGCGCCTGGGTGCTTTCCCTTGACGATCGCCGGTAGGTGATCCTCAAGCCACGGGTGCTGCCCGCCCAAGAGCCAGGGGTCCCCAGATAGTGCCCAAGGCACTATCTGGGGACGAGCTTTGCTCGCAGCCGTTGTGGGTCGGGCCAGCGGACGTCGTGGACGAGGTGCAGCGTCTCCATCAGCTTGATCAGGTAGAAGCTGGAGTCCACCTGCCAGGGCTTGACGCCGTGGCGGGCCAGTGTGGGCTCGGCGTGGTGCAGGTTGTGCCAGGACTCGCCCATCGACAGGATGGCCAGCGGCCAGACGTTGCCGGAGCGGTCCCGCGACCTGTACGGATGCTTGCCGGCGACGTGGCAGATGCTGTTCGTCGACCAGGTGACGTGGTGCAGGACGCACACCCGGACCAGGCTCGCCCAGAAGAACGCCTGCACCGCCGCCTCGAACGAGCCGCCCCACAGGCCGCCGATCAGCGCCGGGGCCGCGAGGCTCACCGTCGCCCAGAGCCCGAACAGGCGGCTGACGCGGACGATGTCGGTGTCGTCGAGCAGGTCGGGGGCGTATCTACGCTGGTCGGTCTGTTCGATGTCGAACAGCCAGCCGATGTGGGCGTGCCACAGGCCCTTGGTCAGGGCGTGGAAGCCGGGGCCGTAGCGCCACGGCGAGTGCGGGTCGCCGTCCCGGTCGCTGAATGCGTGGTGGCGCCGGTGGTCGGCCACCCAGCGGATGACCGGGCCCTCGATCGCCATGCTGCCGGCGATGGCGAGCGCGATGCGTATCGGCCTGGAGGTCCTGAAACCGCGGTGGGTGAAGTAGCGGTGGAAACCGACCGTCACCCCGTGGCCGGTGATCGCGTACATGACGACAGCGAGGATCACGTCGCGCGGGCTGATCCACCGGTCCCACAGCAGCGGTACCGCGGCGGCGAGGGCCGCCAGCGGGACGATGATGACCATGGCGAGGGTAAGCTGTTCCCCTCGTGCCTTCAGCGCGGATCTCGGCGTCACGGTGTGCCGGGTGGAGGCGTCCACCCGGGTAGCGGGGGCCGTGGCGCCCGTCGGGTTCACCGTGTCGGTAGCGGTCATGACATAACCCCGTCCATCAGTGCCGTCCACCGGTTTCGTCGTCGCAATAGTTTCCGTTGTGACACCGTAGCTCGCGGCGGTAACAGGTGGTGCCCGTGGCGGGGAACATCGGAGAAAAACAATTTCACGGGTCCGGGCGGTTGCGGCCGGGGTACGGTAGTTGTCACGAAGGGTTGGCGGGGTCGGCCTGCGACGGCTGCGCGCGGTGACGGCGAGGCGGACCGGGGTGCTCCAGGCCCGAAAAAATCATGATCATGCCGTCTTTGGCTTGCTGGCAGTGGTACACTGCCAAAGATTTTCCCAGTCCGCCGTGGTGTAATTGGCAGCACAGGAGATTTTGGTTCTTCTAGTCCACGTTCGAGYCGTGGCGGCGGAGCCCCGGGTCGGATCGGCGGGTACGCCGGTCCGTACAAATCATTTTAGTCCGCCGGAATTGTCCACGATATCCCCTGGCCGTGGATATCCGCTGGTCGCAATCCGGTAAGCTCGACACGCATCGAGTTGATGTCCACGATCAGGGGAGCTCGTGTGACCCAACCACGTCTGGCGGCCGTTGTCGTCCTTGCCGCGGGTGAGGGTAAGCGGATGCGCTCCGCGACCCCCAAGGTGCTTCATCGCGTCGCTGGGCGCACCCTTGTAGATCAAGTTCTCGCCGCGGTCGCCCCGCTCGGGGCCGAGAAGCAACTGGTGGTCGTCGGGCACGGGCGCGAGCAGGTGATCGCGGCGCTGGCCGRCCGCGTACCCGAGGTCACCCCGGTCGTGCAGGCCAGCCAGCGTGGCACCGGCCACGCCGTTCGGACCGCGCTGTCAGCGGCGGGTGGCATCCACCCGGACGATCTCGTGGTCGTCGTCCCGGGAGACACCCCGCTGCTGACCGGCGCGACGATGTCGGCGCTGGTCGCGGCGCATACGCACGAGCCGGCGGCGGCGACGGTGCTGACCGCCGAGGCGTCCGACCCCTTCGGCTACGGACGGGTGCTGCGGGATCCGTCCGGCTGGATCCGCGCGATCGTCGAGCAGGCGGACGCCGACGCCGTCACCGCCGCCGTCCGGGAGATCAACACTGGCGTGTACGTGTTCACGGCCGGCCCCTTGCTGGCGGCGCTGTCGTCCCTGACGGTCGACAACGCCCAGGGCGAAGAGTACCTGACCGACGTGGTCGGCGCGTTCTTCGACGGCGGGCAGGCCGTTCGGGCGTACCCGCTGGACGACCCCGGCGAGGCCGCCGGGGTCAACGACCGGGTCCAGCTGGCCGCCGCCGCGGCGGCCATGCGGGACAGGCTGGTAACCGCGGCCATGCGGGCCGGCGTCACCGTGCTGGATCCCGCCACCACCTGGATCGACGCCGACGTGACCGTCGAGGCGGACGTGACGCTGCTCCCGAACACCTTCCTGCACGGCAGCACCCGGGTGGCGTCCGGCGCGGTGATCGGCCCGGACTGCACGCTCACCGACACGCTGGTGGGTGCCGCGGCCACGGTGAGCCGGACGACCGCAGTCGGCGCGGTGATCGGTTCGGACGCCTCGGTCGGCCCCTACACGCATCTGCGCCAGGGCACCCGTGTCGGCCGCGGGGTCAAGCTCGGCGCGTTCGTGGAGACGAAGGCCGCGGAGATCGCCGAYGGGGCGAAGGTGCCGCACCTGGCCTATGTCGGGGACGCGRTGATCGGCGCACGCAGCAACATCGGATGTGGCACGATCGTGGCGAACTACGACGGCGTCGCCAAGCACCGTACGGTGATCGGTGCGGATGTCAAGATCGGAAGTGACACCGTGCTGGTGGCGCCGGTGAATGTTGGCGACGGTGCGTACACCGGTGCTGGTTCGATCGTGACCGAGGATGTGCTGCCAGGCGCACTCGCGGTCAGGGAGGGCCGGCAGCGGACGATCGAGGGATGGGTCGAACTACGGCGTCCGGGCACTGCGGCGGCACGTGCCGCGGCTGCCGCGYGGGGGTATGTCGAACAGGCACGTGGCGACGGTGACCCGGACAGGGCGGATCACGTTGGACACGCCGGGCCGGCCCCCGCCACGGTTGTCGGTATCTCCGACAACGGGCGCCGTACGTAGAGCCTGCCACGCTGTGAAGAACGACCATGACGGAGCGGGACGAAGGTGGAGAACCTTTGATGGCCTACCAGACGGATAATCGGCGTAACCTGATGCTTTTCGGTGGCCGTGCGCACCCTGACCTGGTGGCCGAGGTTGCCCGGGAGCTCGATGTCGAACCGGTGCCCACCAACGCGTATGAATTCTCCAACGGAGAGATCTTCGTCCGGTTCGAGAAATCCGTACGCGGATGTGACGCGTTCGTGCTGCAGTGTCACTCCTCGCCGGTGAACACCTGGCTCATGGAGCAGCTCATCATGGTGGACGCGCTGAAACGCGCCAACGCCAAGCGGGTCACCGTGGTCGCGCCCTTCTACCCCTACGCCCGGCAGGACAAGAAGCACCGCRGCCGGGAGCCGATCTCGGCCCGGCTGATCGCCGATCTGTTCAAGACCGCCGGCGCGCACCGACTGATGTCGGTGGACCTGCACACCGCCCAGATCCAGGGCTTCTTCGACGGCCCGGTGGACCATCTGTTCGCGCTGCCGCTGCTCGCCGACTACATCGAGGCCAAGCTCGACACGTCCGCGGTCACGGTGGTGGCCCCGGACGCCGGCCGGGTCCGGGTGGCCGAACGCTGGACCGACCGGCTCGGCTGTCCACTGGCGATCATCCACAAGCGCCGTGACCGGGACGTCCCGAACCAGGTGAAGATGTTCGACGTGGTGGGCGAGGTGGAGGGCCGCACCTGCGTCGTCGTCGACGACATGATCGACACTGCGGGCACCATCACCAAGGCCGCGGAGTCGCTGCGCGAGCACGGCGCGACCGATGTGATCGCCGCGGCGACGCACGGTGTGCTCTCCGGCCCGGCCGTGGACCGTCTGAAGAACTCCGAGATCAGCGAGGTCGTGCTCACCAACACCCTCCCGCTGCCCAGCGAGGCCCGCATCGACAAGATCACCGAACTGTCGATCGCGCCGTTGCTGGCCGCCGCCATCAGAGCGGTCTTCGAGGACGGTTCGGTGACCGAGCTCTTCGGCGGCGACGCGTGACCAGACATGTGACTGTCGGTCGCGACGCCATGGACAACCCCGCGATCCGTCCGACCCATCGGTTGAACCGTCGACTGGTTTAGTCACTGGTTCGGACRCCGGCCGTGCTCGTCCTGCGTACGGTGCTGCTTTTCGTCCTGGCCGCGCTTGCCGAGATCGGTGGGGCCTGGCTGGTGTGGCAGGGGATTCGTGAGCATCGGGGCGTCACGTTCGTCTGTGGCGGGCTGATGTCCCTGTGCGTCTATGGTTTCGTCGCCACGCTCCAGGAGGAGGCGGCCTTCGGGCGTGTACTGGCCGCCTATGGCGGCGTGTTCGTCGCCAGCTCCCTCGCCTGGGGCGTTGTCGCCGACGGCTATCGGCCTGACCGCTACGACATCGCCGGCGCGCTCGTCTGCCTGGCCGGAGTCGGCCTCATAATGTTCGCGCCCCACCGGTGATCCCGACGGTTCCTGGTTCCGACGGTTCCGCCCCGGGGCAGCCGTCCGGGTGGCGGCCGCGCCCGAACGGCGGCTCCCTCGGGTAACGTCGAACAGGCCCGGATCGTGCCGGAGCCCCGTCCGCCTCGACGGTAGCGCCTCCTCCCAGGTGGCCTTTCGTCATCGGGCTGTTACAGCCGTATGGGCGCATACAGCCGTATGGGCGCATTGTGCGGCAACGGTTCTCCACCGGCGGTAGGGCGGATCCGTCGGCTCATGATGCATCCGGTACCCTGAAAGACCGCGTCGTGGCGCTGCCGGCTTCTTGTGTTCAGGCGGCGCCGATGTCCATTGAAGATCCGCAGTAGGAGGATGAGTACCGCCATGTCCGAGGTCCGCATCGTCGCGGAGCCCCGCACCGAGTTCGGCAAGGGCGGGGCTCGTCGTACCCGCAAGGCCGGCAAGGTCCCGGCCGTCCTGTACGGCCACGGCCAGCCGCCCCGCCACATCTCGCTGCGCGCTCACGACCTTCTGCACGCGTTCAAGACTGATGCCGGTACGAACGTGCTRCTCCGCCTGGAGCTCTCCGACGGGACTCAGCTCGCCCTTCCCAAGGACGTCCAGCGTCATCCGATCAAGGGCAGTTTCGAACACGTCGACCTGGTCATCATCCGTCGGGGCGAGCGGGTCAYGGTCGAGGTGCCGGTGACCGTCGTCGGGACGGCCGAAAGCGACACCCTCGTCGACCAGCAGCTGACATCCGTCTCGTTGCAGGCGGCCGCGACCGACATCCCCGGGTCGATCGAGGTCGACGTCACCGGTTTCAAGGCCGGCGCGAATATCAGCGCCGGTCAGCTCGTCATCCCGGCGGGCACGGTGCTGGAGACCGATCCCGAGCAGATCGTGGTCCAGGGGCTGGCGAAGCCGACCGCCGCCCAGGTGGACGCCGACCTCGCCGGTGCCGAAGCGACCGGTGGGGCCGAGGGCGAGCAGGCGCAGGCCGGCGCCTCGGCCTGACCGGCGTTTCTTCCACCCGGATGACACCACCGCCCGGATGACACCGCGATGACTCCGTCGGAGACCGGGCCCCAGGCCACCGGGCCGTGGCTGGTCGTCGGGCTGGGCAATCCCGGCCCGACGTATGCCGGCAACCGGCACAACATCGGATTCATGGTTCTCGACCTGCTGGCCGAGCGGGTCGGGGACCGTTTCCGCACGCACCGGGGACGCGCGGACGTCGCCGAGGCCCGCCTCGTCGGCGTCCGCGCGCTGCTCGCCAAACCCCGTTCCTTCATGAACGTCTCAGGCTCGCCCGTCGAGGCCCTGCGCGCCTTCTTCAAGGTCGACATCGGGCACATCGTGGTCGTCCATGACGAGCTGGACATCCCGTTCGGAACGATCCGGCTCAAGCTCGGCGGCGGCGACAACGGGCACAACGGCCTGCGTTCGGTCACCGCCGCGCTGGGGTCGCGCGACTACCTGCGGGTCCGGGTCGGGATCGGACGCCCACCCGGTCGGATGAACCCGGCCGACTTCGTCCTGCGCGACTTTTCGACTCCTGAACGCAAGGAGCTCCCGTTTCTGGTGGACCGGGCGGCCGACGCCGTGGAGTCGCTGCTGGACAGGGGGCTGGAGGCCACCCAGAACACCTTCCACGTCTCGCCCGCCAAGCCGCAGTCCTGAGATTCTTCGGCATCCTCGGCGGTTTTTGAACTTTGCGGATCTCGTAGTCGAGGATCAGCGTCCCGCGAAATGCCCGCCAGCCGAGTTCGGCGAGAATCCGGTGGTCCTGGTACGCGCCTGACAGGGACGGCGCGAAGACGGCGGCCGGGCTGACCTGGCGGGCGATCCGAGCCGACACGATCTTTTTCCGGGTGCACGGGTGCACGGGTGCACGGGTGCACGGGTGCACGGGTGCACGGACGACGCGGCGCACCGGCGGGCGCCGGGCGTTCTGAAGGCTCTCGGGTTGTCGGGACCTGAAGGTCGCCGGGTTGTTGGGACCGGCCGGGCCGGCGGGTGCGTTCGTGACGGCTCTCCGACGTACCGTCCACCTGGCCGTCAGCCGCCGCGGCTGACGGATTCATCACAGCCACTGGCCTCGTCGAAAGCCTCGGACGAGCCACTATCATGGCTCTCTGAGCATGCCGCGAGCAGATCGTGACATGCCCGAAGGGGACAGCTCGATGATGCGCGTCGCCCTCTCGACCGGTAATTCCTGTGACGGGTGCCGCCCTGTTCACGCGGCCGTCCCGCGTTATCGCCTGTGACCACGTCGCCTGTGACCATGTCGCCTGTGAGCCACATCTCTGTACGCCGTGTCATTCCGGTATGCCATGTCATTCCGATACGTTCCGGTGGGCCATGCCGATCGGTGAAAATCCGCCGGCAACCAGAACCCCGGGGCCGATCAGGATCAGATGCCGATCAGAACCAGGTGCCGATCGAAAGGCAGGTAGGGGATCGCATGTCAGTTGAGTCCGTCGGTCAGCCACTGGCCCGTACGCAGGTGACGGCCGTCCCGGTCGAAGCCTGTCGCTCGTGTGGCGGCCCGCGGCCACGTCCGTTCCTCTCCCTGGGGCGGACACCGATCGCCAACCGGCTGCTGTGCCCCGACGACCTCGCCGAGCCCGAGCCCGTCTTTCCCCTGGAGGTCGGTTTCTGCGCCTCCTGCGCGCTGGTCCAGCTCACCCATGCCCTACCGGCGGAGGAGATGTTCGACGCCGGTTACCGGTCCTTCCCGTCGTCCGGCGACACACCGCGCCGGAATGCCGACAGGCGCGCCAGAGAACTCATCGCCGGTCGTGCTCTCGGCTCCGACAGCCTGGTCGTGGAGATCGCGAGCGGCGACGGACATCTGCTGCGGGCGTTCGTCGAACGCGGAATCCCGGTGCTCGGCATCGAGCCGTCACCCGGGCTCGCGTCCGTCGCCCGGGCGATCGGCGTGCCGACCCGCACAGAGTTCTTCGACGCCGGGCTCGCCCGGTCGCTGGCCGCCCAGGGGCTGCGCGCGGATGTCATCATTGTCGACAACGTGCTGGCGCACGTCCCCGATCCGAACGGCTTCGCCGAGGGCGTGTCCGTTCTGCTCGCCGATGACGGGATCGTCGAAGTGGATGATCCCGGTGTCGGAGCGCTGCTCGACCACACCGGGTTCGACACCGTCCGCCACGACTGCTTCTGCTATTTCTCCACCATCGCCGCGGACGCACTGATGCGTCGTCACGGTCTGTATCTGACGGAGGTGGAGGAGTTCTCCGAGCATCCCGGCGGCATTCTGCGCTGGCGACTGAGCCGGGCCGAAAGACCCGGCCCGGGGGTGGGCGAGCGCCTCGACCGTGAGCGCGCCGCCGGCCTGGACACCTTCGACCGGTACGCGAGTTTCGCCGACGACGTGCGCGAGTCGCAGGCCGAGCTGCTCACCCTCCTGCACGAGCTGCGCGCGCACGGGCGGAGCGTGGCCGCCTACGGCGCCGCGGCCAAAGGAGCCGCCCTGCTGAACTCCAGCGGTATCACCACCGATCTCGTGCAGTACGTCGTCGACCGCAACGTCGACAAGCAGGGCAAGTACATCCCGGGCGCGCGCACGCCGATCCTCGACCCCGCCGTGCTGACCCAGCGTCAGCCGCACTACCTGCTTCTGCTGGCCTGGAACGTCAGAGACGAGATCATGGATCAGCAGGCGGCGTTCGCCCGCAGGGGCGGCAAGTTCATCGTGCCGGTTCCCCGGCCGGTTGTGTGCTAATTGTTTTTATTGTTTTGTGGTCATATGTAGGCCCGCGTCAGGCGGACGACGGTGGGCCGCGCGTCCCGTGATGGCGCGTCGAGCTGTAACGGCATGTYGAGCTGTAACGGCATGTCGAGCGCGGCATGCCGAGCTACGAGATCAGGCTGTCGCGCGGCGGTGAGCCGTCCGTCCCGGCCCCGACCGGTGATCCACGTTTCCGCGGCCAGGCGCCGTCGCCTCGGATGTGCCGTCAGATGTGCTGTCGGATGCCTGCCGTCCAACGCTGTTGTTGGACGCCGCTGCCGCCGGCTGTCGTTGTCGTCGGCCGTTGTCGTCGGACACCGTCGTCGTTGGGTGCTGTTGTTGTCGGGGCCGGTTGTGTCATCGCGGCCGGTTGTGTCGCCGCACCCTCCACGCTTCTGTTACTTTGCGTGACCGACCGCTTTCTTCAACGGGTTCCGCCACCGCGGAAACATGTGGCGGACGTGCCGTGTACTTTCAATGCTTGAGGACGGTGGGGCCATCGGGTTTCTCACTCCCCGGGGGTGTCCGCCGTTCCAGCGATCTGGGAGGTCCGGGAGGTCTCAGGAATCCAGGGGGCTGTAATGTTCGCGCAGGACGGGTGGTACGGGGGCGTCCGCGTCCTTCAGTTTTTCGCGCTTTCCCATGATCTTGTATTTTCTCGTGGCCCGAGGAGGACGTTCCGGTGACCCGGGCCGCTTGGCCGCGCGCGGAAGCCGAGCGCGCGCTGCCCAGAATCTCACCGCTCCGGCTGCTCCGGCGCCGGTGGCTGGTGATCGTCCTTGGGGCGGTCGTCGGTACCGCCTGCGCGCTGGCCGTGAGCAAGCAGCAGGACGAACGTTTCGAGGCGACCGGCCGGGTGTTTCTGGGCGCCTCCCAGGCGCTGCCCGGCAGTGATCATCTCGACGCGGCCCGGATCGTTCAGACCCAGGCCCAGCTCGCCGGCTCCACCGTGGCGCTCGATCTGGTCTCCAGGCAACTGGGCCTGTCGCGGGAGGAGGTGGCCGAGCGGCTGACGGTCACCGCGTCCGACCAGGGCGACTTCTTCACGATCACCGGCAGGGACGGCACCGAGCAGCGGGCGGTGGGTCTTGTCCAGGCCGTCGAGGCCGCCTACCAGCAGCTTCTCACCCAGCAGCAGGCGGCCGGCGGCGGTACGGCCCGTTCGCTGACGGAGCTGCGTGACGAGATCACCCAGGGCCTCCGGAGGCTGACGGCGCTGCCGAGGACCGCCGACAGCGAGACGCTGGCCGCTCAGGTCGGCACCCTCAACGCACAGCTCGCCGAGCTCAACCGGCAGATCCCGCAGGCGCAGGCCGCTGGCGCGCCGGCCGCGGTGACCCTCGCCGAGCCCGCCCGGTCGCTCGGCCAGGTCACTCCGAAGCTGGCGCGCAACGCCCTCGTCGGCGCCCTGGCCGGCCTGCTGCTGACGGCGGCCGGGCTCTGTGGTGCCTACCTGCGCCGCCCGACGGCGCTCGACGCCGGGGACGCGGCCGACGTCCTGGGCACCCCGTTGATCGCGGACATTTCCGGCGGGCGAGGCAGCGCCCCGCCGGCCGACCGGCTGGTCGCCGCCATGGCCTCCGTGCTGGCCCCGACCGGGAAGGTCATCGCCCTCACACCGGCCGGGCGGGGTGATTTGGCACCTGACCTGGTCACGGCGGTGGCGGCGAGCTGGTCGGACGACCAGGGGATCGTGCTGGTCCTGGACGCCTCGCCGGAGCCGGACGTGCGCGGGGCCCTGGAGCGCCTGCCACCCGCCGTGTCCAGCGAGCTGCCCCGGTGGGCCCACGAGCCGACCTGCATGGCACGTTCGTCCGGTGCCGGCAGCGGGCATGTGCTGTACAACCGGGTCGCGCAGGCCCGGGCGGCCCGTCCCGGCGGCCTCGCGCCCATCCTGGCTGACCGGGCACCGGTCGTCGATCTTGTCATCGTGCTGACGCCCGCTCTTGTCGATCTTCCGATGACGGCGGCGTCCGCCATGCAGGCGGACGTCGTCATCGTGGTTGCGACCGGCCGGACGCGGATCAGGGAACTCGCGCGGGTCCTGCGGGACTGGCCGGCCCTGGCCGAGCGGATGGTGGGTGTGGTGCACGACGGACGTTTCGGCACACGCCGGTCCGCCGACCGGGGCTTCGGCGTGTCACGGGTTGCCGCGTCGGCCACGGCCGTGCCACGCGCCACCGTACCGTCGGGCCTGTCGCGGGAGGATGCCGCTTTCGGCCCCGCCGACAGCGCGGCCAGCCGCGGCGGAGCACCGGCAGGGACGGCAAGCCCAGCGGCCGCGGCAGGTTCGGCGGGCCGACCGCTGGCGGACACCGCACGCCGCGCGGTGGTCGACGCCGAGGTCACCGACCGCTATGCCCGCCCCAGCGGCAAGCAGGGGTGAGCCTCGTCCACAGCGGCCGCGGTCGGGCACGGACAGTGATCCAGAAGGGCTCCCGCAGGGGTGAGGGCAGGACGCTGGGTGGATCTGGGACGGACCCGGCGGCCTGGAGCCCCCGCGGGATGCCGGACAGGACTCCCGGCGGGCGTGGGGCGGGACTCCGCGGGGCGCGCGCCATGGGCCATGGGCCGTCGGCGTCGCGGCGGGCGGTTGCCCGGGTGGCGAGCCGGGCGTTCGGCGGGCCACGGAGGTGGTCCTGAGTCCGCCGATTCCCCGGCACGTAAAATAACGGAGAACGCGGTTGTGTATGCCGGGCTTGTGTACGTGGGGTGGCTTGTAGGCCGGGCGCCGTCCCGCGGGGAACAGCCCGGTACGCCAGCAGTGACCCACTCCGTGACGCTGTGTCCTGTTTGCAGTTTGTCGTTCGTCTGTAATGTGCGCTGTTCCCGAGAGGTTCGGACGCTCTTATGACCCTCGCCCCGCTGTTGGATGCCCTCACCACCACTCCGGGTGCGGATCCGGCCCTGGCACGCGCGGTCGCCGCGGTCGGTGAGCCCCGGCTGGACCTGTCGGCCCCGGCGGCGTTGCGCCCGTTCGCCGCCGCCGCGCTCGCGGTCCGGGGCGGCCGGCCGGTGCTGGCCGTCACCGCCACCGGGCGGGAGGCCGACGATCTCGCCGCGGCGCTGTCGAGCCTGATCGATCCCGACACGGTCGCGGTGTTCCCGAGCTGGGAGACCCTGCCGCACGAACGGCTGTCCCCGCGGGCCGACACCGTCGGGCTGCGCCTCGCCGTGCTGCGGCGGCTGGCCCACCCCGACAGCACCGGCCGGCCGCCGCTGTCGGTCGTGGTGGCGCCGGTGCGGGCCGTCCTGCAGCCCCAGGTCGCCGGCCTCGGCGACCTTGAACCGGTGACGCTGGCCGTCGGTGACAGCGCCGACCTGGGCGAGGTCGTGGACAGGCTCGTCGGGGTCGCCTACCACCGGGTCGACCTGGTGGAGCGGCGCGGCGAGATCGCGGTGCGCGGCGGCATCCTCGACGTCTTCCCACCGACCGAGGAGCATCCGCTGCGGGTGGAGTTCTTCGGCGACGAGGTCGAGGACATCCGGCCGTTCTCAGTGGCCGACCAGCGGGCGCTGTCCGGCCCGTCCGACGGCCAGAACAGCCGGGACGGACGGGACGGACGGCGCCAGCTGTTCGCGCCGCCGTGCCGTGAGCTACTGCTCACCCCACCGGTCCGGGCTCGGGCCCGGGAACTGGCACAGGCGCATCCCGAACTGCTCGACATGCTCGACAGGATCGCGGACGGCATCCCGGTGGAGGGCATGGAGGCGCTCGCGCCGGTGCTCTGCGACGAGATGGTGCTGATGCTCGACGAGCTGCCCGCCGGCACGCACGTGCTGGTGTGCGACCCGGAGCGGGTCCGGGCCCGGGCCACCGAGCTGGTGCGCACGAGCCACGAGTTCCTGGAGGCGTCCTGGAGCACGGCCGCCGCCGGCGGCAGCGCCCCGATCGATCTCGGCGCGGCGGCCTATCGTTCGATCGCGCAGGTGCGTCAGCGGGCCATCGAGATCGGTCTGCCGTGGTGGTCGATCGGCCCGTTCGGCGGCTCCGGCGTCACCATCGACGACCACCTGGGCGGTGACCGGCTGGAGGGCGGCGCATCCGGGGCCAGGGGTGCCGGGGGTGCCGGGGGCGGCCTGGGCGGCGACAGCCGTCCCGATGGCTACCAGGCGTGGGACGCGGCCACCGGCGAGGATGATTTTGACGACCACACGGTGGTCTCCAGCCTGCGGCCAGCCGCCGCCTACCACGGCGACACCGCGCGGGCGCTCGCGGACATCAAGGGCTGGCTCGCCGACTCCTGGCGTGTCCTGCTGGTGACCGAGGGGCATGGCCCCGCGCAGCGGCTCGTCGAGCTGCTGCGAGATGCCGACCTCGGCGCCCGCCTCGCCGAGGACGCCGACATCGCCCGTGGTGTGGCCACGGTCACCTGCGGCCAGTTGGGCAGCGGCTTCACCAGCGACCTGCTGGGCATCGCGGTCCTGACCGAGACCGACCTCGCCGGCCAGCGCGGTGTGACCACCCGTGACATGCGCCGGATGCCGCACCGGCGCCGCAAGGGCATCGACCCGCTCGCGCTGCGCTCCGGCGACCTGGTCGTCCACGACGCCCACGGGGTCGGCCGGTACATCGAGATGGTGACCCGGACCGTCGCCGGCGCCACCCGCGAGTACCTCGTCCTCGAATATGCGAAGGGTGACCGCCTGTACGTCCCGACCGACCAGCTCGAACAGGTCACCCGATACGTCGGCGGCGAGGGCCCGAGCCTCGACCGGATCGGCGGCGCCGACTGGGCAAAGCGCAAGGGACGCGCCCGCAAGGCCGTCAAGGAGATCGCCGGCGAGCTGATCCGCCTGTACAGCGCGCGGATGGCCGCGCCGGGACACGCCTTCGGCCCGGACACCCCGTGGCAGCGGGAGCTGGAGGACGCCTTCCCGTTCCGGGAGACCCCCGACCAGCTCTCGGCCATCGAGGAGGTCAAGGCCGACATGCGCAAACCCGTCCCGATGGACAGGGTCATCTGCGGCGACGTCGGCTACGGCAAGACCGAGATCGYGGTACGGGCGGCGTTCAAGGCGGTACAGGACGGTAAGCAGGTCGCCGTTCTCGTCCCGACGACACTGCTCGTCCAGCAGCATTTCCAGACGTTCTCCGAGCGGTACGCCGCGTTTCCCGTGAACGTACGGGCGATGTCGCGCTTCAATTCCGCGTCCGAGCAGAAGGCGGTGCTGGACGGGCTTTCCGAGGGCACCGTCGACGTGGTGATAGGAACGCATCGGCTGCTGTCGTCCGCGTCCCGTTTCAAGGACCTCGGTCTGGTGATCGTCGACGAGGAGCAGCGTTTCGGTGTCGAACACAAGGAATATCTGAAAAAGATGCGGACCGCGGTGGACGTGCTCACCATGAGCGCCACCCCGATCCCGCGGACGCTGGAAATGTCGATCACTGGCATCCGGGAGCTGTCGACGATCGACACCCCGCCGGAGGAACGGCACCCGATCCTGACCTTCGTCGGCCCGAGTGACAACCGGCAGGTCGCCGCCGCGATCCGCCGCGAACTGCTGCGTGAGGGGCAGGTCTTCTTCATCCACAACCGGGTGGAGTCGATCGACGCGGCCGCGGCGAGGCTGCGCGACCTCGTCCCCGAGGCGCGCGTCGCCACCGCGCACGGCCAGATGGGCGAGGACGCCCTCGAGCAGGTGATGGTCTCCTTCTGGGAGAAGAAGTTCGACGTCCTGGTGTGCACCACGATCGTCGAGTCGGGGCTGGACATCTCCAACGCGAACACCCTCATCGTGGAACGCGCCGACGTGTTCGGGCTGTCCCAGTTGCACCAGTTGCGGGGCCGGGTGGGCCGCGGCCGGGAACGCGCCTACGCATATTTCCTGTATCCTCCGGACAAACCGCTCACCGAAACCGCGCACGACCGGCTCGCGACGATCGCCCAGCATTCCGACCTCGGGGCCGGAATGGCCGTGGCCATGAAGGACCTGGAGATCCGCGGGGCGGGGAACCTGCTTGGCGGGGAACAGTCCGGGCACATCGCCTCGGTCGGTTTCGACCTGTACGTGCGGATGGTCGGTGAGGCCGTCGCGAACTTCAAGGGCACCGTGGTCGAGGAGCCGCCCGAGGTCAAGGTCGAGCTTCCGGTGAACGCGAGCCTGCCGCACGACTACGTCCCCAGCGAGCGGCTGCGGCTGGACGCGTACCGGCGGCTGGCCGCCGCCGTCTCGGACGACGACATCGCCGAGGTCCGCGCCGAACTCCTCGACCGTTACGGGACGCTGCCCGAGCCGGCCGAGAACCTGCTGGCGGTCGCCTCCCTGCGGGTGCTGGCCCGCCGGCACGGCGTCACCGAGATCACCGTGGCCGGCCGTCAGATCCGGTTCGCGCCGCTGGAGCTGCGCGAGAGCCAGACCATGCGCCTCCAGCGGCTGTACAAGGGGGCCGTGGTCAAACCGACGGTGCGCACGGTCCTCGTGCCGGCGCCGACGGAGACTCCGCGCATCGGTGCCCGGCCGCTGCGCGACCGCGCCGTCCTCACCTGGGCCGCGCAGTTGCTGGCGGCGGTCGCCGGTGACTCGGTCGCGGCGGCGGCCACGRCCGCGTCCCGCTGAGACAGGGCGATCGCGCCGCGTTCGGTGGGCCTTCCCAGCCGGGTCCGGTGGATCTTTGACCGGGTGGTCGGCGAGGCGCGCGGAGACGGTGGGGGTACGTCCACCTGTGGCCTGGCTGTGCGCGGCGGGCGGCGAGTCGGTACGGTCACAGCCGTGAAGCCCCGTTCTGCCACTCGCCGCATCCTCGCCGGCGTGGCGTTGGTGGTCCTCAGCGCCTCCGCGTGCACCACCCATGCCGGGTCCGCCGCCCAGATCGGCGATGACACGATCAAGACGTCGACTCTGCGTGACGTTGTCGACCGCGGCCTGGCCGTCAGCCGGTCGGCCGCCGCGGCCAATCCCAGCGCCGCCCAGAGCATCGCGCCGATCGAACGCACCGATCTGCAGCGGCGCGCGCTGACCACCCTCGTCCAGCTTGACCTGCTCGAGCGGGAGGCCCGCGGCCTCGGAATCACGGTGACCGACCAGGATCTCGACGCCTTCTACCAGACGTACGGCGTGCTCGAGTTCGGCGGCGTCGCGGACTTCGAGCAGTTGGCGGAGCTCGGCGGCATAGCCCGCAAGGACCTGCGGCTCTTCCTACGCTCCAACGCCCTGGAGTCGGCGATCGCGGACAGGCTGGCTCCGGCCCCGGACACGGACGCCGCCAAGGAGCAGGCCCGCGGCAGGTACGACAAGATCGTTACAGACTTCAGGGCAAAAGGGAAGCAGATCTCGCTGAGCTTCGATCAGGCTCAGGGCTACCTCATCCGGTCGCTGGCCGCGGACCAGCGCAACCAGACCGTGTACACGAAGCTGCGCGAGACCGCGTCCCGGGAATCGGTCTCGATCAACCCGCGGTTCGGCACCTGGGACTCCGCCCAGCTCGCGGTGGCGGCCGCGGGCGTCTCGATCGCGACGACTCCGGCGCCCGAGCCGCCGCTGGGCCCGGGACTCGCGACCACCCAGTGACCGCCCCCGTCCCGTCGACAGTTCTGCCGGCCGGGCCGACCGGTTCGATCATGCTGACCCGGCCGGCCGCGGTGACCAGAGCGGCCAGGCCAGCCGGGGCGGTCAGGCCGACCGGGCTGGCCGAGGCAGCCCGGTGACCGCGAGCATCGTCGTCGTCGTGACCAGTCCCCGGGTCGCGCCCGGGCTGCTCGACGTCGCGACCTGGGACCTGCTGCGCGCCGCCGGCGCGGTCTGTTGCGGCTCGGCCGACCATCCCCAGCGGGCCGCCCTCACCGCGGCCGGCATCGCGGTCGAAGTGCTGGCGGTCGAGGCGCTGGCGGACGCCGGCCGGCAGGCCACCGCCGAGGCGCTGCGCGGGCGCGCGTACGCCGACCCGTCCCGGCCCGTGGTGTGGCTCGCCGCGCCAGCTGCTGGGACCCTGCCGACTACTGGGACCCTGCCAGCCGGCGAGATCCCGGGGGCTGATGGAGCGCTGTGGGCTGGTGGGGCCGAGCCAGGCGGGAAGCGCGACCTGCTCGACGCGCTCGCCACTCTGGCCGGTGCGGATCTCACCGTGACGGTCGTCCAGGGATCGCGCGATCTGCCCGGCGCCAGGCTGCTGGACGCGGTCGCCGTGATGGACCGGCTGCGCTCTCCCGGCGGCTGCCCGTGGGACGCCGAGCAGACCCACGCCTCGCTTGCCTCCTACCTGTTGGAGGAGGCCTACGAGGCGTACCAGGCGATCGAGGACGGCAACCACGCCGACCTGCGTGAGGAACTCGGCGACGTGCTCATGCAGGTGCTCTTCCACGCGAGGATCGCCGCCGAGGGCAACGGCTGGCCCGACGGCCCGGCCGACGCGGGGACGCCTGACACCGGAGCCACCCGTGCCGACCGGAACCTCGACGACCGGAACGGTGCCGACCGGAACAGTACGCCCCGGAACGAGGCTGGCCGGGACGAGACGGCCCGAAACGGCGCTGTCCGGGGCGGGGGGGAGACCCAGYGCGGCACGGCCGTCTGGGACATCGACGACGTGRCCGCGGGCCTGGCCGACAAGCTCGTCCGCCGGCATCCGCACGTCTTCGGATCGGTGACGGTGGACGGCGCCGCCGCCGTCGAGACGAACTGGGACAAGATCAAGGACGTCGAGAAGGGCCGCCGGTCGGTGACCGAGGGCGTGCCCCTCTCCCAGCCCGCGCTCGCGCTGGCGGCAAAGCTCCAGAAGCGCGCGGCCAAGGTTGGGGTGCCGGTGGATCTCGCCCTCGGCGCGGGCCGGCTGTCTCCCGCCGATGCCGTTGTCGGCCTGGTCGGCGAGCTGGCCCGGGACACGGACACCGGGTCCGCGGCGACCGAGGCCGAGACGCCGGCCGAGACGCTGGTCGGCGACCTGCTGTTCGCGGCCGTGGCGCTGGCCCGGCAGGCCGGAGCCGATCCGGAAGCGGCGCTGCGGGCGTCCGCACGGCGTTTCCGGGACACGCTCGCCGCCGCCGAGGATGCGATCCGCGCCGCCGACCTGGATCCACGGGAAACCGACGCCGACTCCTGGCGCGCCCACTGGCCGGCAGCGAGGCAGACCCCGACCGGAAGCACGACCCCGGCCGCCTGACGGGTCGCAACCCCCGTTCGCGCCGTTAGGGGCGGCTCTCGCCGAGGTCGCGCTCCGAGCCAGGCCCGCGGGGGAGCTCACCGGGCGCGCTCCGGACGGTTCCGGCCACGCGGATGGAAGCGGATGGAAACGGCCATGGGCCATGGCCCACAGCGCGTGGGGCGTGGCCTCGCCGCGCGGCGGCGGGCGTGGGGCGTGCTCTCGCCGCGTGGCGGCAGACGCGGCGCGTAGCCTCGCTGCATGGCAGCAGACACCGCGCGGCAGGCGCTGGCGGGCGTCCATCGTTTGTATGCGCGACGGTCCGCGCCTATCCTCCTCGAGCTCGACCTCACCGTGGATCCGGTCGAAGGGATACCCGGTGATCCGGTGAGCGCGGCCCTGGCGCGGCGTCGCCCGTCCCTGCGCACCGTCGTGGACGGGCTGCGCCGGGCCCGGGAGGACGACCGGGCGGCCACGCTCATCGCCCGGATCGCCCCCTGCGGGACGCCGCTGGCGCGGGTGCAGGAGATCCGGGACGCGGTCATCGCCTTCCGGGACGCCGGCGGGACCGCCTTCGCCTACGCGGACGCGTTCGGCGAGTTCGGCGGCGGGACCGTCCCGTACTACCTGGCCTGCGCGTTCGACCAGATCTGGCTGGCACCGCCGGGGGAGCTGGGCCTGACCGGGGTGGCCCTGGAGACACCGTTCCTGCGCGACGCCCTGGACCGGCTCGGCATCGAGATCCAGGTCGGGCAGCGCCACGAGTACAAGAACGCCGTCAACACGTTCGTGGAACGCGATTTCACCGCCGCGCACCGGGAGGCCAGCGAGCGGATCGTCGTCTCCAGCCTGTCCATGATCGTGGACGGCATCGCCACCGCCCGTGGCCTGTCCCCGGCACGGGTCCGCGAACTGATCGACAACGCGCCGCTGTCGGCCGAGCAGGCCCGCCGGGGCGGGCTGGTCGACCGGTTGGGCTACCGGGACGAGGTCTACGCCGCCGCCCGGGCCCACGCCCGCCGCACCGCGGGCGACGGCACCGGCCCCGCGACGGACGCGGCTCGCACGGCGGGTGCGGCTCACGCGGCGTGTGCCGGTGGCGAGGCCGAGGCTGGCGCGGACGCCGTGGCCAGGAGTACGGGCGCCACGGCCGAGGACGAGCGTGACGGTGTGATCCTGATGTACCTCTCCCACTACCAGCGGACGGCCCAGCGCCGGGAGACGTCCCGGTCGCGACTGCCCGCCCCCGTGCTCCACCGGGGCGGGCAGCTGGCGAAACCGGACGGGAAGGCCTTCCGGCGCGGACCCGAACGGCGCAAGGTGATCGCCGTCATCCACGGGACCGGGCCGGTGCTGCTCGGCCGCGGCGGGCGCGCGCCGCTGCGGGGCCCGGCCATGACCTCGGACGCCCTCACCGCCGCCTTCCGGGCGGCAGGCCGTGACGAGGACGTTGCCGCGGCCGTGTTCCGGGTGGACAGCCCCGGCGGCTCGTACGTGGCCTCCGACCTGATCCGACGGGAGGTCGAACGGTTCCAGGCCACCGGGCGTCCGGTGGTGGTCTCGATGGGGCCGGTGGCCGCCTCCGGCGGATATTTCGTCGCGCTCGGGGCGGACGCGATCGTGGCGCATCCGGGCACCCTGACCGGGTCCATCGGGGTGCTCGGTGGCAAGCAGGTCGTCCGCGAGCTGCTGGACAAGGTCGGTGTGCGCTTCGGCGCGGTCGCCGAGGGCGAGAACGCGCTGATGACCTCCCCGCGGCGGGAGTTCAGCCCGGCCGAACGCAAGAAGCTCGACGAGTTCCTGGACCGGGTCTACGAGGATTTCGTCACCAAGGTCGCCGCGGGCCGGAAGATGACGCCGGAGGCGGTGCACGAGGTCGCCCGGGGGCGGGTGTGGACGGGCGCCGACGCCCACGAGCGCGGCCTGGTGGACGTGCTCGGGGGGCTGTCCCAGGCCTGTGAACTGGCCTGGGAGAAGGCCGGCCTGCCCACGTCGGTGACCCCGCGGCTGCGTGTCCTGCCGAAGCTGGCGTTGGCAGACAGGCTGCGCCCGCCGCGGTCGAGCGAGGATCCCGCGGCTGCCGGCGTGGGCGGGGCGCCGCTGGCCGGTCCGCTGTCGGCCGGCTGGCCCCTGACGGGCACGGCGCTGCTGGGGGCGTCACTGGAGGTGATGGCGCACCGGGTCGTCGGCGGGGCGTACGCCACCGCCGGTGGTGATGTGTTCGCCGCCGGCTGGGGCCCGCTGGCCGCTGCCGCGGCCCGCGCCGGCCTGCCGGCCGGCGGCCCGCTGCTGATGCCGCCGCTGGGCCGCATCACCTAGAACGCCTGACCGATCGACCCGACCGGAAGGCCTGGTCGACCGGAAGGCCTGGCCGGCCGTGAAAAGCCCGACCGGTCGAAAAGGGCTGGATCGGTCAGGAAAATTTGATCGTCCGATATGTTCCGAATCGGTCGGCATTGCCGCTGTTGCACCCATGATCATAATTTTTTCTGGTCGTTCGCGACACTCCCGCAGTAACAGACCGGTAACAGGCTCGCGGTGCCCGGCCCGCCGCGACGGGCCGTGGTGCCCGGTGGGTGGCCTGCTTTCGGCGGCGTCCGCGGGGCGGCCCGCCTCTGGACTCCCCCCGGACCCCCTTGTCACGGCACTGGCCGCAGCCGTCCCGTCGCGCACCGGACCAGCGGGCGGCCGTGGGCGACACGTGCCTTGGGCACGTGTCGCGAGCGTGGTGGCGATAGTCTCGGCCGGGTCGTATTTCGTCGGCGCCGCCGATGCCCGCCCTGTCGCACAGTAGCGTTCTAGTCGGGCGTGTCCGTCCGGACGCGCCACACCGGAGGTCGAGGCCCGTGCCGTCCATCGAGGCTGTAGGAGCTCGCGAGATCCTTGACTCGCGGGGCAATCCAACCGTTGAGGTCGAGGTCGTCCTGGAGGATGGCACGCTCGGCCGCGCGGCCGTGCCCAGCGGCGCGAGTACCGGGGCGTTCGAGGCTGTCGAACTGCGTGACGGCGACGACCGTTACGGCGGCAAGGGCGTACGCAACGCGGTGACCGCCGTGATCGACCGGATCGGCCCCGAGATCGTCGGACTGGAGGCCACCGAACAGCGCCTCCTCGACCAGACCCTGCTGGACCTCGACGGGACGCCGGACAAGTCCGCGCTGGGCGCGAACGCGGTGCTCGGGGTCAGCCTGGCGGTCGCCAGGGCCGCGGCCAAGGCGTCCGACCTGCCGCTGTTCCGCTACCTGGGCGGACCGGCCGCGCACCTGCTGCCGGTGCCGCTGCTGAACGTCGTCAACGGCGGCGCGCACGCCGACACCAACGTCGACATCCAGGAGTTCATGATCGCTCCGATCGGGGCGTCGACGTTCGCCGAGGCGCTGCGCTGGGGTGCGGAGACCTACCACGCGCTCAAGAGCGTCCTGAAGACCCAGGGGCTGGCCACCGCCGTCGGCGACGAGGGCGGGTTCGCCCCGAACCTGCCGGCGAACCGTGCCGCGCTCGACCTGCTGGTGGAGGCCATCGGCAAGGCGGGCTTCCGGCCCGGGGAGGACATCGCCCTGGCTCTCGATGTGGCCTCGACGGAGTTCTTCGACGACGGTGCCTACCGCTTCGAAGGCGCCCGCCGCAGCGCGCAGGAGCTCAGCGACTACTACGCCGAGCTGGTCTCGGCCTACCCGATCGTCTCGATCGAGGATCCGCTCGCGGAGGACGACTGGGCCGGCTGGGTGCAGCTCACCGCCCGTCTCGGCGAGTCGGTGCAACTCGTTGGTGACGACCTGTTCGTCACCAACCCGCAGCGRCTCGCCCGTGGCATCGCTGAGAAGGCCGGCAACGCCCTGCTCGTCAAGGTCAACCAGATTGGCACGCTTACCGAGACCCTGGACGCGGTGTCGCTCGCGCACCGTAACGGCTACCGCTCCATGATCTCCCACCGGTCCGGTGAGACCGAGGACACCACCATCTCCGACCTCGCGGTCGCCCTCGACGCCGGGCAGATCAAGACCGGCGCGCCGGCCCGCAGCGAGCGGGTCGCCAAGTACAACCAGCTGCTGCGCATCGAGGACGAGCTCGACGACGCCGCCCGATATGCCGGGGCGGGGGCCTTTCCCCGCTTTTCACCGACAGCCGGGTGACACCGGTGGCGCGCCGCACCCCGTTCACCACCCGAATGACCCTGCTGCTGGTGGTGATCTGCGTGCTCGTGCTGACCCTGGCCTATCCGCTGCGGCTCTATCTGCGGCAGCGCAGCCAGATCGACGAGCTCGCGGCGCACAACGCCGAACAACGCGAACGGGTGGAGGCGCTGAAGACCAAGGTGGCCGGCTACGACGATCCGGCGTGGGCCCAGGACGAGGCCCGGGTCAGGCTGCACTACACCCGGCCCGGGGAGAAGGTCTATCTGGTGCCGGCAACGTCGGTCACCCCGACCCCGACTCCCTCGGCCACCGCGCGATGACCGCTCGTCGGGGTGCCGGCGTGCCCGGCATGGCCGTCACCGGCTCGACAGACACCATCGGCGGCCCGGCAGGCGCTGGCTCAGCAGGCGCCGGCCCGGCAGGCGCTGTTGGCGCGCTGCCCGGCACGGCCACCGGCCCTGGCGCGGCAGCTGGTTCCGGGATGGCAACTGGTTCTGGCGCGGCCGCCGGATCCGGCCCTGCCACTGGTTCTGACACGACCATTGGCCCTGATACGCCTGCCAGGGCCAACCGGGCTACCGAGACAGGCCGGGCTACCGAGGCAGGTACGGCCGTCGAGGTTGTCGAGGTTGTCGCGCGGCAGCTCGGCCGGCGGCCGCGGGCGATGCACCGGGTCGCCCACCGGTGTTCCTGCGGCCTGCCGGACGTCGTCGAGACCTGGCCGAGGCTGGCCGACGGGACGCCGTTTCCCACCCTGTACTACCTGACCTGCCCGCGGGCGGCGTCGGCGATCGGGCGGCTGGAGGCGTCCGGCCTGATGCGGGAGATGACCGAGCGGCTCGCCACCGACCGTGACAGCGATCTCTCCCGCCGTTATCAGGCGGCACACCGCGACTACCTGGCCCGCCGGGACGCCCTGGCCGAGTTGCCCGGCGCGCCGAGCGCGGGCGGCATGCCAGCCAGGGTGAAGTGCCTGCACGTGCTGGTCGCCCACAGCCTGGCCGCCGGCCCGGGGGTGAACCCGTTCGGTGACGAGGCACTGGCCCTGCTGCCGGACTGGGGCGCCCGCGGCCCGTGCGTGGCCGCCGACCCGTGCACCTTCGCGCGGGACGCCACCTCCGGACGGGACGCGGGCCCTGGACGGGATGCCGGCCTCGGCCGGGAGCACGCCTCCCGGCCGGAGAGCGGCTCCGGCCGGGAAGACGACGGTGGGCTTACCAGGCACGGCGGCGACGCGAACCATCAGCACCCGGGTAACGGCTCCGGCCAGGAAGACGGCGGCGGACGAAAAGGAAGATCGTCGTGACCCGGGTGGCGGCCATCGACTGCGGCACCAACTCGATCCGGTTGCTCGTCGCCGAGACAGCGAGCGGTGCCGACGCCAGCCCCACGCCGGACGGCCGTCCGGACCCCGTCGCGGATCATGCTAGCGGCGCGGGCCGCGCGAGTGACAGGCAGGCGGTCGCCGCCACCCCACGGCTGCGGGACCTGACTCGTCGCATGGAGATCGTCCGGCTGGGCGCCGGCGTCGACCGCACCGGCGAGCTGTCCCCCGAGGCGCTGGAGCGGACGTTCGCGGCGCTGCGCGAATACGCCGCGGAGATCGACCGGCTTGGCGCGTCCCGGGTGCGGATGGTCGCCACCAGCGCGACCAGGGACGCCCGCAACCGGGACGTCCTGGTAGCCGGGGTCCGCGCGATCCTCGGTGTCGAGCCGGAGGTGATCACCGGTGACGAGGAGGCCGCGCTGTCCTACGCCGGTGCCACCGGCGAGCTGCGCGGCCATCCCGAGCCGTTCGTCGTGGCCGACATCGGCGGTGGGTCGACCGAGCTGGTCCTCGGGGACGCGGCCCGGGTGCACGCGGCGAAGTCGGTGAACGTCGGCTGCGTGCGGCTGGCCGAACGGCATCTGCACGACGACCCGCCCGCGCCCGCGCAGCTGGCCGCGGTGGTTGCCGACGCCCACGCCGCGTTCGACCTGGCCGAGCGGACCGTGGCCATCCGCTCGGCCGCGACCCTCATCGGGGTTGCCGGGACGGTGACGACGGTGGCCGCCCTCGCCGCGGACCTGCCCGGCTACGACCCCGACCGGATTCACCTTTCCGTGACGTCGGTGTCGGACGTCGCCGCGGTGGCCGACCGGTTGGCGGCGATGTCGCATGCGCAACGGGCGGCCCTCCCGGTGATGCACCCCGGCCGGGTGGACGTGATCGTCGCTGGGGCTCTGGTGCTGCGGACGCTTCTCGAGCGGGTCGGAGCGACCAGCGTGATCGCCAGCGAGCACGACATCCTCGACGGCATCGCCCTGTCACTGCTCGTCCCGTGACCGTCCCGGTCCCTCCCGAGGCTCCCGTGTCTTCTAGTTTCTAGTAATGCCCGCGGAGAGGCTTGGTACCGCCCCGCCCGTGCCCGAGGTTCCCGTCGCCGGGCGATCGCCGTGGCGTCGTCGACGCCAACCGCCCCGCTCCCCGCCCGAGGCTCCCGCCCTGCTCAGTCTCCCCACCCCTGGTCCCACGCCTTCCGCACACTCCCGCCTCCGCGCACCCTCCCCACCCCCACCCGCACCCACCTCCACCCTCACCCCCGCACCCGCATCCACTCCCGCACCTTTTAATGATCAAAATAACGAGGGGGCAAGTGGCTGTCAGGGCAACCACTTGTCCCCTCGTTCGCGTGATTCGCGAATTTTTGAGGAGAGCGTCAGGGGATCTTGCTTGGCGTTCTTCGGTAAGGACACGACCTGCGGAAACGCTTGAATGTCGCCGTCCGCCACACCTCTGCTCGGACAGCCCCTCCGAAGTGTCCGAAGGATGTGGATCCAGCGCTGTCATGACAGCACTGGATCCACATCCTTGCCTGCGGGCTGCCGTGCGTTTCGGGGTGGAGCCGTGTCGACTGGGTGAGGGGCTAGGCTGCTGGGCGCGATGGGTGAGCTTCGGGGTGGGGTGCGTTCCTTCGACGCCGCGACCGGTGGTGCCGTCGGTGATGCTGCCGGCTGTGGCGCCGCCGATGACGGTGCCGGAGGTGAGGTCATCGGCCCCGCTGGTGCCGCTGGTGGCGAGGGCGGTTCCGCTGGTGGCGAGGGCGATGCCGGGAATGGCGACGACCGGCGTCCGGTCGCGCCGGGGTCTGGTTGGCCGGGGGATCCCGCCTCGGCGACGACCCCGGTGGCGGTCACGCCAGGTGATGTCGGTCGGCTCGCCGCCTCTGCGGACGACACCGTCGAGCTCGACGCCAGGATGTCGGTGTGCCGGGCCTGCCCGCGGCTGGTCGGCTGGCGGGAGGAGGTCGCCCAGTTGCGGCGGGCCGCTTTCGCGCGGGAGCGTTACTGGGGACGGCCGGTGCCGTCGTTCGGCCCCGCGGACGCCCGGGTGCTCGTTGTCGGTCTGGCACCGGCGGCGCACGGCGGCAACCGCACCGGACGGATCTTTACCGGCGACCGCAGTGGTGACTGGCTGTTTGCCTCCCTGCACCGGGTCGGGCTTGCGCGGTTGCCGACGTCGCTGTCGGCCGGTGACGGTCAGCGTCTGATCTCCACCCGCATCGTGGCCGCGGTGCGCTGCGCCCCACCGGCGAACAAGCCGACCACGCTGGAACGGGATGCCTGCCGGGGATGGCTGATCCGCGATCTTGAGTTGTTGCGGCCGACGCTGCGCGCGATCGTCGTGCTCGGCGGGTTCGCCTGGACGGCGCTGTGGCCCGCCCTGGGGCGGGCCGGTCATCCGGTGCCGTCGCCACGGCCGGCGTTCGGGCACGGCCGTCGGGTCGTCCTCGCGGATGTTCCCACGGTGGGCCCCGCGAGTTCACCAGCCGGCCCCGCGAGTTCACCAGCCGGCCCGGCGCGGCGAGCCGCCTCCACAGAAGCCGTCACTGAACGAGATATCGCTGGACGGGGCGTCACCGAACATCGTGCGGGGCTGGTTGTCTTCGGCTGCTACCATCCCAGCCAGCAGAACACGTTCACCGGGCGGGTCACCGCCGAGATGATCGACGCTGTGCTCGGTGCCGCGGCGGAGGTAAGTGGCGCGGTCAGTGATAAATAACTGAACCGTTGTCGATGTACACGTCACCGAGTTGATCTCCGCGTGTTGTACGTCACGTGAGTCCGTCGTCCACCGGCGCCGTATCTGGGGGCATGGTCGCGTGGTGGCGGGTACCTTTTTTGTATGAGCTTTGGACAACCTCCGCACATCCTTGTTGTGGGTGGCGGTTACGTCGGTATGTACACGGCTTTGCGTCTTCAGCGTCGCCTTCGTCAGGGYGAGGCGACCGTGACGGTGGTCGAGCCCAACTCGTACATGACATATCAGCCGTTTCTTCCCGAAGCGGCGGCGGGAAACCTCGAGCCACGACACGTTGTCGTGCCACTACGTAGGGTGCTGAATGGTTGCCGTGTGGTCAGCGGTAGCGTGACCGGGATCAATCATGCCCAGCGTGTCGCCTATATCGCGCCAAATCAGGGCGCGCCACATGATCTCCATTATGACATTCTGGTCGCCTGTCCGGGGTCGATCGCCCGGACGCTGCCCATCCCGGGCCTCGCGGAGCGGGGTATCGGCTTCAAGAGCGTGGCCGAGGCGATCCACATCCGGAACAAGGTCATCGAACGAATGGACGCCGCCGCGTCCAGCACCGACCCGCAGCTTCGGCGCCGCGCGCTGACATTTGTATTCATCGGTGGCGGGTTCGCGGGTATCGAGGCGATAGCCGAGCTCGAGGATATGGCCCGGGACGCCTGCAAGTTCTATCCCGAACTGTCGCCGTCGGACATGCGCTGGGTGATGGTGGAGGCAAGCGGGCGGGTGCTGCCGGAGGTTTCGCCGGCGATGGGCCTGTATACGTTGAAGCAGCTTGAGCACCGCGGTATCGAGATGAAAATCAATACCCGGGTAAAAAGTCTTGCCGACGGTCATGTGGTGCTCGACAGCGGTGAGGAGTTCGACGCCGAGACCATCGTCTGGACCGCCGGGGTCAAGGCCCATCCGCTGCTCGCCAACACCGATCTCCCACTCGACGACCGGGGCCGGATCAGGGCGACCGCTTTTCTCCAGGTGGACGGCGTCGAGCAGGCGTGGACGGCGGGTGACTGCGCCGCGGTACCCGACCTCACCAAGGGTGAGGGTGCGACTACCAGTCCTTCCGCTCAGCACGCCGTCCGCCAGGCCAAGGTGCTGGCGGACAACATTCTCGCCGATCTCCGCGCTGAGCCGATCGCGCCGTACGAGCACAAGTACGCCGGGAGCGTCGCGTCGCTCGGCCTGCACAAGGGCGTGGCCGACGTGTACGGGATGAAGCTGCGTGGCTGGCCCGCGTGGCTGATGCACCGTACCTACCACCTCAGCCGGGTGCCGACCTTCAACCGCAAGGCGCGGGTGCTCGCTGACTGGACGCTGTCGCTGTTCTTCCGGCGGGAGATTGTCTCGCTGGGATCCTTCGCCGACCCCCGGGCGAGCTTCCGCGCGGCCGCGACCCCGCCGGGCGCTCCGGCAGTGGCGGCGCCTGGGTCGGCTGCCCAGCAGCCCGCGCTTGCCGGGAAGCCGGCGGGACGGGCGGAGGCGACAGGACAGACGGAGACGAACGGTTCCGCCGGAGCCGCCCGCAAGTCGCCCGCGCCCGCCAGGACCGCGGGGCCGGCCAAGACCCCCGGGGGAACACCGCTGGCCTGACCGGGAACGACCGAGGGCAGGAGAGGGCAGGATCAATGGGCTCGTGACGTACGGTCACCTAAAGTTCTTCGTTACTTCCCGTATGTCACTGTCCGCCGTATCGTCGCCGTATCGTCACCACCCGCGGTATCGCGCCGGGGCGGCGCAGGCCCCCGGCCGTGGGAGCGCAGGCTCCCGGCCGTGGTGGCGGGGCTCCCCGGTCACGGCGGTATCCCGGGCGGCCCGTGAACCGGTCGGCAGCGTGTCCGGCGGTGGGCCTGCCCGGCCGCGACGGTACGGATCCCCGGCCGCGGGAGCGGCTGCTCTCGCTTGGGGCAGCTGGATCGCCGGCGTTGGCGAGGTGGGTTCCGGTTACGGCGCCCGGGTGCCGCGRCCCACCGGGCCGGCACTCATGCACTCCCGCGGGTACGGCGAATGCAGCGGATATGGATGTCGCCGGCTGCTTCCGGTGGCCGTTCGCCGCCGTCTTGTGACCTGTCCGCCCGGGCATCACCAACTGACTGAACACGCGGGCCGCCGTTGTTCTCGCCCCGGGGACAGGACATGCCATCTGACTTGTGATCATCTAATTTGTGATGTTTTAATATTGAATGCCCGCCGTAGGTCACTATGGCGGGCATTTCCATGAGCGGGTGTCCTGCGCGGCCACCGTCCGGCGAGCGAGCATCGACCACCGGGGACGCGGGGACCGTGAGCGCCGCGCAGCCCGGCTGTCGGGGTGTTCCCGCGGGCGGCGCGGCGGACGTTGGCGTGGGCGCCGCGCGGCCCGGCTGCTGGCCGGGAGCACCGCTGTCGTCCGGTTGACCGTCGGCGAGACAGGAAAGCGAGTCCGCCGCAGCCGCCGGCTGGTGCCGGCCTCGTCCGGCTGACCGCCGGCCCGGCGCCCGGCCCCTGCTGCCGCGTCGGCCAACGTTCACTCCGTCCGCCGTGCCCAAGGCGACCCCCGGCGTTGCCGGGAACCCTGAGCGGCGCTGCTGCCAGGCGGCTCCCGGAGCCCTGCCGGGAACCAACCTGGACACGGCGGCCGGCCAAACATCGGCTGACGCGGCACCAGGACGTGTCTGACGGATGTTCGATCGCGCGGGCGGCGCCCGGATGGCCACTCGACGTGTTGTTGTCATCACCAGTAGCTCTGCTGTTGAGCGCTCCCCATCCACCGCTACGAGCCGTGCGGGGGTCTGCTGTCCTCCGCCTTGCGGGAGGCCGCCCGGATCACCATCCGCATCGACCAACATCCATCGGGCAYGTCCTGGTGGGCGCAGGCCTGCCCGTGGCTGGAGCGCGGGCCGGGTTCCTCGCTCGCCGCGCTTCCCGGCCCCGGCGGCGGGCCGGAGGTACCCCGTCGCGGGCCAGGATGCCCCGCCCTTCTCCGCGTAGCTCCGCTGCCACGCTGGCCGTATTGCCAGCCGGTCATACTGTGATTGATCGCGTACCTTCGGTAGGCGAGTTGGGCGTGAGTGTCACGACGGGTTACGGATCAGGAGGTTCCGGTTACTTCCTATACTTTCTTCATGTTGTCTCTTTCACAAATCCTACGTAGCGTKGTAGAAACATCTCCGATGTAGCCGAGCCGGTGTATCCCAACAGGCAGAGGAGGCTGTCCTAAAAACAGCTCGAGTGTCGGTTCGACTCCGACCACCGGCACATTCAGGTCTGTTCCGTGGCCGCCGGCCGGATCATTCCGGCCGGCGCTCGGTCATGCCATCAGACTATTCGCCTGAATGTCTCACCGTCATTGACGTGTGACCCTTCCTCATGCTGGTCGCCGTCCTGGCACCGGCGGTTGCCACCGCGAGTTTTGCGATCATGGCGGCGAGGGCTTCGAGCGATCTTGCGGAGTGCTCCAACGTCATYCAGCGCCGTCCGGCGGTCGTTCACGGGACTATGGGCACGGCCTCCGCTCGCGGCGTTCTACTCTGTATTCCGACGGGTTCGTCGAGCGAGCGCGCCGATCGACCGGGCTTTGCCGATCCACCTTATTGATCAACTTTGTTGATCCACATGGTGGGCGGCGCGGCAGGTGGTGCGGCGGGCAGCATGATCGACCGAACCCGACGGCAGTTGCGATCTGTACGCCCGGCTGGATGCGGGCGGCGGAAGGAGTCGTGTCCTGATGGCCGAGATGCGCTCGTCGAATCMGGTGTTCAGCCGGCGTGGCTTCGCCGGCCGGTCGACGYCGTCCTCCGGGTACTACGGCCCCGGGGGGTATGCGCCGCCGGGCAGGGGAGCTCCGCCCACCCCGACGCCGGAGCAGCTCGCCGGGCTGTACCGGGCGCCCAGCGGGCTGACCGTCGACGACGTCGTCGTCCACACTCTGGGCCTGTTCGCGGTGATGGCCGTCACCGGGGCGGTCGGCTGGGCGATCGCCCCGACCACCCCCGCGGTCGGCTTCACGGCGATGTTCGCCGCGCTCGCGCTGTCCCTGGTGATCTCCTTCGGCCGGCGGCTGCGGCCCGCGCTGATCGTGCTCTTCGCCGCTCTCGAGGGCCTGTTCGTAGGCGCGGTCTCCCGGTTCTACGAGGACGCCTTCCACGGGATCGTGCTCCAGGCGCTGCTCGGGACCGCCGTGGTCTTCGTGGCCATGCTGGTGGCCTATCGCAGCCGCCGGCTGCGCGCGACCGAGCGGATGGCCCGGGTCGTCTACGGGTCGTTGCTCGGCGTCGTCATGCTCGGCCTGACCGACCTGGTGATCAGAGCGGTGTCGGGCAGCCATCTGCCGATCATCAATGACGCGTCCCCGCTCGGCATCCTGTTCAGCCTTGCCGTGCTCGTGGTCGCGAGCCTGCAGTTCATCCTCGACTTCGACTACATCGAGCGCGCGATCGCAGCCGGTGCTCCCCGTTCGGAGGCCTGGCGGGCCGGGTTCGGGCTGCTCGTCGGATTCGTCTGGGTGTACCTGGAGATGCTCAGGCTGCTGTCGAAACTGCGCGCCTGACTCCCCTGGCTGGCTCAGGCTACGCGGCCCGCACAGGCCGCGTAGCCGGCCGCGACCGGCTGGCCGTGATGACTCCGGCTGTACGGCGGCTCCGGCTGTACATGGTGGCTGGTCGGCCRCGGCCAGCCGGGTGCCCGGTGGCGGTCAGCCGGGTGCGGCCGCGGCCAGGTGGGTGCGAGTGGCGGCGGGGGCCGGGCCAGCGTTGACTCTCACCTGCTCTGCCGGATTCGCCGTCGCGGGTGGTGACCGGCCCGCTGGTCACCCGGAGCGGTCGGGGCCAGCGTGCTCGATCTCGATACTGATCAGGCAACGCTGGTCGCGGACCATGGCGGCGCGATAGTCCTCCCAGTCCGGGTGCTCGCCTGACAGCGTGYGGTAGTAGTCGACGAGGGGCTCCATGGCATCCGGCAGCGAGATGATCCGTGCGCGGCCCCGCACCTGGATCCACGGCCCGAAGAAGGCGTCGGGGAAGACACACAGCCCGGCCCGCGGGTCGCGATGGAKGTTGCGGACCTTGTAGGCGGTCTCCCTGCTGCTGATGACCAGTCTGCCGTCGGTGTCGACGCCGACGGTGACCGGCGACAGCTGCGGAGTCCCGTCCCGCCGGAAGGTTGCGAGGACAGCCCGATGATTGTCYCGGACGTAGTCCCGTGCCGCGTCGATGTCCATGGGCTGATTCTCGCCCGGCCGGCCCGGCGGCACCGTGCCGGATGCTCCTGCGCTCGTCGCCGAGGGGGGAGGACGACCGGGACCCGGATCCTCATGGGGCTGTGACGCATGCGGGCCGCGCCGGACCGGTCGGGCGAGGAAGGTTACATCGAGCGAAAAGGATTTACCGGGTCAGGTCCGGATGGCGCGCCTGCGCAGATCCGCTTCGTGGACCACAGCCGCCGCATAGCAGTGGGGGAGCCCGTGCTCGTCCCGTAGCCAGTTCACGCGTTCGGAGAAGCGCAGGAGACCAGGCCCGCGGTCCAGGCATCCCAGCCAGTGGCCGACGTCGTGTCCGGTGATTCTAGGAATTCGTTCGATAAGGCTGTGGTGGGTCTCTTCGGAGCGTTGTTGCGACATTGGCGCCTCCAGTACGCACTGGTCAACCAGTCATGGAAGGAGCGTGCACCACCAGTCGGACAACGGCAAGACCCGCCACGGCTGTCACGGGGTAGCCTTTATGGATGGTCGAAGCGGATCCCCCGGCGATTCGGGATCTGATCACTTCGGACGTGGCAGTTGTGGACGCGCCGCTGGCGGCGCTGATCAGCGAGGTACGACGACTGCACGACCGCATCCACGGATGGTCGCCGACCTCCTGGCGAGAACCGTGCGTCCCCTACCGGTTCGGCGCCAACTCACCCGAACCCGGTTCCGGGGTGGGAGCCGGTGGGGCGGGCGTGGCCGCCGGGCCCGGCACCGGTACCCGTGCCGACCGGACGCGTGCGCTGGCCGTCGAACTCGCTGGTCTGGGGCGTGAGGCGGGCTCCGGGCTTCCCGCGGGTGTCGGTCCACCGCTTCTGGCCGACCACGCTCTGGCCGACCAGATCGCCGTACTGGCAACGGACCTGATCGAAACACTGGCCGCGGCCGCTGCCAGCGCCGCCCCCGCGCATGGTTCGTTCTCTTGGAATGATCTCGTAGAACGGGCTCGGCTGGCTGTCCGCGCGGCTCGCATCGATCTGGAGACGTCCCGGCGGTGGCGTGCCGGAGGCCTCCAGCGGTGACCGGTACCGGCGGTCAGTCCTTCTGGGCGGCCGCCACCCGCGGATTTTCCACTCCGTGACACCGTGTCGAAAAGCGGAGTTTCGCGATGATACGTGCCGCTCGGTGTCGACGGCGTTCACGCCGACGGCCCCTCCGTTCTGACGGCCCCTCCGTTCTGGCGGCCCCGCCACGCCGACGGCTCTGACGGCCTTTTGCGTTGGCGCTCCCTTTGTGTTGATGATTCCTTATGCGCTGGCTCCTGGCGGGACGTCGACGGCGCGATGTGGGCCTCGTCGAGCGACCGATGGGCGCCGTCCTGAGCGTGGGTCGGTACGGGCCTACGGCGCTGGGGGCAGCGGCCGCTTTCCTGGCCGGCGGGCTGGTCGGTCCGCCCGCTGACCGGCCCGYCCGAGCTCCGATACGTGTTCGGCGTCACCCGAATAGGTGACCTGTGGTCGGAGTTTGCCGGATTACGAGCGCCAGCGGCGAGCGCTCGCTACCTTCCGTCTATGGGTACGGTTCAGGCCAATGGCATCGAAATCGCATACGAGCTGCATGGCGACTCCGGTGGCTTGCCGCTCGTTCTGGTCGGTGAGCTGGGCCAACAGCTTGTCGGCTGGCATCCTGATCTTATTCGGGCGATGGTGCGCCGCGGTTTTCAGGTTCTTGTGTACGACAACCGCGATGTCGGTCTTTCCACCCATTTTGACCAGTTGGGGCRGCCGGACCTCGTGGCCGTGATGTCCGGGAACGCCGACGCCGCCCCCTACACTCTCGACGACATGGCAGCCGACGCCGTTGGCCTGATGGACGCCCTCGGCTGGCGGTCCGCGCACATCTTCGGGATCTCCATGGGCGGCATGATCGCCCAGATCGTGGCACTGTCCTTCCCGGACCAGGTACGCAGCCTCACCTCAATCTCGGCCACCACCGGCAGCCACGGTGTCGGGCATGCCGCTCGGGACGCCACCGCTGTCGTGCTCCGCCCGATGGTGGCGAGCCGGGAGGCGTACGTGGACGGAGCCGAGCGGGCTCACAACATCGTCGGATCGGCCGAGTTCTCCCCCGACCGCGAGTGGATACGGCGGCAGGCCGGGCTGGCCTGGGAGCGTCGGTACGACCCACATGGCACCGCGCGGCATCTGACCGCGATCCTGGCCACGGGGGACCTCACGCCCGACCTCGCCCGGCTGGAGATCCCCGCGTTGATCGTGCACGGGGCGAACGACCCGCTGATCCCGGTGGCCAGTGGGCGCCTGACCGCCGCGGCCATCCCGTCCGCGGAGCTGCTGGAGATCGACGGCATGGGGCACGACATCCCGCGCCAGGTCTGGGACCGGCTGCTGGACAAACTCGACGATGTGGCCCACCGGGGCGAAGTGGCCGCCGCGGCGCGTCGGGCAAGCGTCTCCATCTCATCATTTGGTCACTCTTAGTAATTGCTTGTAGTCGTCACACATCGTCGTTGTAGTCCTTGCGCGCGGGCGATGTCGCTGGTTCGGTGGCCGGCGGCTCCCGGCAGCGCCGGTGCTGGTATGCCTGTCCGCCTGTGTGGCCGGGTTCTGGTCGGGCCGGCGGGGCCGATCCGTCCGGGACGGATCCGACGGCCTCGCAACCGAGGTTCCGTCAGACCTGCCGGGCCGCCCGGAGCTGTCGGGCTGTCGGTCCTCACCTGGGGTTCTTCGAGCCTGTCAGGCCCACCAGCCATCGGATCCGCCAGCCCGCCGCAGCTGTCGGGACCGGCCGCTGGACCTCCTGGCCGGTCCGCGGATCTCGGACCCGGGAGGGAGCCCGGAGGAGTCGGGAGGGATGCCGGACACGCAGGGAACATGATCTGACCGCCTGCCCTGGCGACGGCCGGTTGGCCGCCCGCCGCCAGCGGATCGAACGTCCCGCTCCTGGGCGTTCTTACTACTGAGTGTCCGCAACTATCATTTTTGTTACATCTGTCCACAGGTGTGGTGGTAGGGGGTGATCGTCCGAGATGTGACAAGGGCCGGAACGATGCCTTCCTACCCGGCCGGAGGCCTTGCGGGGTGTCAGGGCCAAAGGCCGCGCGATCATGTTTTTCGCGTGCCGGGCTCCGAGGGGCCGTGGGTACCGGTATCGACCCGCCGTACGACGGGTCTTCCGGCTTTGTCTGCATACTTCTTCTGTGACGGCAACCGATTACGATGAGGGATAAAGGCCATTCGCACAGTTTCGGTACCGGGCGACCGTCCGGCGTTCGTCGAACGATCGCCCGTCCTCGCTGGTGACGCAGAAGGCGGGYGGCTACGACGATCCGTCCCGCTGCTCGTCGGGCTGGCGGTGGTGATCGCGCTCGGGGCGCTGGCGCTGGCGGTCCGGCAGGCGGGTCTGCGTGAAGGCGAACGGCAGCGGCTGTCCGACCGCACCCGGCTTGTCGAACGGGTCGCGGAGAACGCCGCGAGAACGTCCGACCCACGGCGGATGGGCGCGCTGGTCGCCAGCTTCTCCTTCGCACCCGACCAGCCGGYCCACAACCGCAGGATGCTGGAGCAGCTGGCGACGGCGCCGGTCGGTGACGTCAGCCTGCTGGCCGCCCTCGTCGGCATCGACGGCGGCTCGCTGGTCGCTGTCCCGGACGGGCCGCGGGTGACGGCCGCCGATCTCGGTGCCGCCTGGACGGCGGYGCTGGCCGGGCAGCCGGCCATGTCGCAGGTGTTCGTCCTTGACGGCATGCCGGTGCGGGCCACGGTCGTGCCGGTGGGCGCGCCGCGTCCGTGGGCGGTGCTGGTGCGCGTCGTCGACGAGGGGGCGGCCCGGGAGAGCAGCGAGAGGTTCGCCGCTCTCGACAGCGTGTCGGGCAGCCTGTGTGACGTCGACGCGGACGGTGTCGCGGCCGCCTGCTGGAAGCAGGACCTGCGGGGCCGGCGGCTGGTCGAACCACGCGAACTGGCCGGTCTGGTCCCGGGCACGGTCCGGGTGTGGATGTCGAGCGGCGCCGGGGAGCAGGTGGTCAACGTCGCCGAGAAGCAGTCCACGACCGGATATGTCACGATCTTCCAGCAGCCCACCACGCGGCTGTTTGCGGACCTGCGGGCCGCGGGGCGCCACGGGGATCTGACGCTGCTGGCCGTTCTGGTGGTCTGCGTCGGCGGGCTGGTCGTGTTCGGGCTGCGCCGCGAGCAGGTCGCCCGGCGGGCCCGAGCGCGGCTGCACACCATGCTCGGAGGGGTCCGGGACATCATCGTGGTCGTCGGTGACAACCACGAGATGACTTTTGTCAGCCCCGCCGTGCGCGACCTGCTCGGCTACGACGCGGCGTCCTGGATCGGCCGGGTGCTGACCGACTTCGCCGATCCCGACGACGTGGCGCGGATCCGGCGGCTGCTGGCCGACCCGACCGGGGGCGGTGTCCTCGACGTACGGCTGACCACCGCCGCCGGTCAGCCGCGCTGGTTCGACCTGGAGGCCAGCGACCTCACCAGCCATCCCGAGCTCGCCGGTGTGCTGGTGACCTGCCACGAGGTCGGGGAACGCAAGGACCTGCAGGACCGGCTGAGCTACCAGGCGTCCCACGACCTGCTCACCGGGCTGCCCAACCGGGTGGCCTTCATGAGCGAACTGGAGAAGGCGGCTGGTGCCGTCCGTGCCGGCGGCGCGCCGTTCGTGGTGCTGTTCGTCGACCTCGACCATTTCAAGCCCGTCAACGACGGTTACGGCCACGACGCCGGTGACGTCGTCCTGCGGGCCGTCGCGGAACGTCTCGTCCAGATCCTGCGGGACGGTGACCTGGCGGTCCGGCTCGGCGGTGACGAGTTCGGGGTCCTGTTGCGCGGCGCGGACGAGGCGGCCGCCGCCGCGGCCGCCGACCGGATCATCGAGTCGGTACGTGTCCCGATCATGGTGGGTGCCTCGGTGGTCCAGGTCGACGCCAGCATCGGTATCGCGCCCTCGACGCTCGATGTCGCGCGGCCCGAACATTTCCTGTGCGTCGCGGACAACGCCATGTACGAGGCCAAACGGGCCGGGAAAGGCCGCTTCGCCATGGCGACCGGGGGGTCGCCCAGCGCGCTGGCGGGCCCGCAGCCCGCTGTGCCCGTCACCGAGACCGACGACGTGCTCCCTTCAGTGCTCCCTTCAGCGGTGCCCCCATCCACGCCGCCGCCGCTGCCCGAGCCGCGGCGGCCCGCCGGGCAGCCGGCCCGCCACCGTTTCCCGCTGCCGGCCGCGCCCGCTCGCATCGCCTACGGCTGTCCCCCCCGCGGCTGGTTCGGCCGGCTGGGGCCGCCGCTGGTGGCGGGCGGGGCCCTGCTCGCCATGGCTGCGGTCAGCCTGTGGCTGCAGACACAGGCCCGGCACAGCGCCGAACGGCAGCGCCTGGCCGAGCACGTGGCGCTCACCGCCATCGTGGCGGACGCGTCCATGCACAGCGTCGACAGCCAGCGTCTGATCACGGCTGTGTCGGCGGCGCCCTGGTCGTTGAGTGACCGGGATGCCGACGCCGCCGTGCTGCGCTCGTTCGCCAGGTCAGGGATCAGCGGCAGGAACTACGTCTGGGCGCTGGCCGGCCTGGACGGCCACCTGCTGGCCACCGAACCGCCGTCGCTCGCCCTGCCGATCGGCCCGGACGACCCGGCGTGGCGGACCGCCCGTGCGGGACGGGCCGGCAACTCGCCCGTGATGAACGTCGACGGGATCTGKCGGGACTACGTGACGGTCCCGGTCCTGCGCGAGGGCCGGCCGGTGGCGATCGTCGTCATCGGGGAGTCGCTGCGGGACTCGCCCAACCAGGCCAACCTCGCGACCAGCGGCACGCTCGGGTTCGTCGTGGGCGGGCTGTCCGTGGTGGATTCGGCCGGCACGGTCACGTTCTCCTGGAATCCCGACCTGATCGGCCGGCGGCTGGTGGCCGCGGCCAGCCTGGCGGCCCTGCGGGTCGGCGAGGCCCGGCAGATCGACGACGCCGGCGGCCAGGTCACCATCGTCTCGCCGCTGGCGAACATGCCCGACGGCGGCTATGTGGTGTTCCAGCAGCCGGTCCAGGCCTTCTACGGGGACATCCGCTCCGGCCGGCTCGTCCGGGACGGCAGCCTGCTGGCTGTTGTCGCCGCCGCGCTCGTCGGGCTCAACGTCCTCAACGGCCGGCGTGAAGCGGCGATTCGCCATGAGCAACGACGGCTGCAGGCCCTGCTGCACAACGCCCACGACATCGTGATCGCCACCAGGGCGGACGGGAAGATCACCTTTGTCAGTTCCGCCGCCGCGTTCCTGCTCGGCGTCGCGGCCAGCTCCTACCTCGGCCGGCGCCTGCCCGACGTCGCCCACCCGGACGACGCGGGCGTCCTGACGGAGCTGCTGCGCCAGGCCACCGGCGGGACCGCTGCCGGGGCCGGCAGCGGCGGGACGGGCCCCGGAGCAGGGGCGGGGAGGGCCGTGGCACGCGACGTCCGGCTGTCGGCCGCGGGCAGCGGCCACCGCTGGTTCGACATTGAGGCGATCGACCTGCGGGACCGCTCAGAGGCCACCGGCATCCTGCTGACCTGCCACGAGATCGGCGAACGCCGGGTCCTCCAGGACGAGCTGAGCTATCAGGCGTCCCACGACGCCCTCACCGGCCTGCCGAACCGGTCGGTGTTCGCCCGCCGGCTCGACGAGATCGCCGCCCAGCGTCCGACACCGGCGTTCGCGGTCCTGTTCATTGATCTTGACCGGTTCAAGTCGGTCAACGACACCTACGGCCACAACGCCGGCGACGAGGTACTGAGGATCATCGGTGCCCGCCTGCGGGAAGCCGGCACCGAGCGGGACGCCGTCTGCCGTCTCGGCGGGGACGAGTTCGCTGTCATCCTGGGTGACGCCGACAGCGGCCGGGCACGCGATCTCGCCGACCAGCTGCTGGGGGCGATCCGGCGGCCGATCGTGGTCGGCGGGCGTTCCCTCACCGTGGACGCGACGATCGGTGTCGCCCTTTCGGAGTCGCAGGACGCGCCGCCCGGCGCGGTCGTCCGCAACGCGGATCTCGCGATGTACCGGGCGAAGGAGGCCGGCCGGGCACGCCCCGAAGACCATCCGGAAACCGCTCGCCCGGACGCCCGTCAGGAAGCCTGCGTGCCGTCAGCCGGTCAGCCCTGACGTCCGGGTGCGCCGCCGGCCGCGGAGATGCCGGCGAGCGTGGGTACAGGTACAGGTACAGGTATGGGTATGGGCATGGATGTGGATGTGGATATAAGATGATTACTTTTCGTATAAATCGGTGGCTGTGAGCGTATGATGATGACTGTGGGTACGCGCTAGCTGGCGGCTCGGCGTCGTCCGCCGCGGGACCGCAGGTAGTCGCGCACGACGTAGCGGCCGAGCGTCCCGGGATCCGGGGAGAGCATCCGGCCGCCGTTGCGGCGGACGACCTCGTCGACGAACTGGACCAGCCGTGGCTCGTCGTCGAGCATGAAGACGTTGATCGTCGCCCCGCGGCGGGTGAGGCGGTCCACCTCGGCCAGGGTCAGCTCCAGAGTCTCCGGGACCGGTGGCCAGGAGAAGGAAGGGGTGCCGTTGCGCATCAGGTGCGCGGTCGGTTCCCCATCGGTGATCACCAGGACGACTGGTTCGGAATCCGGGTGCCGCGACAGCAGCCGGCCCGCGAGCATCAGGGCGTGCTGGAGGTTCGTGCCCTGGACGACCTCGGAGTCCAGGCCCGCGAGCTCCACCGGCCGCAGCAGCCGGGCATAGTCGGAGAACCCGACCAGATGGATCGTGTCCTGCGGGAACTTCGTGTCGATCAGGGTGCGCAGCGCYAGCGCCGTCGACTTCGCCACCCCCCAGGTGCCCCGCAGCGCCATCGAGTAGGACAGGTCCACCAGCAGGCAGACGGCCGCGGAGGAGCGGCGTTCGGTCTCGGTCACCTCGAAGTCGCGGACGTCCAGCTCGACCGTCCCGTCCGGGTTGCCGGGGCCGGCCCGCAGCACCGCGTTGCGCACGGTGCGTACCACATCGATCGGCTGTGTGTCACCGAAGTGCCACGGTCGGGACGTCCCGGTGGGTTCTCCGGCTGCACCGGCGTCCCGGGAGTCGTGATCGCCGCGGCCGCGGGTGTCCATCCGCTGGAAGATGCGCGACAGCGCGCTCTGGCCGATGCGGCGGACCGCCCGCGGGGTCAGCTCCAGCTTGCCGGCGTTGCGGGTCAGGAAGCCCTGGCGCTCCAGCTCCTTCTCGATCTGCTGGAGGGTGCGCAGGTCGTCGACGGCGTCCCGGCCCAGCGCCCGGGCTACCGCGTCCGGGTCGACGTCCTCGAGGGACGCCCCGGGATAGTCCTGGGACAGCGCGGCGGCGAGCTCGTCGAGCTCGGCCAGCTCCTCCAGGACGCTCGTCGCGTCACCCAGCCCGAGCGGCGTGTCACCGGTCATCGTGTCGCGGAAACGGCCGCGCCGGCCCCAGCCGAGGTCCGGCCGGGCGGCGCGCAGCGCCTGTTGCAGCCGGGAGAGCTCGGCCGCCATGCCCAGATCCGCCAGCGCCGACGCCATGAGATCGGCCAGCTCCTGGCGTTGCTGGGGGGACAGCCCCGCCAGCAGTTGGGCGGCGGCGGCGGCGCGGCGCGCCAACGAGTCCACCAGCTCGTCCAGCGTCTGCGGGTTCTCCGGGAAGAAGTCGCCGAACGAGCGCATGAACCGCTCGAAAGCGGCGTCGGTGTGCTCACCGCGGGCATCGGCTTCCAACATGTCGTTGAGCGCGGCGAGCATTTCGGTGACCCGGGCGATGTCCTGCGGCGTGGCGTTCTCCAACGCCTGTTTCATGCCGCGGAACTGGCTGTCGAGCACCTCCCGGCGGAGCAGGTCGGAGATCTTCTCGAAGGTCTCGCGGGCCTGCGGCGAACGCCACTCGTAGCCGGCCAGCGCGTTCACGGCCCGGGCCGGGTCGGCTGGCAGCGCGTCGAGCTCGGCCTCGCGCAGCCGGGCGTCGTCGGACGGGTCGGGGAACAGCGCCGCGCGCTCCTGGCCGACGGCGGTGTCGAGGAGCTCGCGGACCTGTTCCAGGGTGCCGTCGAGGCGGCCGCGCGCCCGAGCCTCGCGCCGGCGGCGTTCCACCTGCCGGCGCAGGTCCTCAAGCCCGCGGCGTTGGTTGGTCCCGCGCCGCAGCAGCGCGTCCAGTGCCTCGCGCGGGGTCCGGCCGTCCAGGATGTGCGTGGACATCTCGTCGAGCGCGCCGGCGGCGTCGAACGGGGAGGCGAGCGGGTCGGGGCCGCCGTCCCACGGGCCGTAGCGGAAGCCGCCCGACCCGGTCGGGGCGCTCATGTGCCGTACACCGTGCGGCCCGGCAGTTCCTCCTTGGCCAGCCGCCGGTTGAGGTGCAGGCCCTCCATGGCCAGTTCCAGCCCGGCCGCGGCGAGCCCCGGCGCCTCGGCGCCGTCGACGTCCAGCTTCGCCAGGATCGCGGCGAGCCCCGAGACCGGGCCGACCCGCCGCAGCAGCTCCGCGGCGGGGACGAGGTCACCGGTCTCGACCGGCCCCTCCGTCTCGAACCGCCGTTGCAGGCCGGTCAGGTCGGTGCCGGCGAGCCGGGCGCGGAAGGTCTCGGCGACGGCCCGGCGCAGCAGGTGCGCGAGGATCTCGTCCTCCCGTCCCTCCTCGAGCTGGTCGAACTCGATCTTCCCGCGTACCGCCGGTACGATCGCGGTGAGGTCGACGACCCGGGCGGTGGGGACGTCCTCGCCGGTCAGGGCCGCGCGACGGACGGCCGAGGCGGCCACAGTCTCCGCCGCGGCCACCGACAGCCGGGCCGACACACCGGAGCGCCGGTCGACCTGGGGCGCGTCGCGGACCAGCCGGGTGAAGCGGGCCACCACCTCCAGCAGGTGCTCGGGGACGGCGGGGGCGCCCAGCGGGGAGCCCTTCCAGTCCAGCACCGCCTCCTGCCGGATCAACGCCAGCTCGTCGTCGAGCCGTAGCGGGYAGTGGGTGCGGACCTCGGCGCCGAAACGGTCCTTGAGCGGCGTGATGATCCGGCCGCGGTTGGTGTAGTCCTCGGGGTTCGCCGACGCGATCAGGAACAGGTCCAGCGGCAGCCGCAGGATGTAGCCGCGGACCTGGATGTCACGCTCCTCGAGCACGTTGAGCAGGGAGACCTGGATGCGCTCGGCGAGGTCGGGCAGCTCGTTGACGCTGAAGATGCCCCGGTTGGTGCGCGGGATCAGGCCGTAGTGGACAGTCTCCGGGTCGCCGAGGGTGCGGCCCTGGGCGACCTTCACCGGGTCGACGTCGCCGATCAGGTCGCCGACGCTCGTGTCCGGCGTGGCGAGCTTCTCGCCGAACCGTTCCGACCGGTGCTTCCAGGCGACCGGCGTGTCGTCGCCGAGCCCGGCGAACAGCAGCCGGCACCGGGTGCACACCGGTGCGTAGGGATGGTCGTTGATCTCACAGCCGGCGATCACCGGCGTCCACTCGTCCAGCAGGCCGACCAGGGTGCGGATCAGACGGGTCTTGCCCTGCCCCCGCTCGCCGAGGAAGACGATGTCGTGCCCGGCCAGCAGGGCCCGTTCCACCTGGGGGAGCACGGTGTCGTCGAAACCGACGATGCCGGGGAACCGGATCTCACCGCTGGCCATTCGGGCAAGGGTGTTCTCGCGCAGTTCCGTGCGTACGGATCGGTACCGGTGTCCTGAGCCGCGCAGGAGGCCCAGCGTCGTTGGTCCTGGGGACGGTGATGTCGGTCCGGGGGACTGTGCCGGGGACCCTGACAGATCGAGCACCAGTCGACGGTACGTCCCCTCGCTCCGTCGCGCAGGGAAGTCGCATTGTGTCCACGTCCGGCATACCGGGTGTCCACTGGGAGGCACACCGGACGTGAAATGTCAACCGGCCGGTTCCCGTCGGCCGACCGGGGCGGATCAGTTGGAGTACGGCTCCACYGTGACGATCTTGACGGTGGCCGAGCGCCCGTTGGGCAGGGTGTAGGTGACGGTGTCACCCGCCCGGTGGCCGCTGACGGCCCCACCCAGCGGTGACTGGGCCGAGTACACCTCCAGCGAGGTGCTGTGGTCCTCCCGGGAACCGATCAGGAACCGCTCCGTCTCGTCGTCCCCCGGAAAGCGCACCTCGACCACGGTGCCCGGGCCGGCCGCGCCGTCGAACTGCGGAGCCTGCCCGACCCTGGCGTCGCGCAGCAGGTCGGTGAGCTGCCGGATACGTGACTCCAGCTTGCCCTGTTCCTCCTTGGCCGCGTGGTAGCCGCCGTTCTCCTTGAGGTCGCCCTCCTCGCGGGCAGCTTCGATCTTGTTGGCGATCTCGACACGACCGGTCCCGGTGAGGTGGTCGAGCTCCTCGCGGAGCCGGTCATACGCCTCCTGGGTCAGCCACGTCTGCTGCGACACGCGTCACGCTCCTAGATTCCTCAAGAGGCCCGGAGACACGGGAAGAACCATGATCGTTCATCCTCCGGACGCTCGTACGTCGACGGCCATACGACACATACGACCGGCCCGCGGCGCAGGTCGGTCGTATCGCGATTCGGCCTCGTCGGGCCCGTACGGGCCCTGGACAGGGACACCCGGTCGGGTGCTGGGAAATTGCGGGATACACGGTTGGTCGAAGGCGGATTACGAAGCGATGGGACAGGGGCAAACGCCCAGCCTAACAGTCGGGATCGGACAGGGACGGCGACGAGCAAGCGTCGCTGCTTGCCATGCGAGGTGAGCGGGGTGAGCGGGGTGAGCCGGGAATCGGCCACGCCGCTGGCCGCGCGCCAGTAGCCCGAGCGGCTGTCAGCCCGCGCGGGCGATCTGACAGTCCTCGACCTCGACCACGTTCGCTTCCCGGGACGTGGCGAGCACGACCGTTGTGGTCGTGACCCGTCGGCCGTCCAGGGCCGGACCGACGACGATGTCGGTACGCCGGCCGACGACCTCGTTGTCCCGAGCACGTGCGCGGACAGTGCATTCTGCCACGGCGTTGGGTGACTTTTCCACATCGAATGTCAGCTCGGCCTGCGCCGGGGTGATCCGATAGGCGCGGGTCCCGTAGTTCAGCCGTTCCGGATGGCTCTGGATCCATGCGGCGCCGATCGCGGCGGCCGCGATGATGACGAGCCCCATCAGCAGGAACCAGGGGGCGACCCGGATACCGCCAAGCCATGGAATGTCCAGCAGGCGTCGCACCATGGCGAACACGCCCGACTTTCCCGTGGGGGAACCGGGTGGTGGCGCAGCGGAACCGGTTGCGGAGGGCATCGGGAACAATGGTCGCATGTCCAAGGCGATCAACGAGGGTGGCCTGCGACTCATGGCTGTACACGCCCACCCCGACGACGAGTCCAGCAAGGGTGCCGCCACCATGGCCCGCTATGTCCGCGAGGGCGTCGACGTCCTCGTGGTGACCTGCACCGGTGGTGAAGCCGGGACCGTTCTCAACCCCGCTCTGGACCGTCCGGACGTCCACGAACGTCTCGTCGAGCTACGCCGGGCCGAGATGGAACAGGCCCGGCGGATCCTCGGCGTCCGACAGGTCTGGCTGGGTTTTCTCGATTCCGGGCTGCCCGAGGGCGACCCGCTCCCACCCCTGCCGGAGGGCTGTTTCGCCCGTACGCCCATTGCCGACGCGGCCAGGCCGCTGGTCAGGCTGATGCGGGAGTTCCAGCCACAGGTCGTGGTCACTTATGACGAGAACGGTGGTTATCCACACCCCGATCACATAATGAACCACAAGATCACAATTGAGGCGTTCGAGGCGGCGGGCGACCGCGCGCGATACCAGGAGGTGGGCCAGGACATCGGCGTGGCACCGTGGCAGCCCCTCAAGCTCTACTACCACCAGACCCACCACAAGGAGCGGGTGCTCGCCCTGCACGACGCGATGCGGGCGAGCGGGCGGGAGTCCCCGTACAGCGGCGCGCTGGAGAAGTGGGTCGACCGCTCCGCCGACTCCGGGCGGATCACCACCAGGGTCCCCTGCGGCGACTTCTTCGAGATCCGCGACCGCGCGCTGCTGGCGCACGCCACCCAGGTCGACCCGAACGGGCCCTGGTTCCGCGTCCCGCTGGAGATCCAGCGTGCGGCCTGGCCCACCGAGGACTACCAGCTCGCCCGTTCGCTGATCGAGGTGGGCGTGCTGCCCGAGGACGACCTGTTCAACGGCATCCGCTGAGCCGGACAGCCAGGCGGCCGGGTCGCTGTCACCGGCCCGGCCGCCTGTGACACATCCGCTGGTGACCGATGAAATCATCCGCAGCCAGGGCACGGCCGGCCGCCACCGGTCGTTGCTGCTGGCGGGAGGTGTGACCGTGGGCATCCGAATCCACGCACGCCTTGCACGCCTTGCGCGTCTTGGGACTGATGAGGGGATCACATCATGGCGATCTGGGATCGTCTGCGCACCAGCACCGCGTCGATACAGCAACAGCTCAACGCCAAGAAGAACGACCTGAAGAGCGGTGCCTTCAGGGATGCCAGCATGGCCATCTGCGCCCTGGTGGCCGCCGCCGACGGGAGCATCGACCCGGAGGAGCGCCGCAAGGTCGCCTCGCTCATCGCCTCCAACGAGGTGCTCCAGAACTTTCCCGCCGAGCAGCTCCAGCAGAAGTTCAACGACTACTGCAACAAGCTGCAGACGGACTTCGACTTCGCCAAGGTCGGCGTCATCCAGGACATCGGCAAGACGAAGAAGAAGCCGGCCGAGGCCCGTGCGGTGATCCAGATCGGGATCGTCATCGGGGGCGCGGACGGCCACTTCGACAAGTCCGAGCAGCAGGTCGTCCGCGACGCCTGTTACGCGGTGGGGCTGGACCCCAACGAGTTCGATCTATGACCGCGGCTTTCGCGGTCAGCGTCTGACCCCGCCAGGCCCGGCCGGTGCTGTCTCCCCTGGCCCGGGCCTGGCGGCGTTTGTCGCCGCCCTGCCGGGCCCGTCCGGCGGGCGCTCGGCGTAGGGTGTGAAGCGTGCCTCCAGCTGGACAGTTCCTCGCGCTTGAGGTCAGCGCTGGTACCAGCGGGTTCCTGGTCGTCCTGCTGCTGGGCCTCGCCGCTGTCGCTCTTTTCGTGATGATGCCGCGCAGCCTGGCCCGGATGCGCGGGAACGTCGCCAGCGGACGGTTCGGCGCCCCCACCACCGACCGTGACAAGCCGGTCGACAGCCAGGACCCCGGCAGCGGTATCCCGCCCCAGCACTCCCCGCGGAGCGACCAGTAGGCATCCCCCGCCCAGCGGCCTCCTGAAACGCTCTCGACGGTGGAATGATCGCGCTCTGTACCGCATTGTGACGCGGGTCGTGACGCGGGTGGCCGGGCAGGGAGTCGAGCCGGCTACGAATCGGGTATCTGTCGCGGAATACCGTCGCGTCGTAGGTGAAAACCGTCGCCGGAAGAGCGTTTTCTACCTACGGTCTCAGTCCAGCCTGCGCTGACGCTTGAGCTCGGCCCGGTGCTTCTTGTCGGCTATGCGCCGTTGGACGGCGCGCGCCGACGGGCTGGTGGGGCGCCGCACGGGCGGCGGGGGGCCGCTCGCCCTACGCAGGGTTGTGATCAACTTGCTCAGAGCGGCCTCCCGGTTACGTAGCTGCGACCGGTGTTCRCTGGCCGTGATGGTGAGAACGCCGTCAACCAGTCGGCCTGCCAGCCGTTCAAGCGTCCGCTCACGCAGCGGCTCGGGCAGCGACGGCGAGCGGCGGGCGTCGAAGGACAGCTCGACCCTGCTGTCGGAGGTGTTCACGCTCTGCCCACCTGGCCCGCCCGACCGGGAGAACCGCCAGGTCAGGTCGGACTCACGCAGGACGAATCCGGGGCGTACCTGCATGGATGGATAGGCCATTCTCCCATGGTGACCGATCCCGGTGAGCGGGATTCCGGAATGATCGTGATCATAGCCACGGTCCGGATGGCCGACCTGGCCGCCGGCTCATCCGTGCGATCTTTGTATCGGGGTCGGCCCGGGTCGCAACTGCCGCGGCCGATGTGGGTATGACCGGCCATGAGCTGCTGATTTATCAACGATCGCGCACCATAGTGTCCCGCGTTACGCTCGAAAACGGCCACGGCGGGAGGGTTCCGGCATGACTACCAGAGGAGGACCCGCGTCCACTGTGAAGCGTCCGCATCTTGACGATCTTCTTGGCGGGCTCCTCGACGCCGGTACGTGGCGGTGCTGGGACCGTGTCCCCGAACAGCCCGTGCTGAGCGCCGCCTACGGCCAGGACCTGGCGCGGGCCACCGAACGCAGCGGCGCGGACGAAGCGATCCGCACCGGCGAGGGCCATGTGGGCGGCCACCGGGTCGCGGTCGTGGCCAGCGAGTACGGCTTTCTCGGCGGCAGCGTCGGGATGGCCGCGGCACGCCGGGCCACGGCCGCGATCAGGCGGGCCACCGCGCAGCGGCAGGCCCTGCTGGCCCTGCCCGCCAGCGGCGGTACCCGCATCCACGAGGGCACCCCCGCCTTCCTCCAGATGCTGACGATCAGCAGCGCCATCGCCGAGCACCGGGCGGCGGGCCTGCCCTACCTTGTCTACCTGCGCCATCCGACGACCGGGGGCGTGCTCGCGTCCTGGGCATCCCTCGGGCATGTCACGTTCGCCGAGCCGGGGGCGCTGGTCGGCTTCCTCGGGCCCCGGGTCGTCGAGGCGCTCACCGGCACGCCGCTCGGACCGGACGCGCAGAGCCCCGAGACGCTGCGCCTGGCCGGCCTGGTGGACGCCCTCGTCGCACCCGAGGAACTGCGGGAAAGCGTCCAGCGGGTGCTCAACGTCGTCGCGGGCGGCGGCGCTGTCCCTCCCCCGAAGCACGGCGGCGCGGCGGAGCCGATGGCCGCCCCGGAGATCTCCGGGGCGGCCATCGGGGCCAACTTCTCCGGGCCCGACCTGGCCGACGTCGAACTGTCCGGGTCCAACCTGTCCGGGTCCAACCTGTCCAGGTCCGACCTGCCCGGGGCTGGGCCGGCTGGCTCCGAGCCGTTCAGGATCACGCTGTCCGGTTCCCAGCCGACCGGGAGCGGACGGGATCCGTGGATGTCGGTGCTGGCCACCCGCGCGCCCGACCGTCCCGGCCTGCGCGAGTTCCTGGCGGTGGCCAGCGACGTCACACTGCTCGGCGCGTCCGACCTGGGCCGAGGCGTCAGCCAGGGGATGGACACGTCCGGAACGCCGATCGTCACCGCACTCGCCCTGCTGCGGGGGACACCCTGCGTCGTTATCGGGCAGGACAGGTCGGTCCAGCGGCATCGGCGCATCGGTGTGGCCGATCTCGATGCGGCCCGGGACGCGGTGTGCCGGGCCGCGGACCTGCGGCTACCGGTCCTCACCGTCATAGACACCCCGGGCGCCGAGCTGTCGGAGGCCGCCGAACGCCACGGGATCGCCTCGGCGATCGCGCGTTGCCTGGCGACGCTGTTGACGACACCGGTACCGACAGTGAGTGTGCTGCTCGGGCAGGGCACGGGCGGCGCGGCACTCGCCCTGCTGCCGGCAGACACGGTCATCGCCGCCGAGGACGCCTGGCTCGCTCCGCTGCCGCCCGAGGGCGCCTCGGTGATCATGTATCGGGACGTCGGTCACGCCGCCGGCATGGCCCGCGGGCTGCGGATCACCGCCCATGATCTCCAGCGGCTGGGCGCGGTCGACCTGGTCCTCCCCGTCCCGGACGGCGGTGTGAACGGCGGCCCGAGGACGGCGGCGGACGCCCGTGGGTGGGTGGCCGGTCTCGCCGAGACCGCCGCCGGATGCCTGCGCGCCGTCGTGGGGCTGGACCCGGCGGCGAGACTGGCGGCCCGCCGCGACCGCCACAACCAGTTGACGCCGTAGCCTCCCCGGGCCGCCCTGCTCCCCCCGTGGGCGGCCCGGGGGAAGGCCCTTGGAAGACTGAGGTGGGGGTCAGCCGAGGGCGATGTTGACGATCCGGCCGGGGACCACGATCAGCCGCTTCACCGTCCGGTCCGTGGTGTGCCGCGCGTACTCCTCGTGGCCGGTCACCAGATCGCGGACGGTCTGTTCGTCGGCGTCCGCGGGGACGTCGACGGTGAACCGCACCTTGCCGTTGACCTGCACCGGCAGCGTCACCGTGGACTCGGCCGCCAGCGAGGCGTCCCCCTGTGGGAAGGGACGCAGGGCGAGCGAGCCGTCGTGGCCCAGCCGGGACCACAGCTCCTCGGCGATGTGCGGGGCCAGCGGCGCGACCATGAGGACCAGCGCCTCGGCGAGCGCGCGGGGCAGCCCGCCCGAGCCGCCGTAGCGCTTGCTGACGAAGTTGGTCAGCTCGATCAGGCGGGCCACCGCGGTGTTGAAGCGCAGGCCCGCGTAGTCCGCGCGGACGGCGAGGATCGTGCGGTGCAGCGCCCGGGTGGCCTCGGCGTCCGGTTCGCTGTCGGAGACGGCCGCCGTGCCGGTCGCCTCGTCTACGATGTTGCGCCACAGCCGTTGCAGGAAGCGGTGGGAGCCGACGATGTCGTCGGTGTGCCAGGGCCGGTCCGCGTCCAGCGGGCCCATGGCCATCTCGTAGACCCGCAGGGTGTCCGCGCCGAAGCTGTCGTACATCTCGTCCGGGCTGACGCTGTTCTTCAGGCTCTTGCCCATCTTCCCGGAGCGCCGGTTCACCGGCTCGCCGTCGTGGGTGAACCCGCCGTCGCCGGTGCGGACGACCTCGGCGGCGGGCACGTACATGCCGCGGGCGTCGGTGAACGCGTCCGCCTGGATGTAGCCCTGGTTGAACAGCCGCTTGAACGGCTCCTTCGTCGAGACCAGCCCCAGGTCGTAGAGGACCTTGTGCCAGAACCGCGCGTACAGCAGGTGCAGGACGGCGTGCTCGACACCGCCGACGTAGAGGCCCACGCCGCCGTCGCCGGGCGGGCCGCCGGGGGTGTGCATCCAGTAGCGCTCGACCTCGGCGTCGACGAAACGCTCGCTGTTCGTCGGGTCGAGGTAGCGCAGGTAGTACCAGCAGGAGCCGGCCCACTGCGGCATGGTGTTGGTCTCGCGCCGGTACGTCTTCGGCCCGTCGCCCAGGTCGAGGGTGACGGTGGCCCAGTCGGTGACCCGTGCCAGCGGGGGGACCGGGTCGCTGACGTCGTCGTCGGCCACGGCCGCCGGCCGGAAGTCGGTCATCTCCGGCAGGGTGACCGGCAGCATGTCGTCCGGGAGCGCGACCGGCAGGCCGTCGGAGTCGAACACGATCGGGAACGGCTCACCCCAGTAGCGCTGCCGGGAGAACAGCCAGTCCCGCAGCCGGTAGGAGCGGGCGGMGCGGCCCGCGCCGACGTCCTCCAGCCAGCGGACCGTCGTCTTGATCGCGTCCGGCTTCGACAGCCCGGCCAGGGACGGCGCCGCGCCCGACGTCGGCAGGTACTCTCCCTCCCCGGCGAAGGCGACCGGCCAGGTGTCCGGGGTCGCGCCCGCGGGCACCCGGTGCTCGGCGCGCCAGTCCTCGCTCGGCGCGAGCACGGCCGGGACGGGCAGGCCGAACTGCCGGGCGAAGGAGAAGTCGCGCTGGTCGTGCGCGGGAACAGCCATGATCGCGCCCGTCCCGTACCCCATCAGGACGTAGTCGGCGAGGAAGACCGGGATGGTGCCACCGGTGACCGGGTTGGTGACGTACGCGCCGGTGAACACGCCGGTGCGCGGGACCTCGTCGGTGCCGCGCTGACGGTCGCCCAGGCGGGCGGCGTACTCCCGGTAGGCGGCCACGGCCGCCTGGGGCGTCCAGACCGCCTGGTCCGTCGCCGAGGCGCCGCCGTCGGCTCCTGGGGCGCTGCTGTCGCACCCCGGGCCGGTGCCAGGAGCATCCTGCGGCTCGGCGCCCGGGGTGGGAGGCGGGTTGGTGAACGTCCATTCGACAGGGGTGTCCGGCGGCCAGGCCCGCGCGGTCAGYGTGTCGACGAGGGGGTGCTCCGGGGCGAGCACCATGAAGGTGGCGCCGGCCAGGGTGTCTGGGCGGGTGGTGAACACCTCGACGCGGGCGTCGGACCCGACCGCGGGGAACTCGACCGTGGCGCCGTCGCTGGGCCCGATCCAGTTCCGCTGCATCTGCTTGATGGAGTCCGGCCAGTCGACCAGGTCCAGGTCAGCGATCAGACGTTCGGCGTAGGCGGTGATCCGCAGCACCCACTGGCGCAGCGGGCGGCGGAAGACCGGGTAGTTGCCGATGTCGCTGCGCCCGTCGGCGGTGACCTCCTCGTTCGCGAGCACCGTGCCGAGCCCGGGGCACCAGTTGACCAGCTGCTCGGAGATGAAGGCCAGCCGGTAGCCGTCCACGACCTGTCGGCGCTCGGTCGAGCTGAGCTGTGACCAGGGCCTGTTGCGTGGGTTGGCATCGCCGCGGGGCGCCCGGGTGCCGGCGGTGAACTCGGCGATCAGCTCGTCGATCGGGCGGGCGCGGTCGGCCTGGTCGTCGTACCAGCTGTTGAAGATCTTGAGAAAGATCCACTGTGTCCACCGGTAGTACGCCACGTCCGTGGTGGCGATCTCCCGGCGGGTGTCATGGCCCAGCCCCAGCCGGCCGAGCTGGCGCCGCATGTTGTCGATGTTGKCTTCGGTGGTGACCCGCGGGTGCTGCCCGGTGTTGATGGCGTACTGCTCGGCCGGCAGGCCGAAGGCGTCGTAACCGAACGGGTGCAGGACGTTGTAGCCGGTCATCCGCAGGTAGCGGGCGAACACGTCGGTGCCGATGTACCCGAGTGGATGCCCCACGTGCAGGCCGCTGCCGGACGGGTAGGGGAACATGTCCATGACGAAGAACGGCGGCCGTCCGGCGACCTCGTCGAAACCGTCCGACAGCGGGCCCCGCGGGTTGGGGGAGTGGAACGTGCCCCGCCGCGACCACGCCTGCTGCCAGCGGCGCTCGATCTCGCCGGCGAGCCGGGCGTCGTAACGGAACGGCAGGTCCACGGCTCCGGCCGCGCCGCCCGTAACCGGCTGAGCGTCCACCGGCCGGGTGTCGTCGTCACGCCCGGTGACGGTGTGGCCGGCGGCAGCGTCCCTGGTGTCCCGCGCGCCGGTGTCCCGCACGGCGTTGCCGTTGGTGCCGCTGTGCTCGACACGGCTGTGCTCGGTACTGCTGGTCATCTCTCATCATCCTCAGGTCAACCCGACCCGACCCGTCCCGCGGACCCTGCGGGAATCCGCGGATCACGACAGCGGAACCAGCTGTGCTGGCTCATGGCAGGCACACGCGGATGGTGTCGATCGTTGGTTCGAGCCTATCCGGAGCCTGTGAACCGGGGCTGGCAGGCCGGGCCGGAAGGCCCGGAAGGTATGGCGCCCGCCAGCGGGTACGAGAGCCGAAGGTACCGGACGCAGGCCAGGCCGATGCCGGCCGCGATCAGGTGGCCGGCGGCGGTGAAGTCGGGGGTGCGGACCGCGGCGAGGACGAGCGGCGCCAGCAGGCCGCCGACCAGCGGCCACCGCCGGTGCGCCCGCGCCGTGGCGGCGAGCACCGCGGCGCAGGCGATCAGGCCATAGCTGGCGCCGACGTCGACGGCCTCGGTGACATGCCCGCCGACAAGCCCGGCACGTTGGCCCAGCAGCAGCCCGCCGGCGACGAGCAGGCTCGCTCCGACATGCCCGGAGGCGAACACGCCGAGTGCCGGTCGGGGGCCGGCCACCCGTTCCAGCGGCGCGAGCAGCGCCGCCACCGCGGCGGCCGTCTGCGGGAACGTGCCCCTTTCGAGCCAGAACGCGCTGGCCACCAGCACGTACAGCGGGCGGCTGCGCAGCCCCGCGAGGTTGGTGGACCGGCTGCGCAACAGGCGCTGGTAGGTGTCCTGGTCGAGCCGGTGGACGACCGCGAGCACGGCCGAGGTGACGCTCAGGACGCAGAGGTAGGCCATGGCCAGGGGCGCGGCCCGCCAGGCCCGGGCCAGCGGGTCGTCCCGGCTTGCGGACGCCGTCCGCCGTACCCGCGGCCAGGTCCGCGGCAGCGGGCCGGGACCTGGACCTGGGCCGGGACCTGGACCTGGCCGTAACCGCGCCCGGGACAGCGCGATCTGTAAGTAGGACGCGGTTTGTGGGTGAGAAGACGCGGAATGTAAGTAGGGCGGCGCGGATGTCGCCCTGCAGGTCACCATCCGGTCGACTGGCACCATAAAAGGTTCCAAGCGCCCACGGCCCGCTGAGCTTCCCGGCGGCGGGATGCTGGGTACATGCCGAACCGTCTAGCCGAGCAGACCTCGCCGTACCTCCTCCAGCACGCCGACAACCCGGTCGACTGGTGGCCCTGGGGGCCGGCGGCCTTCGCCGAGGCCACGGCCAGGGACGTACCTGTCCTGCTGTCCGTGGGCTACGCGTCCTGCCACTGGTGTCACGTGATGGCGCACGAGTCGTTCGAGGATCCGGACACCGCAGCGATCATGAACGAGTACTTCGTCAACGTCAAGGTCGACCGGGAGGAGCGGCCCGACGTCGACGCCGTCTACATGGACGTCACGGTCGCCCTCACCGGCCATGGCGGYTGGCCGATGACGGTGTTCCTCACCCCGGCCGGGGAGCCGTTCTTCGCCGGGACCTACTTCCCGCCGGCGCCGCGACCGGGGATGAGCTCGTTCCGGCAGCTTCTTGCCGCGGTCACGCACGCGTGGCGGACGCGACGTGACGAGGTGGCGGCCTCCGGCGCGGACATCGCGCGCCGGATCGCCGCGGCGGCGCTGGGGTCGGCCGGCCCGCCAGCCGGGCTCACCGGCGACCTGCTCGACACCGCCGTGGCGAAGGTCGCGCGGTCCTTCGACCCGGAGCACGGCGGCTTCGGGTCGGCGCCGAAGTTCCCGCCGTCCGCGCTGCTGGAGATGCTGCTGCGGCACCACGCCCGCACGGGCGACGCCGCCAGCCTGCGGATGGTCACCACCACCTGTGAGCGGATGGCCCGCGGCGGGATCTACGACCAGCTCGCGGGCGGGTTCGCCCGTTACAGCGTGGACGCCACCTGGACGGTCCCGCACTTCGAGAAGATGCTCTACGACAACGCCCAGCTACTACGGGTGTACCTGCACCTGTGGCGGGCGACCGGGTCGCCGCTGGCCGAGCGGGTCGCCCGGGAGACGGCCGCCTTCCTGCTGCGCGACCTGGGGACCACGGAAGGCGGGTTCGCCTCGGCGCTGGACGCGGACACGGTCGTCCCCGCCGGGCCCGGATCCGGCGGGGACGAATCGCCCGGGCACAACGCCGGCGGGCACGGTGCCGGCGGGCACAGTGCGGAGGGCGCCACCTACGTGTGGACGCCGGCCGAGCTCGTCGACGTCCTCGGCCCGGCGGACGGTGCCTGGGCCGCGGACGTCTTCGGCGTGACCGCCGCGGGCACGTTCGAGCACGGCAGCTCCGTCCTGCGGCTGCCGGCGGACCCGGACGATCCCGAAAGGTTCGCGTCGGTGCGCGAGCGGCTTGCGCGGGCCCGGGCGGCCCGCCCGCAGCCCGCCCGGGACGACAAGATCGTCGCCGCCTGGAACGGGCTCGCGATCGCGGCGCTCGCCGAGGCCGGCGCGCTGCTGGCCGAACCGGCCTGGGTGACCGCCGCCACCAGCGCCGCGACGCTGCTGCGCGACGTCCATCTGGTGGACGGCCGGCTGCGGCGCACCAGCCGGCACGGCCGTGTCGGGACGAACGCCGGGGTGCTGGAGGACTACGGCGACGTGGCCGAGGGCCTCCTCGCCCTGTACCAGGTCACCGGGGACGAACAGTGGCTGGCGCTGGCCGGTGACCTGCTGGCCGTCGTCCGGGCACACTTCGCCGCGGACGACGGTGGTTTCCACGACACCGCCGACGACGCCGAGCGGCTGCTGCGCCGGCCGCGGGACCCTTCGGACTCACCGACGCCGTCCGGCCAGTCCGCGGTTGCCGGCGCCCTGCTGACCTACGCGGCGCTGACCGCCTCCGACGAGCATCGCCGGGCCGCCGAGCACGTGCTGGAGGTGCTCGCCCCACTGCTTGCCGCGAACGCGTCCTTTGCCGGATGGGCGGGGGCGGTCGGCACGGCGCTGCTGGCCGGCCCCGCCGAGATCGCCGTCGTCGGCCGTCCGGACCTCGAGCGGACGGCCCGGCTGACCACCTCACCGGGCGCGGTCGTGGTCACTTCCGGGCCGTTGGCGCGGGGGCGGGGCACGGCGGGGGTCTACGTGTGCCGGGGTTTCGTCTGCGAACGTCCGGTGAGCACGGTGGAGGCGGTGCGTGACCAGCTGGGAGTCCGGCTCGTCCTGCCAGCGACCAGCTGAGCGTCTCGCGGGTGAGCCGGGCTTCCCGCCGCCGGACGCGGCTCTCGAGATGTTCGTGAGCGATACCTATTGCCATGTATCTGTTGTAAGTATGTAATCAATCGAGGTGCGAGATGTCTGGAAGTCCGCACCGGATGCGGACCGCGAGGAGGCAGACATGGCGGGTGCGCGTGGACGTGGCTTCGGCCGCTGGGGTGAGCGTGAGCCGGTGCCGCCCGCGGACGACGCGCCGGCGTGGTTCGCGGGCAGGCTGCCCGACACCTGGTTCACCGGTGCCGCGACGGTGACCGTCGACCGGGACGAGATCGTGGTGGTGGGGACGATCMCCGCCGCGGAGCTGGAGACCGATGATCCCGCCGCGGTCGCCGCCGCCGAGTCGGGCCGTAYCCGCCGGTTCCGTGAGCAGACCAGGGACGTCCGGATCGCGATTGCCCAGGAGGCCGAGCGGCGCTACGGGCGCAAGGTGGCGTGGGGCGCGACCGCGGGCGGAACGACCGAGTTGTTCACCACCCTGTCCGTTCCGGTGATGACCAGGCTCCGGCAGCCGGAACGCCAGGTGCTCGACACGCTGGTCGACGCCGGGGTCGCGCGCAGCCGAAGCGACGCGCTGGCCTGGTGCGTCCGGCTTGTCGGTGACAATGCGCAGCCATGGCTGGCCCGCCTGCGGGAGGCGCTGGAGAAAGTCGAACAGGTCCGGGCGGAGGGGCCGGAACTGTGAACCCGAATTCCGCCCCGGCCGGCGGCCCCGCGAGATAGCGGGTTTTCGGTCAGACCATTCTGGTCCTATGTTGCGTAGATTGCCAGAATGACGGCGATATAGTGACATGTCGCCGCTACGATGGTAAACGCGTGAAAGACCTCGTGGTAGCCGAACGTCCGCGGAGCCGGGTTGGGGCGTCGGGACGCGTAGACAAATGCCCCGAGGCTGTACAGAACGCCACCGGCGAGGATCAGAACCAACGCCGCGACGCCGGCGGTGTGCAGCAGTTCGGGTATGACGAAGACCGCCACCCAGCCGAGGGCGATGTACAGCGGCACCATCAGGAAGCGCGGTGAGTGCAGCCAGAGCATCCGCAGTCCGATACCGACCGCGGCGCCTCCCCAGACCACCATGAGTATCGTCCGGGCGGTCCGCGGTGGAAGCGTGAGCAGGGCCAGCGGTGTGTAAGTTCCGGCGATGAAAACGAAGATCATGGAATGATCGAGTCGTTTCATCAGTGATCGCGCGCGTGATGTTGACCACATCCTCCGGTGATACAGCGCGCTCGTGCCGAACAGCATGGCGATGCTTAGCGCATAAACGCCCACCGCCATCCGTGCACGGAACGTCGTGGCCAGCGTAATGGCGATGACGCCGAGTGCCAGGCTGACCGGGAAGGCGCCCGCGTGCAACCATCCGCGCATCCTCGGTCGCACCAGGTCGCTCGGGTGGTGACGGAAGTCGCGGCCAGGTGCGGTCGTGGTCACGCGGTCACCGTATCTTGCGCCCGTCATGGTTACCAGTGGGCGTCGTTGATCGGCTTCGCGGCGGCTTCGCGGCGCGTGGATTTGCCCGATTGCCATGGCTCGACCGCGCGACTGCTGGAAGCTCCCAAGGTAGAGTCAAAAGATCCTGTACACGGCCTCGAATCGCCTATGGCTGTGGCTGATCCACTATGTGCTGGACGGTGATGGCGCGGGCGCGGTGTTGCGGGGTGACGGCGCGTGCGTTCTGTGGCCCCGAACACGAGTGGACCTTCCATGGCGTGGGCATAGGTGCTATGGCGGGGCCGTGGTGGGCTCGACTCAAGCGGAGGTGGGAGCTGTGACGACCGCGGCGCAGATTTCGGGGCTTGACGCTGCCCCGACCAGGCATGCCGGGCTGATTGCCTGGGTGCGTGAGATCGCCGAACTCACCCGGCCGGAACGGATTTGGTGGTGTGACGGTTCTGACGCGGAGTACGCGGAACTGGCCCGCTTGCTTGTCGACAAAGGCACGTTCGTCCCGCTGGACCCCGAGAAGCGGCCCGGCAGTTTCTACGCCGCTTCCGATCCTACCGACGTCGCCCGGGTGGAGGACCGTACCTTCATCTGCTCGCGGAACCCCGAGGACGCCGGGCCGACCAACAACTGGGCCGACCCGGAGGAAATGAAGGAGAAACTGCGGGGCCTGTTCGAGGGCAGCATGCGGGGACGGACGCTGTATGTCGTACCGTTCTGCATGGGCCCGCTGGGCTCCCGTATTTCGGCGCTCGGAGTCCAGCTCACCGACTCGGCATATGTCGCCGTGTCGATGCGGACGATGACCCGCATGGGCGCGTCCGCCCTGGAGCAGCTGGGCGACGACGGCTTCTTCGTCCCGGCCGTGCATTCACTGGGCGCTCCGCTCGAGCCCGGTCAGGCGGACGTGCCGTGGCCGTGCAACTCGACCAAGTACATCACGCACTTCCCGGAGACCCGGGAGATCTGGTCCTACGGCTCGGGTTACGGCGGTAACGCCCTGCTGGGCAAGAAGTGCTATGCCCTGCGTATCGCCTCGGTGATGGCCCGGGACGAGGGCTGGCTGGCCGAGCACATGCTCATCCTCAAGCTCACCTCGCCCACCGGAAAGGTCCACTTCATAGCGGCGGCATTTCCGTCGGCCTGCGGCAAGACCAACCTGGCGATGCTCATTCCCACCCTGCCGGGCTGGAAAGCCGAGACCATCGGTGATGACATCGCCTGGATGCGGTTCGGGGAGGACGGCCGGCTTTACGCGGTGAACCCGGAGGCCGGTTTCTTCGGAGTGGCGCCCGGCACGGGTGAGGAGACCAACCCCAACGCGATCGCGACCCTATGGGGCAACACGGTCTTCACCAACGTCGCCCGCACCGACGACGGCGACGTGTGGTGGGAGGGGCTGACGAAGGAGAAGCCGGCCCACCTGCTGGACTGGAAGGGCCGGGACTGGACACCGGATTCCCCCGAGCCGGCCGCGCACCCCAACGCCCGCTTCACCGTGCCGGCGGGCCAGTGCCCGACGATCGCGCCGGAGTGGGAGGACCCGAAGGGCGTCCCGATCTCGGCGATCCTCTTCGGCGGGCGCCGGGCGACCGCGGTCCCGCTGGTGACCGAGGCGCCGACCTGGCAGCGTGGGGTGTTCTACGGGTCGATCGTCGCCTCGGAGACGACCGCGGCGCAGGCCGGCGCGATCGGYAAGCTGCGGCGTGACCCGTTCGCGATGCTGCCCTTCTGCGGCTACAACATGGCTGACTACTTCGCGCACTGGCTGTCGATCAGCCGCAAGGCCGACCCGGCGAAGCTCCCGCGGATCTACTACGTCAACTGGTTCCGCAAGAGCGCGCAGGGCCGCTTCCTGTGGCCGGGCTTCGGGGAGAACAGCCGGGTGCTGGCCTGGATCGTCGGCCGCCTCGAGGGCGAGGCCGACGGGGTGGAGACCCCGTTGGGTGTCCTGCCCACCCCGGAGGCGCTGCCCACCGAGGGGCTCGACGTCCCGGCCGAGGATCTCGCTGAGCTGCTCACCCTCGACATCGAGCTGTGGAAGGAGGAGGCGGAGCTGATCCCCGAGCACTACCGGACCTTCGGCGACGCGCTTCCGGCCGAGCTGTGGGCCGAGCAGGAGGCCCTGGTCGACCGACTGAAGGGCTGACGAGGAGGCTGATCACGGTCCGTCCCACGGTTGTGACCGCGGGGGTGTGACCGCGGAGATCGGGCCGGCGTCCGGCATGCGCCACGGACGCCGGCCCGATCGCTGCCGTCGCGGCCTGTCCGGCGTTCTGGCGTCGATCCCGGACAGCGCCGGCTGTCCGCGTCCGCCGCTGTTTGTCTGCGCCAGCCGTCTGTTTGTCGTCGTCTGTTTGCTGCCGTCTGTTTTGTCGAGGGCGCGCTACCCGTAGCGGGCGCGCCCGTTGCCACCGCTCCGCTTCGCTGATCTGCCCGGTCGTTCTGCCCGGTTGATCTGCCCGGAGGTCCTGTCGGGGTTCTGCCCGGGTCCTCTGGAAATGTCGCCGGCCAGTGTCGCGGCCGTCGGTTCTCCGGCCGGGACGTGCTCCGTTCTCCGATCGGGATGTGCCAGCCAGGTAAACGCTGGGAAACGTCAGGATACGAACGCGAGGACACATAGTTGTCTTCTACGGCACGGTCCAGAAAAAATGATCATGGTTGTGGCTGGAGTACAAGCGATTTCCCGTTGGCCATCACCTTACGATCGGTGACCGTTGCTGAGCGTGTTGTGCGAAGATAGTCGCGCTTTCGTGGCGGGGGAGCTAACGTGTGGCCCTGGGTACGCCGGGTGGGCATCGCACGACGATGATCCACTAGGCGGGACCAAGATGGCTCAAGTCGTGGTCCGGCACTGGGCCGGGCCATTCGGGAGGCCCCTCGGTGCCGCATTCGCGACAACGCCAGGAGGCCGGTGCCCGGCCTCCTGCGAGGGGCCCGGTCCCGGACTTCCTCCGAATAAGCGGGTGGGCGTGTGCCACGAACGCATGTCGTCGACACAAGCGTGCTCCTGTCTGATCCTGGCGCGCTGCTGCGGTTCGCGGAGCACAATGTGGTGCTTCCTCTGGTAGTCGTAGGAGAACTGGAAGGAAAGCGGAACCACCCCGAACTGGGCTGGTTCGCCCGCGAGGCCCTTCGCCTCCTCGACGACCTACGAATCCGCCACGGTCGACTGGATCAGCCACTGCCGTTGGACGACGGTGGAACGCTACGGGTCGAACTCAATCACACCGACCCGTCGGTACTCCCACCGGGGTTCCGGGTGGATGACAATGACTCGCGCATTCTTGCCGTCGCGCTCAATCTCGCCGGGGAGGGCAACGACGTCGTCCTGGTCACCAAGGACCTGCCGCTGCGGGTGAAGGCATCCGCGGTCGGGCTCGCCGCCGAGGAGTACCGGGCGCAGACGCCGGTGGACTCCGGCTGGAGCGGCATGGCGGAGCTTGCCGTCGCCCAGGACGACCTGGACCGGCTCTACGCCCGCGAGACCGTCGAGATCCCGGACGCCGCCGGGCTGCCGTGCCACACGGGGCTGGTGCTCACCGCGGCCGGCGGYAGCGCCTCCGCGCTGGGCCGGGTGACCGCGGACAAGAAGGTGCGGCTGGTCCGTGGCGATCGGGAGGCGTTCGGCCTGCACGGGCGGTCCGCGGAACAGCGGGTCGCGCTCGACCTGCTGCTCGACCCCGACGTCGGGATCATCTCCCTGGGCGGGCGGGCCGGTACCGGCAAGTCGGCGCTGGCGTTGTGCGCCGGCCTCGAAGCGGTGATGGAACGCCGGCTGCACCGGCGGGTCGTGGTGTTCCGGCCGCTGTACGCCGTCGGCGGCCAGGATCTCGGCTACCTCCCCGGCAGCGAGAACGAGAAGATGGCGCCCTGGGCACAGGCCGTCTTCGACACCCTCGGCGCCCTGGTCTCCCAGGAGGTCATCGAGGAGATCGCCGACCGCGGCATGCTCGAGGTACTGCCGCTGACACACATCCGCGGCCGGTCGCTGCACGACGCGTTCGTCATCGTGGACGAGGCACAGTCGCTGGAACGCGGCGTGCTGCTGACCGTGCTGTCGCGCCTGGGGCAGGGGTCACGGGTCGTGTTGACGCATGACGTCGCGCAGCGTGACAACCTGCGGGTGGGTCGGCACGACGGGGTCGCGTCCGTGATCGAGACCCTGAAGGGCCATCCGCTGTTCGCGCACGTCACGCTCACCCGCTCCGAGCGGTCGCCGATCGCCGCGCTGGTCACCACCATGCTGGAGGATCTCGTTCTGTAGGACCCGCGGTCCCCGCGGGAGGTGTTCTACCGGTCCCGCGGGACGTCCACCGGCTCGGCCCGGGCCAGGTTCGCCCGGCCGGGCCGGGTTCGGGATGGACGAGTACGCGGCCAGGGAACGTACCGGGCATGGACGGGGTTGACGTCTCAGGCCCTGTCGCCGAAGGACCGCGGTGGTGCATCATGCTTCTTCCGCGTCACCGCGGACCGGACAAGTCCCGGAGGTTCCAGCAGATGTTCTTCACTCACCACAAGTCCACCCTGCCCACGGCCGAGCAGGCGCTGCCCGGTCGTCTGGTGCCCGCCTTCGCCGTGCCCGAGCGGCACGCCGTCCTCGGTACGCCGTTGCGGGGGCCCCTCCCGGCAGGGCTGGAGACCGCCGTGTTCGGGCTCGGCTGCTTCTGGGGCGCGGAGCGGAAGTTCTGGCAGACCCCCGGGGTGTACTCGACCGCGGTCGGGTACGCGGGCGGCATCACACCGAACCCGACGTACGAGGAGACCTGCTCGGGCCTGACCGGGCACACCGAGGTCGTCCAGGTGGTGTTCGACCCGGCCGTGGTGAGCTACGAGAACCTGCTGAAGGTCTTCTGGGAGGCGCACGACCCGACCCAGGGTATGCGCCAGGGCAACGACGTCGGCACCCAGTACCGCTCGGCGATCTACACTTTCTCGGACGAGCAGCTTGCCGCGGCACACCGCAGCCGGGACGCCTTTCAGACCGTCCTCGACACCGCCAGCTTCGGCCCGATCACCACGGAGATCGCCCCCGCCGGGCCGTTCTATTTCGCGGAGGACTACCACCAGCAGTACCTGCACAAGGTCCCCAACGGCTACTGCGGCCTCGGTGGCACCGGCCTGTCCTGCCCGGTCGGCGTAGCCCAGACCGACGCCGGCTGACCCCGGCAGCCGACTGGATGTCCGAGGGTATCCGGCGGTGTCTGTCTCACTCCGTTCCTGCGGTAGYCGCGGATCCACGACGTACGTGGGGAAGCTACCGCTCGAAGATGTCGTGGGTGCCGATGCGCAGCCAGATGACGTGCGGGCCGGGCTTGCCGGGGATCGGCTCGCCGTACGTCCACAGCGTCCGACCATCACGTGCCCACGTCATCTCGAACACCCGGGCTCGGACTTGAAGCCCTTGACCCGCATCGGGTGGAAGGAGCCCGAAGTCAGCCCTTCACGGAACAGCGCGACGGCACGCAGGAACGCGGCCCGCTGCGCGGGGGAGAGTCGATGGAACTCCGCGAGGAAGCGGGCAACCGGCTCGAAGGTGGGCACGGTCACGACAATAGGGCGAAGGGTGAGCGCCCTTTCGAGGGGTCAGCTTGCCTTCGAGTGTGGGTCCATGGACAGCTCGTGGAGGAGCGCGTCGAACGCGGCATCACTGGTACAGATGACCGATCGTCCTGCGGCAAGGTCCTCGCGTGCTTCGTCGATCGCCTGCTGGGTAGCGGAGTCGGGTTTGTCCGCCCATTCGTACGGCTCGGGGTATGGCCAAGCGTTGGGTTGCGTCACTTCCCACCTCCCCTGGGTCAGCCWAGGCCCTTCGATGGTCACATCGAAGGGCCTTCAAAGCATGCCCACACATGCGAGCACTGACAAGAACATCGGAGCGTGAGTTAAGACCGTCTTCATCACCGGACCGGCGGATCCAGAGTCGCGTCGGGCGGCCTACCCCCACCCGGGCCCTTCTCACGCCCGCGTGGCCTTCAGGCGGCCAACCTACTCCGCGCGGTCAGGCCGTGGAGACGGCCCACGGGACGGTTCGGAGATCGTTTGGTGCACTTTTAGGCCCCGCGGCGCACTTCCGGCTGACCGGCCGGGGTGGCCCCGCAACATCTGGCTCAGGTCAGTCGAGCTACCCGCCAGCGTCCGATGRGACGCCCCGCGGGCGCCCGGCGGACGTCCGCCCTGCTCGCTGACGTGGGCATGYGGGTGACGCCGACGCACTCTCTGGCGGAAGTCCGTGCCGCCGGGAGCGGTAGGCGGCGATCTGGAGCCGGATTCAGCGGCTGATCTGCGCCGCGGCGGCGCTCATCCGTTTCAGGAGACGGTTGGTGGCGGGCACCTGGGTGAACCCGTACTTGATGCAGAAGGAGACCGCCTGTTCGTCGATCGCGTCGACCACGATGAACCGCGCGGCGACCGTCCTGGTTGCCTCGACGACCCGGCCGACGGCGTCGGCAAGCAGGAGGCCGCCGAGCCCCTGGCCCTGAAGCGTCTTGTCCAGCGCCAGCTTCGCCAACAGGACTGCCGGGATCTGCACGGGGTTTCCACGGCCTAACGACCTCGGCAGGTCGTCACGCATCAGGAGATGGGCCGCGATCGTGTAGTAGGCGACCACCCGCCCATCGGCGGACCAGACAAAGGTCCGCCCAGTTCTACGCGACTCGGTGGTGAGAGCATGACGACGGAGCCACTCGTCGAGCTCGGGCTGACCGCTGTCGAAGTGATCCGCTCCGTGGAGCTCATCCAGTGCCTCGCTGACGAATCTGCTCGCGGTCACCGTCGCTCGATGACGGAATCAAGCCGTGYGGCGGCGCGGGTCAGRGCGTCGTTGGGCTCCGCGKGAGCGTCCAGGGAAGCAAGCAGTTCGAGGATCAGGGGTGGCGCGTGGATCGGGCCAAGCGTTACTACAAGATGTTCTGCCCCTGCGACAAGAAGCACATGAAGGTCGTTCACCCGACCCCGTCGGACCCGGACTACCGACGGAACCTCATCGGTCAGCTCAAGAGGGCGACGTGCTGGGAGTGGTCGAAGTGAGAGTGCTGATCGCTCAGCGTGCGGTGTACCGCGGGCCCCTGGACGGGTTCGAGGCCCGGGTGGATCGGCTGATGGACGCTCTCCTGGATCTGCACGGGATCATTGATCCGGACATCGCCGCGAGCCTCACCGAGGGCTGGGTGGACGTCACAATGGTGGTCGAGGTGGACCGGTTCGACGACGAGGCGATCCACGAGGCGATCCGCTGGAGTCGATCGTCCCTACGTGCGGTGATTCACGCTATTGGCGACCGGATTCCGGGGTGGGATGACGGTCAGGTGTGCGAGGCCAAGGTGCTCACGGACGCCTGATCCCCCCGAAGCATGGGGGCCGATGGCTGCTTGCTCACGTTCTTCACCAAGCCTTCGGCCGGGGCCGTCCCGTGGGATGATCGTGGTGGCATTGTTCGCGAGGTGCCCCAGGTTGCCTGGGGTCTCGGGCGCATRACCGGATGACCGGTCGGGTGCGCTCGGGGCGGCCAGGCGGCCGGGGAGAATCGGGAAGCCGGTGTGAGTCCGGCACGGGCCCGCCGCGGTGATCGGGGAGCCGCCGCCCACGCGCACGGGCCACGTCCGACGGATCGGGTGCTGACGGACTGGATGGTGGTCGTCCAGGTGCCGCCCGCGCGATCGAGGTCCGCTGGACGCGGCCCGGGAGCAGCCACTGGACCGCGCGGTCCGGGAAGGCGGGCGGTCAGGTGCTGATCCGAGAGTCCGAAGACCGGCCTCGCATCCGTGCCATCCGTCGACGGGCGGGTGGCGGACAGCGGGAGCCTGCCATGCCAGTGGACCTGTACGGCGTGATCCATCAGCGGCGTGACGTCCGCGCCCAGTTCACCGGGGCACCGATCCCGGACGGCGTCCTCGAGCGGGTGCTCGCCGCGGCGCATGCCGCCCCCAGCGTCGGGCTGAGTCAGCCGTGGGACTTCATCGTGATCGAAAACCAGCGCACCCGGCGCGCTTTCTACGAGCATGTCAGACGGGAACGCGCGGTCTTCGCCGCGACTCTGACGGGTGAGCGGGCCGCCCGGTTCGCCCAGATCAAGATCGACGGTGTCCTGGAGTCCACGCTTTCCATCGTGGTGACCTATGACGAGAAGCGCGGCGGGCCCGCCGTCCTGGGACGGCATGCTATTGCGGACGCGGGGGTGTACTCGGTATGTCTGGCGATCCAGAATCTGTGGCTGGCGGCCACCGCCGAGGGCCTCGGGTGCGGCTGGGTGTCGTTCTTCCGTGAACAGGCCGTCCAGGACATGCTGGRTATTCCCGACGGTATCCGGCCGGTYGCGTGGCTGTGCCTCGGCCCGGTCACGCATCACGAGCAGGCCCCCGACCTGGAAAGACATGGCTGGGCCCGCCGCCGGCCGCTGGAGCGCGCACTCCATCGTGAGACGTGGCAGTCCGCCATTGATCATCTGTAGTGGGCGGGAAAAAGCCGTCCGTGTACACATGGGGGATACACATGGGGCGGGATGCGTCTGGCTGAGGGCAGGGCGCGGCCGACCGCGAACGAGGCCACGGCTCGGCCCCGCGTGGCCGTGTCGACAGCCACATCCGCGCCCACACTCATGTTCTTGATGAGTTCGCGTTCTTGGTGAAAGGTAAGAGGCTGTGGTGGACGTCCGTCGGATATGGGAGCAGCCGGCCATCGTTTCCGGGGTCGCTGCGGTGGTACGAACCAGGTGGCCTGGCCAGGTCGACCGGTCTGACCGGCGCGAACGGKCCGGGCGGCGGGCGTCGTGAGCGGCCGGCGTCGGGTGTACGTGGTGACCCAGCTCTCCCCGGCCGCGCCGTCAGCGGTGTTCGAGCTCCTGGCGGACGGCGCGGGCTGGTCGCGGTGGGCGGCTCCGCTCATATCGCGATCGTGGTGGGAACGGGAGGGCACACCCCCGCCGGGCGGTGTGGGAGCGGTGCGTCGGGTTGGCCGGCCACCCCTGATCTCCCGTGAAGAGATCGTTGAGTATCTTCCGGCTCGTCGGCACGCCTACCGGGTTCGTTCGGGTCTGCTGCCGATACGCGACTATCTGGCGACGGTGGATCTGGCGCCGGTGGACGGCGGTACCGAGATCGTCTGGCAGGGCAGCTTCGTCCCGCTCGTGCCGGGGACGGGAGCGCTTCTCGCCGGTGTCCTGAAGTTCTTCACCGCCAGGCTTGCTCGCCGCCTCGCCAGGGCCGCGGCCGCGGGCCCGCAACCGGGTCCGGCAGCCACGCCGCCGGCCACGGCCTGAGCCGTCCAGCGGCCTGGCGGAAGCCTGGCGGAAGGAAGGCCTCCACGGGCCCGCGGTCTGTCCGGGCCCGGCGCCGGGCCGATGGGCGTCAGTGGGTGCTCGCCGGTGACGGCAAGAATGATCATTTGTGGGGGTGGCGTGCTGGCCGGGGTGGTTCAGCCGGCCGGGATGCCCCCTGGGGGCGTCAGGTGGCGTACCGGTGTCGATGCTGCCAGACCGGGTACGGCCGTCTGAACGGGCCGTTGACGCGGCCAGCCCCGTGCACCGGTTCGTCCTCGAGAATGCTCTGGAGGAGATCATGTCCGTGAGACTGAGCCGCCGTTCCTACGAGCATGCCAGAAAACTGATCGAAAACGGTGCCGTGGTACTCGACGAACGAGACGACTGGAGCGTGCACCAGCCCTCGACGCGGCAGGAGAACGAGTTCATTTCCGAACATGGCTTCAACGAGTATCAGAAATGGTATCTGGGAATCTCCGAGGACGACGACGAGGACGACAGGAAACGGTACAGGTTCCCGTACGGGGACTTCAGCAGAGTGCACCTTTGTGGCGTTCTCACGGCCGAGTCACGGGCCGGCCGGTACAAGTACTTCGACATTGAATGGGCGGTGGCCCATCTGCACGGGATGCTGGACGCGCTGATGAGCACGAAATAGCATCCGGGTACGGAACACGGTTCGGGTGCGAAGTGAGGTCCGGGCCGCCCGGGGTAATGCTGGCGGGTGCCCGATGGCCGTCCGGCGATCGCGACGGTACGGGCGGTGGCGGGTCACCGGCCGTACCGGGAGTCGGCGTTGCACAACCATCGGGCTGGCCGGAATCGGGCTGGTGGGCCGGTGAGCCTGAAAAGCCGGATCTGGTCCGTTTCCGCCGGCCTGTTCACTGCTGCCGGCAGGGGCCCGTCGCTTTGTCCGCTGCTTCTTTGCCTACTGCTTCCGGAAGGTCAGTATCGTGCCGTTGGCCGTTCCGATCCCGGCCGTTCCGATGGTCCCGCTCAGACCGTGGCCCTCGAAGGCGATCGAAGCCGCCAGACCGGCTATCTGATTGTCACTGGTAATCGTGTAGCCGGCGGCCGGCAGCGCCTGGCGGTAGAAGGTCGCCACCGCGTTGTCGGAGACACCGCTCAGGGTGAGCACGGACTCGTTGTTCCTGGACGTACCGGCCTCCACCTCGGCGCCCGGTGGGATCGGGAAGTCCTCGGGGACGTTCGCGGCCTTCAACGCGTCCCTGCCCGTGGCCACCTGCCCGCCGCCCGGCAGTGACGCCGAAATGGACGGCAGGGCCGTCGGCAGGCCCGTGGGCAGCGATGTCGGCAGCCCGCTCGGCAGAGTCACCGATCCGGTCGGCCCGGTCGACCCGGTTGTCACGCTCGTGCCCGTCGCTTCGCCACAGGCTCCGAGCAGCAGTACCGCCAGGCCACCGCCCATGGCTGCCACCGCCATCCGATGCCGTGTGGTGCCGACGTAGCCACCGGAACCTCCGGAAGCACCCAATCTGATCTCCCCCTTCACACACCCCGGGTGTGACGCGTGTCCTGTTCGGCCGGCCTCGCCCGCCGGTGTCCGTCCCGCCCGCATGGAGACGATCCCCAACGGTTGGTGCCGGTCGATGTGGGTTGGTGCCGGTCGTCACACGATAGGCATCACATGCCGACGCGCCGCCGCGGCTGTCGGCAGCCTGTCAGCGCGGCCGCGGGAACCGTTGGCGGCGGGCGGCGGGGCGGAGGTGAGCGGAGGCGATTTGTCGGTTTGGCGACTGTGGCCCGCTCGCTCGCCCGCCCGGCAGCGTCGTGACCGTCCGACGCGCTGGGCGGAAAGTGCGTGCCACGAACGGGATCCGGCCGCTGAGTGCACCGTTCGGGCGCCGCGGAGTACACCGTGGGCCCGTTCGAAGTGGCGGCGCCCGGCCGGCCCTCGTGCGGCCGAAATCGTCTTCTGGAGGTACTGTCATGTCCCGTGGCAGTGAGCAACAATGCGGTCGCCGGAGTAGTTCTCCACTATCTCGAGGACAATCCCGGTGAGATCGAGACCCTGAGTCCGCTGGTGCTGGCCCTGATAGAGGGGGCAGGCCCGGTGACGGACGCAGCCACGATGCCGGCGCACGTCACCTGGGGCGCGGTCGCGGTTACCGCGGACTGGCGGGTGCTGCATGTTCGTCATCGGGGTTCGGCGGGCTGGCTGCTCCCCGGCGGGCATGTCGACGCGGCGGACCGGTCCTTGTTGGGCGCGGCGCTGCGCGGGCTCGCCGAGAGAACCGGAATAGCGGCGAATTCTGTGATTCCGGACACTGTTTATCCGATTGATATTGACGCGCAGATCGTGCCCGCCGATCCGGTTCGGGAAGAACCCTCGCATGTGCACTACGACGCTCGCTTCATTCTGTATGTCCCGGACGAAACGGTGCGGCCGTGTTCCGCGGAGACGGTCGACCATCGCTGGATCCCGGTACGGGATCTGTCCGGCACGCTAGGTGACAAGCTTCGTGCCCGCTGCGCCCGCGACGCCCGAACGGAGCGGGCTCACCTCGCCTGACAAACCCGCCCGGGAACGGTGTGGTCACGTTCCTTCCACGCCTGGCTTCCCCGCTGCTTCCAGGGTGTCTCCTGATTGCGCGGAGGACGCGGCCAGGGGCGGTCGGGGGCCAAACCGGGAATCGGGCCGGGGACCAGGACCACAAGCCAGGGAGCAGTGCCAACAGCGCCAACCCGCCCCGTCGCCTGACAATAATGTCGAGGGYCGGTATGAGACTGTTTCCGAACTGCCGAGGTGCCGGCGGCCCGTGCGGCCGGTTCCAGCGTCTTTTGCCGGCGAATTTTCCGGTGGCTGTTTTCCACGGAAAGGCTGCCTGACGGGAGCCTTCTCGGCGTCCGGCACCGATCTGCGCGGTCGCGGAGAAAAGGGAATGTGGCGATGCGGCGACGCCCTGCCACGGGTATATATCGGCTGTGACCATGCGGCACCATGCAATCGTCGCCATGCGGCACCGCGCACCGCTGCACAACGTCGCGAAAAACGCGACCCGGCGGCCGGCGGTGGGATTTTCAGGACCGCTGGGATCCGTCGATGTGCCGGCCCGGGTCCCGGTCTCGAGACGAGCCGGCGCAATACTGGTCGCCGCTGCCGTGGTCAATGCTCTCGTGCTGGCTCCGGTCGTTGGATCCGTGYGTTTTGCCGGTGCCGGCGGATCCACGTCGAATGTTTCCGCGCCGGATGTTCCCGTGCCGGGCGTTCCCGCGGAGCCGCCAGCTGTCCGGTTGCCGTCCATCGGTATCGTCGTCCCACCGCCGCGGCTCGTTCCCGAGGCCGTGCCGAAGGCGCCGTCGCTGTCCGGGTCCGACCTGTCCGAGCGGTTCCAGGGATATCTCGAAGGACGCCCCGGGCAGGTCGGTGTGGCGGTGTACGACGCGGTCACCGGTCGGACCGTCACCGTCGACGACCCGACGGCGCCGGGTTTCGAGACGGCCAGCACGGTGAAACTGTCGATACTGCTGGGCATTCTGGAACGCGCCGGGCCGTCCGGACGTCTGGGCACGAGCGAACTGCGCAACGCCCAGGCGATGATCTACGTAAGCGACAACAGGRCCGCGAGCCGGTTGTGGCGCTCACTCGGCGGCACGGCGTCGATGGACACCATGTTCAGCCGGCTTGGGATGACCAGGACGAAGGCGGRCGGCGGCGGACGCTGGGGGCTCACCCTGACCAGCGCCGCCGACCAGCTCGCGGTGCTGCGCACGCTGGYCTATCCGGGCGGTGTGCTGAGCGAGCAGGCCCGGGCCACCGCGGCGAGCCTGCTCGCCGGTGTGGTGCCCGCCCAGCGGTGGGGCCTGCCCGGCGGGGTGCCCGCGGGCGTCACCGTGGAGGTGAAGAACGGCTGGCTGCCCCGTGACGGTGGCTGGGTGATCGCCAGCATCGGACATGTCCACGGGGGCGGGCGGGACTACGTGATGGCGGTCTACAGCCGCAGCAACCCGTCGATGCGGGCCGGCATCGACACGGTCGAGGGGCTGTCCCGGATCGCCTGGGACGCCGCCGCGACGTCGGTGGCGGTGGGCGGCCCGCGTCCCCTGAAGCCATTCCCCTGAAGCCGTTCCGCCGCGCTCGTCCCGCGGGAGTACTTCCGCGGCGAGGGCTGTGGGGCGACGGTCCACAGCCCTGAGGCTGCCCGGCGCGTCCGGCGCGTCTCCAGCCCGCCTACCCGCCCCCTCGACCGGCTCGGCCCGATTCCGCCCTCGGGGCCGTGTCCGCTTTGCGACACACAGCGTGTCTGTGGGCTGTGGTGATGTTTGCTGACCACGGCTCTGTCCGCCGGCTGCGCCGTCCGGTCACGGTGACGATCCGATCTGGCCGGATATGTCGGACGGGTCGTGGCAGGCGGGGCTGTGACAGGCGAGCTGTGGTAAACGGGACTGTCACGTCAGCGGGGGCTCAGGGCCGAGGGGGAGCAGTCGCGTGGATACGGTGGAGACCGTTACGGTCCGTTTCGACGACGTCGGCCCGCACCCCGTGGTCGACATCGTCGAGTCACTGTCGACGATCAAGAGTGAAGGGCGGCACCTGTGGCTCGGCGGAGACGAGACGACGACGATCGAGCGGGTAACCCTGGGCGCCGCCGGGGACACCTACGACAACCATGTCTCCTTCCCGGTCGGTGACTTCCTGCCGCTGCCGGCGGGGCCGGACGCGGACGGCGCCATCCCCGAGATCGACATCGAGGGGTTCGACCGGCATGGTGACTACCTGTGGTTCGTCGGCTCGCACAGCCTGACGCGCAAGCGGGTCAAACCGCACCACGCGACCGAGGACGCGCTGCGCGCCCTGGCAAAGATCCGTAAGAACGCGAACCGGCATCTGCTCGGCCGCATCCCGGTCGTCACCCGGGACGGGCTGCCCACCCTGGTGGGCAGCGCCGCCGCCCCGGACGGCGCCGGCGGGCCGCTGACCGCCGCCGCGCTGGGCCTGCGCAAGCAGACCCGGGTCACCACGGTGCTGAAGGGCGACAAGCACCTCGGCCCGTTCCTGACGATTCCGAGCAAGGACAACGGGCTTGACGTCGAGGGGCTGGCCGTCGTCGGTGAGCGGGTCTATCTGGGCCTGCGCGGGCCGGTGCTGCGCGGCTGGGCGGTGGTCGTCGAACTGCGTCCCACCGAGGGGGACGGGCAGGACCTCGGGCTGCGGCCGCTGGATGGCGGCCTCTCCTACCGGAAGCACTTCCTGAACCTCGACGGCCTGGGCGTGCGCGACCTGCTCGCCCAGGGGGACGACCTGCTCGTGCTCGCCGGCCCGACCATGGACCTCGACGGCCCGGTCCGGGTCTACCGGTGGCGTGGCGCGGCCAGGGCGGCGACGAGCGTCGTCGTCGACGACGAGGCGCTCGTCCGTGTGCTGGACCTGCCGTTCGGCGAGGGCGACGACCACGCCGAGGGGATCGCCCTGGCCCCGGGCGACCCTTCGTCGATCCTGGTCGTCCATGACAGCCCGGCGGCGCACCGCCGGCCCGCCCCAGGCGTGATCCTGGTCGACGTCTTCCGGCTGCCCTGACCGTTCCTGCCCCGACCGGGTGCCTGCCCCGACCGCCCTGAGCCCGCCTGAGCCTGGACGTCAGCTGCTGAAGCGGGCGACGGCACGCATCTTGTTCATCGCGTCCAGCGCCGCCACCTTGTAGGACTCGGCGAGCGTCGGGTAGTTGAACACGGCGTCCACCAGGTAGTCGATCGTCCCGTCGCAGCCCATCACGGTCTGGCCGATGTGGACGAGTTCGGTGGCCCCGGTACCGAAGACGTGGACACCGAGCAGCTTGCGGTCGGTCGAGCTCACAAGCAGCTTCAGCATGCCGTAGGAGTCCCCGACGATCTGGCCGCGGGCGAGTTCGCGGTAGCGGGCCACGCCGACCTCGAATGGCACGGCCCGTTCGGTGAGCTCGTCCTCGGTGCTGCCGACGTAGGAGATCTCGGGGATGGTGTAGATGCCGATGGGCATCAGCTCGTGGCGCATCACGTGGACGGCCTCGCCGCAGGCCGCGTAGGCGGCGAGCCGGCCCTGCTCCATGGATGTCGCGGCCAGCGCCGGGAAGCCGATGACGTCGCCGACGGCGTAGATGTGGTCGACCTCGGTCCGGAAGTCCGAGCCGACCTTGATGCGCCCCCGGTTGTCGGCGCTCAGTCCCGCGTTGGAGAGGTTGAGCGCGGTGGTGAGCCCCTGGCGTCCGGCCGAGTACATCACGGTGTCGGCGGGGACCTTCTTGCCGCTTTCCAGCAGAGTCAGGGTGCCGTTGTTGTGGCGTTCGACGGACACGACCGACTCGCGAAACCTGAATGTAACAGCCAGGTCTCGCAGATGATACTTGAGAGCTTCGACGATCTCCACGTCGCAGAAGTCGAGCATCCGGTCACGACGCTCCACGACGGTCACCTTGGTGCCGAGCGCGGCGAACATGGACGCGTACTCGATGCCGATCACACCGGCGCCCACGACGACCATCGAGCCGGGAATCTTGTCCAGCGCCAGGATCTGGTCGCTGTCGACCACGGTGTGGCCGTCGAAGTCGACCGTGTCCGGTCGGGCCGGCCGGGTGCCGGTGGCGATGATGATTTTCTCCGCCCGGACCCGGCGCTCGTCGATCTGGTCGCTGCCGATGATGGCGATGGTGTTCGGGTCGACAAAGCTTGCCGTTCCGATGAGCAAGGCCACCCGATTACGGCTGAGCTGGTTACGAATGACGTCGATCTCACGTCCGATGACGTGCTGGGTACGTGAGGACAGGTCCGCGACCGTTATGTCGTCCTTCAGCCGGTAGCTCTGTCCGTACATCTCCCGCTGGGTCATACCGGTGAGGTAGAGCACGGCTTCGCGCAGTGTCTTCGACGGGATCGTGCCGGTGTTGATGCAGACCCCGCCGACCATGTCACGACGATCGACGATCGCGACGCGGCGGCCCAGCTTGGCGGCGGCGATAGCCGCTTTCTGCCCGCCTGGGCCCGACCCGATGACGAGGAGGTCGTAGTCGTACATCGTTTGTCACCTCCTCAACTGAAAATTCCCGCTATTGATTAGTTGGGAGAATATCCGGCCCGGCGGCCCGAGGTGTCCGGAACGTCAGGTTGTTACTGCCCCTTCTGCCGGGACCTCCGTACCTTCCCGGGCCGTCGCTTCCAGATGGGCCGGCCGCGTCGGTGCGCGCGTGCCGGCCACACCTGGCGGCCGGTATGCGGCCGGTATGCGCCCGGCCCGGTCCGACACCGGCCCGGACAACTGGCATGGCCAGCGCGAACGACCGGCACGGCTCGGCCAGCCCGGCCGGCCGGCCCGCATGGCCCGGCCCGGGTGGCCCCATCGGCTGGCCCGTCCGGCCCGCACGGCCCGTCCGTCCGGCCCGCGGAAAAATCTTCGAGCTCCCCGTAACCTCCACCGTGGTGCCTCGTTGAACACGGGTGCGGGGGTCGTGGGGGCTTGCTGGGGGGTCTTCCACGGCTCCCCGCCGTCTGTTCGGCGCAGGTGGCGGGCAACGGCCGCGGCCACACCGCCGGACTGCCCGGTGATCGCGGCCCGGCGGCGCGCGGCAGAGATGATCATACTTTCTTCGGCCCGTCGGTGCCCCGCGGATCCGGGCTGCCGGCAGCGTGAAAGAGCATGATCACACTGCCGGCCGGGCCGGRCACGGTCTATGGGTGGGTCATCGACAGGACGTCCAGCGCGGCGTCCAGCTGCTCCTCGGTGAGCCTGCCCGCAGCCACGTAGCCGCGCTCGAGGACGACCTCGCGGATCGTCTTCTCCTCGGCCAGGGACTGCTTGGCGACCTTGGCTGCCTCCTCGTAGCCGATGTAGCGGTTCAGCGGCGTCACGATGGACGGCGAGGACTCCGCGAACCGCCGGCAGCGCTCGACGTCCGCGACGATGCCGTCCACGCAGCGGTCGGCGAACAGCCGGCTGATGGTGGACAGGATGTGGATCGACTCCAGCAGGTTGCGGGCGATCACCGGCAGCATCACGTTCAGCTCGAAGTTGCCCGCGGAGCCGCCGAAGGCCACGGCCGCGTCGTTGCCGACCACCTGCGCGACGACCTGGCAGACGGCCTCGGGGATCACCGGGTTGACCTTGCCCGGCATGATCGACGACCCTGGCTGCAGGTCGGGCAGGTGGATCTCGCCGAGCCCGGCGCGCGGACCCGACGACGCCCAGCGCAGGTCGTTGGAAATCTTGTACAGCGACAGCGCGATCACCCGCAGCACCCCGGAGGCCTCGACCAGGCCGTCCCGGGACGCCTGCGCCTCGAAGTGGTCGCGGGCCTCGGACAGCGGCAGGCCGGTGGCCGCCACCAACTGCTCGATGACGGCGGCGGCGAAGCCGGGCGGGGTGTTGATACCGGTGCCGACGGCGGTCCCGCCCAGCGGGAGCTCACCGATGCGGGGCAGGGCCGCCCGCAGCCGCTCCACCCCGTAGCTGACCGCCGCCGCGTAGCCGCCGAACTCCTGGCCGAGGGTCACCGGCGTGGCGTCCATCAGGTGGGTGCGCCCCGACTTCACGACCTCCCGGAACTCGACGCTCTTGCGCCCGAGGGCGGCGGCCAGGTGCTCGAGGGCGGGGATCAGGTCCCGGACGATCGCCTGCGTCGCCGCGACGTGGATCGACGACGGGAACACGTCGTTGGACGACTGGGACGCGTTGACGTGGTCGTTCGGGTGCACCGGCCGGCCCAGCCGCTCGGTGGCAAGGGTGGCCAGCACCTCGTTGGTGTTCATGTTGGACGACGTCCCGCTGCCGGTCTGGAACACGTCGATCGGGAAGTGGTCGTCCCAGGCGCCCTCGGCGACCTCCTGGGCGGCTTCGGAGATCGCGGTGGCGATCTCCGCGTCGAGGACGCCGAGCTTGGCGTTGACGGTTGCCGCCGCGGCCTTGATCCGTGCCAGGGCTGCGATGTGGGCCCGGGAGATCCGCTGGCCCGACACGGGGAAGTTCTCGACCGCACGCTGGGTCTGTGCCCGCCACCTGGCCGTGGCCGGCACGCGCACCTCACCCATGGAGTCGTGCTCGATGCGGTAGTCCTGCTCGCTCATATGCTCCCGCTCCCGCCGGTCGTCACCTGCTCGACATCTATCTATCTACCGTCCAGGAGGTTAGGCGCAACGTGCGACGGGCGTCCGGTGGTGGGCGGTACGTACCCTCCGGCGGGGGCTTCCGGGTTCCCGGTGACCTGACCGCGGCCGTCGCCACCGTGACCGACGCCGGTATTCGGCGTGGAACACGCCGTCGCCGCCGGCCGGATGCGAAGAAATTATTAACCGATTCATACGGGTTGCATTGTCCGAAAACTGTCCGGAAGCTGTCCGTCGGACGCGGCCCGGCATTTGCCGCGTTCGACGGTGTCGGTGCTAGTGTCACCGACGGGAGGAATGAATAGTTACGCGGTAACGACTGTGGTCGGCCGCACGAATATCTGAGATGGCGGCGGTCGTGCGTTTCGGTCCGTGTTTTCCGCTGGTGTGTTCAGTGGCTCTGGCCACCGTGTGCGCCGTCAGTTCCTGCGGATCCGCCGCGCTGCCGGTACCGGACGGTTCCCCGAGCGCTTTTCCGCGGGTGTCGGGCGCGGCCAGCCCGGGCCGGCCACCGGTGGGGCACACGCCGGCCACCTCGTCGGCCGGCCCTTCCGACGGTTCGGCGCCGCTCGCCCGGCGAATGGCCCTCGCCGGGCTGCGGGCGGGCGCGGACGGTCCGGCAGGGTCCCCACGAGCCCGAACGGCTCCGCCGGCCGCGGTGTCTCCGCCGGCCAGGCTGCCTCCGCCATCCCCGCTGGCCACGGGGCCGGCACGGTTGGGCACCACCAGTGGCGGCCGGCCGTCGCCCCGCCCGGCCGGGAGCTCTCCCGCCTGCCTGGGGGATCCGGTCGTCGACGGCACCGACAGCGCCATCGACGACACCCGAGCCGACACCCGCGTCGGCACCCATGTCGACATCGGCATCGGCCTGGACACCCTGGGCGCGGAATGTCCACCGTCATCCTGACGTCCTGTTCGCCAGTACGGTGTCAGACCTGCCGGTAAACGGCCCACCGCGGTTTTTCGGCGGTTACAGCCACGGCCGGGCACGATGTTTCCGATGTTTCCGTGACGCGGGCCGAACCTCGACGACATGGCGGTGACATATCCATGGCCCGCGGTGCGGGCGCGGACAGAGCGGACAGAGCTGTCGGAAATGATCCGTCGGTGGCCGGACTGCGTTGGAACGGAATCCGGCGACTGGCGGTTGGTCAACCACCGGAGCGCGGGCCCACCTGACGGCCACCCGCGGCGGATGACCGGATCAGGGAAGATCCCACTCGCTGGCGGGCGGCCGCGGCCAGTTGACCGGCGGGTGGAGCGTCCGTTTCTCGGGCCAACCGGCCGGTACCGAGCGTGAGTAAGTCCACAGGGCGTGAGCGACCCGGCGGACCGGCATCACCGAAGATCACTGGGCGGGGAGGTGGGCGTAGGCCGCGGTCGGCGAGACCGGGACCGCGTCCCGCGGCGGGTTGGTACCCAGCAGCACGTCGCCGATGTTGGACGTCACACCCAGCCAGTAGCGTTCGTTGCGGAAGTGGTGCAACCGGTGGTTACGCCAGATCCTGCGGTACATCCTGCCGCGCGGACGGTAGCCGGTGTGGATGAGGAAGTGCRTCCAGTCGTAGGCAAGYAGCCCCAGGCCCGTKCACAGGGCCGCGGTGGCGGCGGGGGGAGGACCGACCAGGGCGACGGCCAGCGCGGCCGCGCCGGCGTCGAGCACCTCCTGCGGCCGGATGAACATCGTGTCCATGTTCGTCGGGTCGCGGTGGTGCTGCTCGTGCCCCCAGCCGGCGATCCGGTAGCAGACCGCGCCGGCCCGGCTGCCCGGCCGGGCGTGCAGAATCCCGCGGTGCACCCCCCACTCGACGAACGGCTGCGCGGCGGCCATGGACACCGCGACCACCGCGTCCGTCCGGCTGAAGCGCCCGCGGGCGAGCCGCATGGCCGCCAGGCTCGCGACCACACCCAACAGCACCGGTGGACGCGGATGGGTCACGAAACGGTTGGCTGCGGCGCGCAGCGTGGTGGCTTCGGACGCCCGGCCGTGGGGACCGGGCCGGTCCAGGCGGGCGACAGCCGCGGTGACCCGGTGTAGTGCGGCCCGGTGTAGGGCAGCCCAGCGTGGGGCGACCCGGCGCGGGGTGACGGCCGTGGTCCGCACCGGCGCCGATGTCGTCGACATGGTTCGGAACGGTACCTTCAGAACGGCACCGTCGAATACGCCTGCAGTTTGGTCAGTTGATGCTGGCTGTCCACCCGCCGGATCGTCCCGCTGCGGGAGCGCATCACCAGCGACGACGTGTTGGCGCCGCCCGGCCGGTACCGGACACCGGCCAGCAGCTCACCGTCGGTGATACCGGTGGCGACGAAGAAGACGTTGTCGCTGTCCACGAGCTCGCGGGTGGTCAGTACGCGTCTGAGGTCGTGGCCGGCGTCGACGAGCTTGGTGCGCTCGGCGTCGTYCCGCGGCCACAGCCGTCCCTGGATGACACCGCCAATACAGGTCACCGCGCACGCGCTGATGATCCCTTCGGGTGTGCCGCCGATGCCGAGCAGYAGGTCGACGCCGGTGTCGGCGGAGGCAGCCATGACCGCGCCGGCGACGTCCCCGTCGGAGATGAGCTTCACCCGGGCGCCGGCCGCGCGGATCTGCTCGATCAGCTGGACGTGGCGCGGGCGTTCCAGGACGACGACGGTCACGTCCCGCGGATGCACACCCTTGGCCTTGGCGACGGCCCGGACGTTGTCCTCGACCGGCGCCGTGATGTCCACCACGCCGGCGGCCTCGGGGCCGGTGACGAGCTTCTCCATRTAGAAGCACGCGCTCGCGTCGTACATGGACCCGCGCTCGGACACCGCCATCACGGAGATCGCGTTGTTCATGCCCTTGGCGGTGAGCGTGGTGCCGTCCACCGGGTCGACGGCGACGTCGCACTCGGGGCCTTCACCCGAGCCGACCTCCTCGCCGTTGAAGAGCATGGGGGCCTCGTCCTTCTCGCCCTCGCCGATGACGACGACGCCCCGCATCGACACCGTGCCGACGAGCCGTCGCATGGCGTCCACGGCGGCCTGGTCGGCGCCGTTCTTGTCACCACGCCCGACCCATCGGGCGGCCGCGAGTGCCCCCGCCTCGGTCACTCTGACGAGCTCGAGGGCGAGGTTGCGGTCGGGTGCCTGCCCCTGGACGACGAGAGGATCAGGAAGGTTCGCGCTTTCGACTGCCACGGAAGTGAGACTAGTTGCACATCAGTGAATCCGCCCACCGATAGCCGGCGGGTCACCGGCGGCCCTTCGCCCCGCCGGCCGCGGGGCGGATGTCACCCGGTCACAGCCCGGTGCGGTCGCGCGGGCCCAGGCCGCCGGTCCCCGCGCGGGGTGCCAGCCGCGGTACCCGGGTGGATACCCGCCGGTACCCACGGCTGGCAGGACGGCAGGGCGTGGAAATACGATCGCACCGCTTTTGGGACGGCAGTCCGCGGAACGCCAATGTCAGGTGTGTGACATCTCGATCGTCCTACTTGGTGCAACCTTGACCAGCAGACATACGTCCAACCTCACACATGGGCGTCCGGCACGCGGAGGGGGCGTGCCGGACGCCCATCTATTGTTTACCGACGGTTGGCGCCAGGCATTCGACCTGGCCGGCAGACGCGCTGTTAGTTGGCTTACGTCCGGGCCGTGCTTCAACAGGCGCCCGATAATTATTTTATCGATGATGTTTCCTGAATGCGGTGTGTGGTCGTCGTGGGTGTGCCCCGGGACGCCGACAGCGCGATCCACCGCGATCCGGCGCCATGACGGGCGGCCTACCGGGCACGGGATCCGGCGCGGAGACCACCGTCCGGCGATGACCGATGCGGGATCGCCACGGACGAAAAGGGGCCGAGCGGGCCGACTGCCCCGTCGGGCCGCATCCCCGGGACGGCAGGATGGAACGATGGCACGACGACGCGGTCAGGAAACGATCCGAGACATGGCGCTGTCCCTCGGGGTGGTGATGGCCGGGGTGCTGCTGGTCGCGCTGTTCATGCCCAGAGGCGGCGGCGACCCGGTGCGCACGGTGGACACGGCCGCCCCGGTGGCCGCGTTCGCGCGGTTGGCGCCCTTCGACGTCCTGGCGCCGACGGGTCTGCCCGACCACTGGAAGCCCACCTCGGTCCGCACCTCGGGGCTGTCGGACACCGCGCCGGGAACGGTCGAGCTGACGATCGGGTACGTCGTCGACCGCCCGGATGACAGGACGTACGCGCAGCTCAACGAGAGCAACGCCCGGGACGCGGTCAAACGCGTCCTGGGGGACCGGCCCGTGACAGGGACTGTCGAGTTCGCCGGAGCGTCCTGGCAGGAAAGACGGGACGATGCCGGCCATCTGGCGCTGACCCGCCAGGTCGGTGACGTCGTGCTAATCGTCTCCGACGGCGGCGGCAAGGGCGGGGCGTCCGCCGCCGACCTGGGGGTGCTCGCGGCGTCGCTGCGCCCGCACGCCGCGCCGTAGGCCGCGCGCCAGCGGGCCGTGCGCCAGTAGCGGGCCGTGCGTCAGCGGACGCCCGGATCCGCCGCCGGGCCGGTACTGGCGGCGTCGACAGCGCTGTCGAGGCGGGCGCGGGCTCCCTCCAGGAACGCCTGGCACACCTTCGCGAGTTCTTCGCCGCGTTCCCACAGCGACAGCGACTCCTCCAGGGTGATGCCACCGGCCTCCAGCCGGCGGACGACGTCCTCCAGCTCCGAGCGAGCCCGTTCGTACGTCAGCGGCTGCTGCCCCACCGGTGACGGCTGCTGCTCTGGCGTGTCGCTCGACCCCTGCACCTTCAGCCTCCTCATGGTTCGGCCGGCCCTGCTTGGAGCAGGCCTGGGACAGGCTCGGAGCAGGCTCGGACCGGTTACGGAACGGTACGGAACGGTATTGTGCCGGACGGCGTCGCCTGGCCCGGTAGGCGTTCCAGTGGAGTTCCGGTGGATATGCGCCGGTGGGTGGCGTCAGCCCTGCTTGACGGGACGGGTGGCCTGGAGCGATCGTCTCCCGACATGCGAACTGGTGACGTCCGCGCGGGTGATGTCTGATGAGCGTGAGCGATGCCGGCCGCCAGGAGGTGGCGGACGGGCTGAGCGACGAGGAGTTCGTCGACGCGCTGCCCAAGGTGGAGCTGCACGTCCATCTTGAGGGATCCATGCGCCCGCGGACCCTGCTCGCCCTCGCGCGCCGCCACGGGGTGGACGATCTGCCCACCGATATCGAGGGCCTGAYGAAGTTCTACGAGTTCCGCGACTTCGACCACTTCATCGAGGTCTATCTGGCCGCCGTCCGGGTGCTGCGGGACGCCGACGACTTCGCCGTCCTCGCCAGGGAGACCGCTCTGGGGCTCGCCGGCCAGGGAGTCCGGTACGCCGAGATCACCTTTACGCCGTTCCTGCACCTCGGACGCGGCATCGACGCCGACGAGCTTTTCGGCGGCATCGAGCGGGGCCGCCTGGACGCCGAGCGGGAAACCGGCATCCAGGTGCGGTGGGTGACCGATATTCCCGGCCTGCCGAACATGAACCTACGCCCCGCGTCCGAGGGCACCGTCGAGTTCGCGCTGAACCGCCGGGAGTCCGTGATCGCGCTCGGTCTCGGCGGGCCGGAGGCCGGTGTGCCCCGCCCCCAGTTCGCCGAGGCGTTCACCGTCGCGCGTGACGCCGGGCTGCACCGCGTCCCCCACGCCGGCGAGACCACCGGGGCGCGCACCATCTGGGACGCCCTCGAGTATCTGCACGCCGAGCGCATCGGCCACGGCATCCGGGCCCTCGACGACCCGGCCCTCGTCGAGCATCTGCGGGCGCATCACATCCCGTTGGAGGTGTGCCCGACGTCGAACCTGCGCACCGGGGTCGTCGCGGACTATCCGGACCACCCGTTGCCCACGCTGATCGAGCTGGCGCTGCCGGTCAGCCTCAACAGTGATGATCCACCCATGTTCGGTACCACGTTGCGTGACGAGTACCTGCACGCGTTGCGCAGCCTGGGGCTGCGCCGCGACCAGGTGGTCGGCCTGGCCGCGGCCGCGGTGGAGCACTCGTTCGCCCCCGCCCCGCTCAAGGACGCCCTCCGCGCCGAGATCGCCGCGGCCGCCGACCGTCTCCAGGCCGCTTCCTGACCGTGCCGCTGGTCTCTTTTCCGTCTGTGTCCCAGACCGGCCTGTGTCTGTGGCGACGTTCTCAGCCGGCGGGTTCCGGTCCGGCCGGCGCGGCGGGGATGGGGACGCAGGTGCGCACCTCCCGGCGGCCGTGCCCGGCGGGCAGCGTCACCCCGGTGACATGGACGGACACCCCGTAGAGGTCGCTGAGGCGTTCGCCGGTCACCACGTCGTCGGGATGGCCGTCGGCGATGACCCGGCCGTCCCGCATGAGCACCGCCCGGCTGGAGTAGGTCAGCGCGTGCGACGGCTGGTGCGTTGTCATGATCACACAGTGGCCGGCGCGGGCCAGTTCCGCGACGACGTGCAGGGTACGCACCTCGTTGCCGTAGTCGAGGGCGGCGGTGGGCTCGTCGAGAACGCGGAACATGGTCTGGTAGGCCGCGCCCGAGGCGGCCAGCGCCGCCCCGACCAGCAGCGCGGCCAGGATTCGCGGGAGGCGGATGTCCATGACCACGGCCCGCTCCTGCCCCGAGGCGCCCCGGCCGGCGCCGGCGATCTCATGGGCCAGGATGCGGACGACGGTCACCGGGCTCAGCGTGTACCGGCCGAGCCCGAACGAGATCGCGACGAGCCCGAGCAGGCCGACGACGAGCAGAACGATCCGCAGGTGACCGTCCGGGCGGGTCAGGCGCCAGCCTCGGAGCCGCGCTGGGAGCCGGCCTCGCAGCCGGCCCGGCCGCGGGCTCGTACGGGCGGCGGCGGCCGGGCCGGGTTCCCGGAGCGGGGGAGACTCACCACGCTGGTCCGGCTCCGGGGGAGCGCTCCTCACTTGGTTCCGACCTGGAGGATCTGGTCGAGGTCGGCGTCGGTCACGGTGTAGTCGAAGAACTTCTGGTAGAAAGCGCGGGACTCGGCGCGGATGTCGACATCCTTGAACAGGTCCGGGTGCAGGGTCTTCGCCGCCCACTGGATCTGCAGCGCCTCCTCGGGGCCGAAGCGGTCCCACGGGTAGAGCCCCTGCGGGTTGAGGTAGACCCGGTTGGTTTGGACGGCCTTCAGATCGGACCAGCCGGGAGCCTTCGCCAGGTTGTCCACCACGGACTGCGCGGAGGCGGCGGCCAGCCCCTGATCACCACCGGGTGTCTCGACGATGAGGACGTCGGGGTTCCACTGCAGGAGCTGTTCGATGGACACCGTGACGTGGGTTCCCTTGACGCCGCTGGCGGAGTCGGTACCGCCGGCGATCTTTATCCATCCGTCGATCAGGGATGTCCCACCGTCGATGACGACCGGTGGGTAGCTGGCGATGTGGACGACGCTGGGMTTGTCCGCCTCGGGCAGGTTCGCCAGCCGTGACTGGACCATCGACAGTTTGTCGTTGACGTAGGTGGTGTATTCCCGCGCGCGGGTGGCCGCGACGCCGCCGTAGACCTTGCCTGCGAGCTCGATCGAGGGAGCCAGTTGGGGGAAGGCGTCGAAGCTCATGTTGACGGCCGGTATGCCGGCTTTCTGGAAGGGTTCCAGCGTGGTGCCGCCGCTGATCGTGGACACCACGTCGGGTCTGAGCTTGAGCAGTTCCTCCATGTTCACCGCGCCCCCGTTGCGGAAGAGTTCGGGGAGCGAGTCCACCTGGGGRAAGACCTTGTGCAGGAACGGGAGCGTTTTGACGTTCTGCGGGATCGCCACGAGCTTGTCACCCACGCCGAGCATGATGTCGGTGACCGTGTGTGCGGGAAACTGCTCGGCGATCCGGTCGATCTTCAGTGGGATGGTTGCCTGCTCGCCCGACACGCTGGTCACCACCTGCGTGGTCGGCGTGTTGTCGGACGAGGAGCCGCCGCATCCGACGGCCACCGCGGCCAGCAGTGACGCCAGCCCCAGGGTCATGGCCGCGCGTGTCGTGGCGCGCGCACTCCGCCTGTGCGTACGGGCTGTGCCGGCGCTGGGCGTGGCCTGCCGGACAGGGGTGCGGCCGGCCACGCGTCCGGCGTTGCTGTGAATAGCCGAACACGATTCGTTGTGCTCATGGCTTTCCGCATGTGGTCAAACACGAACTGATGAAAATCTTGAATGTGAGCTCACGCCTGCCCCCGACGATGAGATGGCCGTTGAAACGTTTGGTGATCGCCGTCGTGCGGACGGTGCACGGCGGGCGGYTGTCGCGTGCGGATGCGCGGCGCGRCTTTGCGCTAGAACTCCGTGAACGCGGATAGAACAGACGTTATCGTCCGTATCATCGTTTATCATTCCCGAAATTGTCCCTGAATTGCGGAAACGGTGTGCTGGGCGGGAGGCGCGGGCGGGGACGACGGGAGCTGGTCGGCTCGGGCGTGGCGCCTGCTTCCGCGGGGCGCTTCGGCGATCGTGACGGCCAGCGGATCCGGTCGGGACCGCCTCGCCGACTATGCGTTCCGTGCCCAGGGCATCACGATGTCGCAGCCCGAGGCGGGATCCGCCCTGCGGAAGAGGTCGACCTACTCGACCGAGATCCCTACCTCGTCGGCCAGGATGATCCCGGCCTCACCGGCCTGATGCAGAGAGATCCGCGCACCGCGCAGTGTGAGCAGGCCGTTGACACCCGCGATATCCGCTTCCCGGAGATCGCACTGACCGGCCGATGTCGCATCGAAACGTGCGCCGTCCAGTCTGCAGTCGCGGAAGACGAACCTGTCCAGCCTTCTGTCGAACTCGGCTTCCCGGAAAGGTGCAGCCCGCAAAAAAATCACGCCCGAGGACCTTTGCGCTGTCCACGAGCAGTAGTCAGGTCGGCAGTTCGTAAACGCGACGTCCTCGACGCGCTCGAACCGCACCGACCAGCTGACCAGCCGGTATCCGGAGAACCCGACCCTCCGCATGGAGATTTTGCTCCATGCGGAGTTGGAGAGGTCCACCTCCTCGAACCGGAGGTCAGCGCAGCTCAACGGCCCGAAATTCGCACCCGCGAGGTCCAGCCCCTTCAACAGGGACTGGATGATGCTTCCTTCCCCGCGGACACCGGCCTGGTCACCGGTGAGCCGATGGCCGTCCACCTCGAAATGCCCGTGCAGCCGAGCGAGGGCGTCCGCCAGCGCATCCAGCTCTGTCGCCGCAGCCGCAGCCGCAGCCGGAGCCGTCGCCGCTCGCCTACGTCCCGGAAGCCCACGCGGGTCAGCACAGAGGCCCGAGGCGAATGCCCCGTCCGCCAGCACCGCGCACTCGATGCCGGTCGGTAGCGTCACCGCGCATACAGGTGCTACCGGTAGGTGGCGCGACCGTTGCGGCCGTGTCGCCACCCACCCGTTCGGCGTGGCTCGCGCTGTCCGGCAAGGAGCGGTGGCAACCGGTCCGGGTCGTTCAGGCCGGGCTCAGGCCGAGAGCGTGTGGATGTTGGACGGAGCGGCTTCCGCGGCCGGGGGCAGGGCGTCCGCGCTGGAAGCGCCTGTGGCGGCTGGGGAGTCCGTGCTGTTCGGGGAATCTGCGGAAGCGGGGGCTTCGGCGGTGTCGGTGCCGGTGGTCGGCGTGCCCAGCGGCGCGGGACTGGCGGCCGGGATGGCCGGGCCGCCGCCTGCCGCCCGCACCGGCGAGAAGACCGTACGGATCACGGCGAGCAGAAAGCTCAGAATGGTCGTCCCGGTTCCCACAACGATCATGCCGGCCCGCGCGAGGCCCGCCGGGCGTCCGCGGAGAGAGGCCCCGACACCGTTGCGTACCCCGCGTGGCAGCACCTTGAGAACGAAGTCGCGTTCAGGGCCGAGCGGGCCGCGTGCCGGTGCGCGGTAGCCCGCGCACAAACGCCGGAGCGTGGCCTTTGACGCGCCTTCCGCCCAACAGCGGCGCACGATATACGAGGGACGCTGCCGCTGGGCGGGCACGTGGTGGTGGATGACCGCGGCCGGTTCGTGCACGAAGCGGCCGTCCGGGATCAGGGCGGCGGCGCGGATGCACAGCTCTGTTTCCTCGCAGCCCGATGCTCCTTTGGTCTGCCGGCCCAGGCGGGTGTCGAAACCCCCGGTGGTGGTGAACACGCTTCGCCGGAACAGGGCGCAGCCACCGAAGACATTACGCACGGTCGTCTGCTGGGTGGGTAATCCGTGATGGCTGCAACCGACCGTCCAGAGCAGCTCGGGTGGGAACCAACCGGGTTTCTCACCGCCCCAGTCGGGGGTCACCCAGCCGCCGACTCCCAGGATGTCGGGGTCGGCGTCCGCGACCTGTACAAGGGATGACAACCAGGACGGATCGGCGACCGCGTCATCGTCCAGGAATGCCACGAATTCGCTGTTGACCGCGGCGATACCGACATTACGTGCGTTGGACAGCCCGGTACGCCCCCCGGTGCTGAGGACGAGTTCGGGGCCGGCTCGCTCACGCAGGCGGGCGAGCAGCTCGTCGTCGCCGTCCACGACCACGACAACCTGGTCCGGGCGCAGCTTCTGGTTCCAGAGCGAGTCGAGAGCTCTTGTAAGTTGCGGCCATCGTGCCACGAGATGGCTACACACCACGACACTGACACTGTTCACGACACCGATACCGACACTGGTCACGGTTTTCTCCACGGACGTTCGGGGCCTTGGGGCGGTATGAACGGGACCGGGCTCGCGCCGTCTTCCGGCCAGTTGGTTGGYTGGCCGGTGGGGCGGGGCCGAGGTGACCCGGTCATGGTTGTTCCTGGGCGGCTGGTTCCTGCCGCGTGCGCAGGCCACGCCGGGCGGCCCGAAAAACGCGCCACGGGGCCCTGGTACCACGGCGCAGATACGGAACAACTCCGGGCTGGCCGCTGCGGACCAGGGCGAGGGTCTGTTCCGGGCTCGTCGAGCCGGTGACTATCAGCCGGCTGATCGAGAACGGGGACGCGTCACGGCGGTGAATGCGGTATCCCACCTCGCAGGCAGAGGCGAAACCGGTCTCCGCCACGGCCTCGCGGACAGCGCGTGTGTGATATCCGAACGGATAGCAGAAACTCTGGACCGGAGAGCTGAGCTCGTCCTCGAGCAGGCGACGGCTGGTCTCGACGTCGTGGCGCAGCTCGGGGCCGGCCAGCAGGTCGAGGTCGGTGTGCCGATGGCCGTGCGAGCCGATCTCGTAGCCGGCGGCGTGCAGGTCCCGCAGGTCGGACCAGGTGAGCAGGGGGGAAGCGCCCTCCGGGTACGCCGACAGCCACGTCGCCCGGCCGCCCACGTAGGCGGTGGGAGCGTAGAGGGTCACCCCGGCGTTCGCCTGCCGCAGCACCGGGACGGCATGGGCGGAGAAATCCGCGAAAGCGTCGTCGAAGGTGATCGCGACGTGTTTCCCGGCCGGTCGGGAAAGTGCTTCGGAAAGGCCCAGCAGCTGGTAGCCGGCCGCACTGAGACAGGCCAGCTGTTCGGCGAACAACGCCGGCGGGACCTGCCATCGACGAAATGCCGCGCTGGCACCGTCGCCGATGCTGTGGAACATCAGCACGGGCAGGACGGGAAAACCATCGGTCATGCCCGGCCCCAGGCGATGGTTTTGTTCTCCTGGCCGGCCGTCCCGGGCCGCGATGAGCGGGGATTGCTTCCGCCGCGCTGTTCCGTTGATTCACCGGTGCGATAGTGATCGCGCCGAGAGCGTGGTATCGAAGAGCTCTGGAGGGGCCAGTGGGAAACTGTTTCGCCGGCTGAACACGAGCGCGCCGGCACTGGTCGCGCCAATGTTTTCCTCCCAGGGACCTGGGGATGCGGGCCGTCGGCAGCACAGAAAAAGCATGATCGTACTGTCTCTGACTCGCTGACGGACGTTTGGAATCTTCCGCTGGAAATCATAGCACCACGGAGGTGAAGGATCGTGTCATGATCCCAGGAATAATCCAATGACTACTGTCCGAAGCTGGCCGGATGTATTGCGTCGTCCCCGGTTGGTTTACCGAGTTTTCCTGAGGTCTTGCCTGAGATCTTGCCTGAGGTCTTGCCTGATGCCTGGCCCGATGTCTCCGGTGGATGCGCGGCGGTGGCGCCGCCTGACGTTGATTCCCGCCGCCCTGGTCGACCGAAAGCGGTTCGATCATCTTTTCGGGGCCCGGGCCCGGGCCCGCGTGATTCCCGGCCCGTGCCGGCGTCCCGGATCATGCTGGCTTTCCGGGCCGGGACGGCTTCTTAGGTCAGGTCGTGGTGCCGGTCTGTGTCCGTGCGCCAGCTGTCCCCGCGTCAGCTGTCGGGGAGTCAACCGTCGCGGGGAAGGAGCCGCCGGCGACCCGTACGGTCAGCGCGTCGCCAGGGGTGGCCTGGGCGGGATCACGCACGATGGAGCCGTCGGCGACTCTGCGTACCAGCGCGTATCCCCGGTCCAGGGTGGCCGCTGGTGACAGCGCGTGCAACTGGGCCAACGCATGGGCCAACTCCTGGTCGGCCCGTTCGAGTTGGTGGAGCACGCAGCGCCGGCCACGGGAGCGCAGCGCCTGCACGTACTCGTCGTGACGGTCGAGCTCATGCCCGGGCGCGGCCAGCGCCGGGCGGCCGCGCAGGTCGGCCAGCCACCGTTCCTCCCGGTCCAGGCGCTGCTCGACGGACCGCCGGGCTCGGCCACGCAGCGTCGTCACCAACGCGAGCTGTTCGGCCACGTCCGGTACGACCCGCTTGGCCGCGTCCGTCGGAGTGGACGCCCGCACGTCCGCGACGAAATCGAGCAGGGGCGCGTCCTGCTCGTGGCCGATCGCGGAGACCACCGGGGTGGTGGCCGCGGCCACGGCCCGCACCAGCGCCTCGTCGGAGAACGGCAGCAGATCCTCCAGCGACCCGCCGCCGCGGGCGATCACGATGACGTCCACCTCGGGGACGCCGTCGAGCTCGCGCAGCGCGTCGATGATCTGCCCGACAGCCAGCGGCCCCTGCACCGCGACCTCACGCGAGACGATCCGCACCGCGGGCCAGCGGCGGCGGGCGTTCATGACCACATCCCGTTCGGCGGCGCTGGCCCGTCCGGTGATCAGCCCGACGGCCCGGGGCAGGAAGGGCGGCCGGCGCTTGCGGGACGCCGCGAACAGCCCCTCGGCCGCGAGCATGCCGCGCAGCTGTTCGAGTCGGGCGAGCAGGACCCCGGTACCGATCGGGCGGATCTCGGTGACGGCGAGCGCGAGCGTCCCCCGCGCGGGATGGAACGACGGTTTGCCCTGGACCACCACCCGGGCGCCGTCGGTGAGCGCGGCCCCCACCGCGTCGCAGACCGCCCGCGGGCAGGTCAGCCGCAGCGACACGTCGGCTACCGGATCACGCAGGGTGAGAAACACGGTGGCCAGGCCCGGCCGTCGCACGATCTCGGTGAGCTGGCCCTCCACCCAGACCCGGCCGAGCCGGTTGATCCAGTCGCCGATTGCCCGGGCGACCGTCCGGACGGGCAACGGCTGCTCCGGGGTGGAGGTGAGCGCCATCGGATAACCGTAACCAGCGCGGCCGTGCGGGCCTTCGGACCGATGCACAAARCACGAGAGCTGTCCGCCCGGACATCGGTATGTGACGGTTGTCGTTTGGCCTTCCGGGCGCTGCCGGGCCGCGTAGACTCCGGGACATGGGGCGGATCCTGCTGGCCAATCCGCGCGGGTACTGCGCTGGTGTCGACCGAGCGGTACAGACGGTCGAGAAGGCACTGGAGCTGTACGGCGCTCCCGTCTACGTCCGTAAGCAGATCGTGCACAATGCCCACGTCGTCAAGACGCTGGAGGCAAAAGGCGCGATCTTCGTGGAAGAGACCTACGAGGTTCCTACCGGGGCGACCGTGGTGTTCTCCGCCCACGGCGTCGCACCGACCGTCCACGAGGAGGCGAGGTCCCGGGAGCTGCGAACGATCGATGCCACGTGCCCGCTGGTGACCAAGGTCCACGGTGAGGCGCGCCGGTTCGCCAAGGAGGACTTCGACATCCTCCTCATCGGCCACGAGGGCCACGAGGAGGTTATCGGTACCACGGGCCAGGCGCCCGACCGCATCCACCTCGTCGACGGCGCGGAGGACGCGGAGGCTGTCCGGGTTCGGGACGAGTCCAAAGTCGCCTATCTGTCCCAGACCACCCTGTCGGTCGACGAGACCGAGGTCACCGTGCGGGCGCTGCGCGAGCGGTTCCCGCTGCTGCAGGGGCCGCCGAGCGCCGACATCTGCTACGCCACCCAGAACCGGCAGGTGGCGGTCAAGGAGATCGCCAGCCAGGTCGAGCTCATCCTGGTCGTCGGGTCGCCGAACTCGTCGAACTCGGTACGTCTGGTGGAGGTCGCTCTCGACCACGGAGTGCCCACCGCCTATCTGGTGGACAACGCCGAGCAGGTCGACCCCGCCTGGCTCGAAGGGGTCGAGACGATCGGCGTGACCAGCGGGGCATCCGTTCCCGAGGAACTGGTCACGGAGGTTGTCGCGTGGCTTGCCGAACGTGGTTTTGACGACGTCCAGCAGGTGACGTCGGCGGAGGAGCATCTGCTGTTTGCCCTGCCGCCCGAGCTCCGCCGGGAAATCCGTGCCCGGGAGCGGGCGGCCAGCGGTAGCCAGTAAGCAGTCAGTCGGTAGTCCAGTAAGCAGGCCAGCAGGCCAGTAGCCAGGCCGTATCCGGCCGGTTGTTGGCTGTCGGTTGTTCCGGGCGTGCCCCGCGGATGAATCCGCGGGGCACGCCCGAAATTTTTCACGGACATTCATGCGCGTCCGTACGTCCCCGAGTGGCCTACGGCCGTGAGCCGGGTGCCGGGYGTTTCACCGGGCGCTGTCGAGCAGCGCGACCGGATCCGCGCAGAGCAGGTCCACGGCACGACGTACGACATCCTGGTCGAAGATGCTCGCGTGGAAAGCCACCGTGACGTACACGTGTCCGTGCAGCTCGGCGAACTGGAAGGTGACATAGTCCGGCTGGCGCTGGGTTGTCGCCGACAGGTAGTAGGTATCCGAGGTGTCGCCCCGCCACGGTAGTTTCTCGAATCCGCGCAGCCRTCCGAGATGATTCAGGACCAGGGACGGACGTGCCGGGAAGGGCGCCCGATCGCTCAGAGCCGCGATGCGGCCGACCTGGGCGAAGCCGGTCAACAGGCTCATCGTGGCCAGCGTACGCCCGTTCGCGGTCGCGGACTCCAGCGCGGCCGACACGGCCACCGGATCATGGGCGTCCGTCGGCTCGACGTAGATTCCGATCGTGAAGTTGCCGTCGAGCCGGCGGCCGGTCGGAAGGAATTTCCGGTTGTCGACGACGGTGTAGAAACCGCCGGCCGCCGGCCGCATGCCCGCCGCTTCCACCGCTGCCCGGACCGCGGCGAAAACCACCATCGTCCGGGTGACCCCGGACGCGTTGCGGACTTTCCACTTACGCAGGTCAGTGAGCGTGCTCCTGGCGAGGACCCCGGAAACCACGGTGAAGTTCGGTTGCCATGGCCGGTGCTGTGTCCYGGCGTCCGGGCCGGGCGCGGCCGGGCGCGGGGTCCGCAGCGTCGCGAGTACCCGCCCGGGTTTCCGGCCGTAGTACTCGCCCAGGGCGCGGGCCAGGGGAAGCCGGGTGGACGGCCGGTGCAGGCTCAGTGGCGGACGGCCTTCCGCGGCAGCCAACAGCAGCTCGGCGCCGGTGTCGAGGCCGAGCCGGGCGTCCCCGAGCGGATGGGACAACGACATCGCCAGCGAGTCACGGCCGACCGCGATCCGAAAGGGGATGTCGTCGACGTGTGCGTCGTACTGCCGTATCAGTAACCGTTCCGGCCCGCCGTCGTCGACGCTGTCATCGAGTGCCGTGACCATCCGCTCACAGTGGCTGTCGAGTTCGTGGCCCGTCACCGGGCGCCACCGGTGGTAGCCAGGATCGGGCCGGCGGAACAGCCGGTGGTCGGGAGCGATCCAGGCGAGTTCCCGCAGGGTCGCGCGGACCGTGTCGACGTCGGGTAGGTCCAGTGGCCCGGTGACGAAGACGGAATGGGCGCCGATCCACATTCGGTCACGTCCGGCCACGCGCTGGGACCGTGTTCTGCCTGGCATCGCCGATTTACCTCCGGTGTGGTTGTCCGCCGTCCTGCCAGCAACGCCGCCGTCCGCTCAGCGGGGGGACGCGAACTACCTGGCGGTGCCGTTTTGACGGGAGAACGACATGACTGGTGTCGTTATGTGTCCGGTCGACAACGGATACAGGTTTCCGTCGGCGGGCCGGGTATCCCGACGCCGACAACTCGTCCCGAAGACAAACGGACATGCTGGCAAACGAACATGTTGGCAAACGAGCATGCCCGGTAAACGGACACGGTCGGCAAACGGACATGGCGCCGCGCGCCGCGCCGCCGGTGCCGTTGACATCCTATCCCGCCGTATCCCGCTGTATTCGGTCGGTCAGCCGGCACGGTGATGGCATCCGACCAGCGTTCATTACTTTGAGTGATTGAATCGCTACTATCGGAGCGATTGTTTGGACGGTGGATGGGGTGAGACCGCGCCGCGAACCCGCGCCGCGACCGGTGCGCGTGAAGGAGACGGCTGTGCGTCGTGAAAAGCTCTGGGAGCAGCTCAGACTCGAGTTCTGGATGCTCGTGCGGGGAACCATCGTCAATGGCATAGGCGGGTCTTTCCTCGTCCCGCGTCCGCTTCGCTTCCTGCTCTATCGTCTCGGTGGCGTGCGGACCAGGACGAGGAACATCCTGCTGGGCTCCGTCGTCGGTCATCGCGCGGGCTTCGCCCGCGGATCAGGGATGGGCTCGATGTGTTTCATCGAGAATTCGGCACCGGTACGGATCGGTGAACGACTCAAGATATCACCCCAGGTCACGATTCTGACCTCCACGCATGACGTGGTCAATGGTGAGGTCAGCAGCGAGGTGGTGGCCAAGCCGGTTGTCATCGGGAACGACTGCTGGCTCGGCAGCAGGGTGATCGTGATGCCTGGCGTGACCATTGGCCATCATTGTGTGATTGCCGCCGGCTCGCTGGTCAACAGGGACTGCAAGCCCCACGGGCTTTACGCTGGATCGCCCGCCCGCCGGGTTCGCGACCTCGCCCCGGAGGAGGCCACTGCCCCGCGGGAAAACCCCGCCCCGCGGGAGAACCCCGCCCCGCGGGAGAACCCCGTCCCGGAGGCACTCGCCGCATCGCTGACGTCCGTTACGGTGCCTCCCAGTGCATACGCTGTCTCCCAGCGCACCAACGCCCTCGGCTACCGCGTCCACGGCCGCGAAGCCGTAGCCGGAGCACGGCTCAAAGCGCCCGGGACAGCTGTTTGCGATCAGGCTGTTCCCGTCATTCGGGCTGGTTCTGCCGTGACGGCCGATGGTGGTCGGTGCTGGGGGGCGGGTGGTTGGCCAGGGCACGCCTGGTGGACGGCCGCAGACGCACGGTGCTCTCGTCCGGCAGGCGCTCCAACCGGCTGGGCCGGTGCCAGATGGAGATGGTCCGCTCGTGCGTACGGCGAGCCTCGCCGCTGGTGCTGTCCGTGTTGTCGATGTAGCGGGCGAGGTCTCGTTCGTCGATCGGACGGAGCAGCTCGAGCGGGTAGAAGCTGGCGGCCATTCGYCGGTACACGCCGGTGAGCGGTTCGGTGGTGTTCGCCCGGGGGCCGGCCACCGCGATCGTGGCCCTGGGCTCGCGCCAGACCACCGCCAGCGGTGGCAGGGTGATCACGGCTTCCAGCACCACCGCCAGCAGCCAGCCCCAGCACAGGCCGTTCACCCCGCCGAGATGGCCACCGACGAGGGCGAAAACAATCTCCATGGCGGTTCCGGCGCCGACCACTCGCAAGGCGGATCCCAGCCGTCCCTGCACCCGCCGCAGCGAGACATAGTGATCTTTGATCACCAGGGGTACCCCGGCGAGCATCATGATCCGGAACGCGCTGACGGCCACCCCGCTGGTGTAGGCGCCACCGAAGATGGTCATGACAAGACTGGCGCAGGGCGCCGCGATCAGGAAGGTGGCGACGGCCGCCACGAGTCCCAGCGGCAGGGTCGAGCGGATCTTCGCCAGCGCCTGTTCCTCGTTCTGCCCGGACTGTGCGAACACGGCGATGGCCAGCGCGAACGGAATGATGAAGAAAAAGGTCGCGGCAAGGCGCGCGGTCGTGAAATAGGCGGTGTCCGCGGCGGTCGCGGCGAGCGCGGCGAGAATGGGCAGCAGCAGGGTCGGCAACTGCAGTGCCAGGTTGAGCAGGTGGTGCCCACCGGCTTCCTTACGCATCTCCCGCAGCTGTCGGAGCCCGGCGAACCGCTGGCGGGGGGTGGCCGCGGCGCCAGCGCCGTCCGGTGACCGTTCCTCCGGCGCGGGCCGGCGGAAGTAGCGGTAGCAGACCGGCAGGGACAGGGCCATGCCGGCTACCCAGGACAGGTAGAGATCCAGCCCGGACGTCCAGCCGATGACCACGAACACCGGGATCAGCCCGAGCTTGACCACCGACGTGACGACGTTGCGGACGAACTGTACGGCCCCCCGCGCCGCCGACAGCAGCGCGAAGTCCAGGGTGGAGGTCACCGCGAACAGGACGACCCCGACGCAGAACAGCACGGCGGCGGGCACGCTTGAGCTGACCGGGCGCAACGTCTCGGACAGGAACGGAGTGACCCCGGTCCACACCAGCGCGAGCAGGCCGGAGGTGACCCCGACAACGGCGATGGATGCCCGCATCAGCCGGAGGCGGTCCGACTCCCGCTCGACCGTGGGGAGCTTGGCCATCAGCAGTGTGCCCAGGCCGAGTATCCCGACGGAACCGAGGACCGTCATCGCCGCGATGGCCGCCGACCCCACCCCGACCTCGTGGACGGCGTAGGTGCGTGCGGCCAGGGACCAGAACACCGCCCCGAGGACGGATGTCACGATCTGCGTCCCCACCATGGACATCGCGATCGCCAGCAACTGCGCGAGACCGGCGTGACCGTGCCTGGTCTCCTCCGGCGGTGGGCTTTCGGCAGCCCTCGCCACGGGCGCGGTCGCCATGATGTCGGTCGTGATGCCTGCCGTGGCAGTGCTGCCCACGGTGATGCCGCTCACGGTGATGTCGTTCGCGGGCGGGCCGGCGGTGGCGCCGCTGTTGACGCCGACGATGTTCCTGTCAGCATTCCTGTCAGCGCGGTTCCCGTCAGCGCTGTTCATGGCGGTGTTGGCGCGACTGTCCCGTCCACCGTGCTGATCATCACTGCGGGTGGTCCCGGGCGGGTCGTGTCCACTGGCGGACGATGGCGCGTCATGCGTGGGCACGGTAGGCGTCTGCGAGCGCGCCGGCGCAGTCGTCCCAGGTGGGCAGGTGCGTGGACGGCGTGCCATGGCCGCTGGCCCCGGCCGGTGCGTTCCCGGTGTTCCCTTCCGCGGTCACCTCCGCTCCCGCGGTGGTCCGGGCGGTCAGGTGACGGAGCAGGGTCGCGGCGACCGTGCGCGGGTCCGCCGGGTCGTCGACCCGTTCGGCCAGGCCGCGGTCGGCCAGCTCRCCGAGACCGGTGCTGGGGGCGACCACGACCGGACGTCCGAGCGCGACCGCCTCCATCACGGCAACCGGGTGGGCCTCGTACTCGCTGAGCAGGGCGACCACGTGTGCGCCGGCCAGCAGGTCGGTCATGGCCTGGCGTTCGGCCGGCGGGACGAAGGTGAAGCTGACCTGGTCGGCCACGCCCAGCCGGGCGGCCTGGGTCCGCAGTTCGTCCTCGTAGGGACCACGTCCCACCAGCACCAGCCGGGCCCGCGGTTCCCGCTCGAGCAGGGTGGGCAGCGCGGCGATCAGGTGGTGCTGGCCCTTGTACTTCTCGAACCGGYCTACCGAGACCACGGTCGGCGCGTCGGCGTCGGGCCGGATGTCGGTGGTGGTGCTGGCGGGCTCGACGCCGTTCGGGACGACCCGCAGCCGGTCGACGGCCACCCGTGCCAGCCGGGCGAACATATCCTTCTCGAACTCCGCGACGCACACCACCTGCCGGGCGCGGCGCAGCAGCGGGCCGAGAGCGCGCCACTGGGCGCCCCGCAGCCGGTGGCGGATGGCCGACGAGTGGCCGCCGGTGTGCGGGCTGACCAGGTAGGGCGTGCCGGCCGCGAGTGCGGCGGTCATGGCGATGACCGGGACGGCGGTGTGCGCCCCCTGGCAGTGCACGAGGTCATAGTAGCCACCGCCGACCGCCGCGCGGATACGTGGAGCGACGTAGTAGTCGCGCTCCCGTGGCCAGGCGGGCACCCGCCGCACCCGGATCCCCTCGACCACCTCGACGGGGGGCCGGCTGCCGTCACGATCGGTGGTCAGGACGTCCACCCGCAGGCCGGGCATGGCGTTCAGCCGTCGGGCCGTCTCGTAGACATGCGTCTCGATCCCTCCCATGTCGGGGAAGAACCGAGGGGTGACCTGGAGCACGCGAAGTCGTCCGGGCACGGTTACTGCTCCCTCGAGGTGGCGAACGCGGGTGTCAGGGCACGACACGTCGGTAGCGGGTTACGRCTGTGCGGGTTACGGCCGGTTGGGCCGGAATGCGGGCGGGACGCCATCGTAAATGCTCTGAGTCACGGGATGGTTATCGACTGTATGATTTTTTCGCCGGCGAGCAGGTGGATCGTGGTCGGGGCGGGAACCGCCGCGTTCTCCACGGCTACGTCGACCTTGTCCCTGTCCGGTGCCAGCGGCGTCCGCCAGTGCCGGCCCACACTGTTGATCACCTCCAGTGCGAGATCGCCGCTGTCGCTGTCGGCCCGGGTGACGGTGACCGCCAGGCCCGACTGGGTCCGGACGGCACMGAGCGCTGTCACCGGCTCGTTCGTGGTCGTCTCGTCCGACCACCACGACAGGCCGATCGCCAGGGCGAGGATCAGGACCGGGACGGACACCAGCAGCGCGGCCCGGCGAGGGCCCGTCCGCCAGCCCCCGGCCGTCCAGGCAGCCGGCCGCCAGCACTCCACATACCAGGGCAGGCGCTCGCGGAGCCGGACCACGACGGTGGCCGGCCGCAGGCCGCCGACGGCGGCGAGGGYCACCGCCACGGCACCGAACAGCAGGTCGTAGGCGAGCGGGTTGCCGGCGTGCCCGACCGCGGCCACCACCAGCGAGCCGACCATCAGCCCGGCGACGGTGAGCAGCAGCAGCACGGCGATGTTCGCCGGGGGATCCGACCGGGAGACGAGCGGGGAGCTCACCCGAGAACCGTCCGCCGCACGGTCGCGCTCACCGGAGCCGTGCGCGTCGGGGCTGTCGTTGCCGCGGCTGGTCCCGGCTCTGGCGCTCCGGGCGAGAATCGCGTGCAGGCCGGTAACGCCGAGCGCGAGGATCGCGATTCCGAGGACGGTCTGTGCGAGGGCCGCCACGGCGCTCACCGGGTACCTCCCGCGGGCTGCGGTGCCGCCGGTGTTGCCCGCGGGGCTGTTGCCTGCGGGGCTGGAGACGCTGCAGCGGCTGCCGCTGGCGCTGCTGCCCCGAGGGCGGTGACGTCGTATATCTTCACCGGCCCGTTGTCGTAGACCTTCACCGAGCCCCGCTGGGTGTCGAACTTCGCCAGCATCGCCGCTGTCAGCCGGGTACCCATGGGTGYCTCGCCGTTCTCCGTGTAGAACGTCTCGTGCGGGAGGCCGTCGGCGAGCCGGGTGTCGACGATGACGTACTGGATGCGACCGACCGCGATGACCGCGCGTTCGTAGTCGCCGAGGGTGGTGCTGAAGTAGAGCGGACCGGCGCTCGCCCCGCTGGCCAGGCCGGTGACGAGCCACTGGCGGCCGATGCTCATCAGCCAGGTCCCGGTCTCGCGGTCGCCCGCGATCCGGCTGCCCGCCGGCAGCTCGGTGTTCGCCCACCTGGTGGCGGCGACCACGTACGGGTCGATGGAACGCCCGTCGGCGATCACCAGGTAGGGCCCGGGCATCCGTGACCAGTCCGCGCCCGAGCCCAGGACCGTCCCACCGATGAACACGAAGATCGCGAAGGAGCCGGTGAGCCGCCGCAGGAACGCCTGCCTGGTCGCGCGGCGGGTCGCCAGGTAGCTGGCGACGGTGAGGCCCAGCACGGCGGCGATGCCGAGGTAGACGAAGGTGGACAGGCGGGCGGACAGCTCGGCTGTGCGCGGTGTGACAGTACCCGCCATCGACAGTGGGAACGCCAGGTGCATCAGCCGCAGCAGCCGGTACAGCGTCGCCTGCCGGCCGTCGGTCTGCGGCCGGAACCTGAACGGGCCGAGCGGGACGATCGACACCGACCACAGCAGGGTGGTGCCGAGCAGCGCGACGATCTGCCAGGTCGGGGTGGGCGTGCCGGCCGAGTCGGTGAACATCTTGCGGCTCTTGGTCTCACCGCTGGCGACACTGYCGGCCTGGTGGAAGCTTTCCGACAGGATGGGGCCCAGATAGTCGCGGAGCATCGAGATGTTGACCAGCGCCCAGCCCACGGTCGCCACCAGCCCGACCAGGGTGACACGGGCGAGCACCCTGCCGTCCGCGCGGTCCCGGCGGGCGAAGGCGCACAACGTCCATCCGGCGAGCAGCCCCACGGCGATCCAGCTTGTGATGTGGTGGGTCAGCGCCAGCGCGACCCACGTCATCACGACCAGCACGCCCGTGGTGACCCGCCCGTACCGGGCACGGTCGACGACGACCAGCAGGAGCAGCACGGTCAGGGCGATGGCCAGGGTCTGGTAGGCGAACTGCGCGTTGAAGAAGAAGAACTGCGGGCTGCAGGAGTAGATCGCCACCCCTACGCCGGCCGCGTAGGCGGACCGGCTCAGGCGCTCGATCAGCAGGAACAGGCCGTACACCAGCAGGACGCGGGCCAGCAGGACGACGCCGATCACGGCCACCTGGTTCGGCACGCCGAGCAGTTGGACGACGGCGTTGGTCAGCAGCTCCAGCCCTGGGAAGCGGGGGCTGACCGGCAGGCCCGGATGCGGGGTGAAGACACCGCCGGTCGCCTGCAGGTCGAGCAGGGTGCGCAGGTGCAGCAGCTCGTCGAACTCGCGGACGGCGGCGATCTGGGTCAGCTCGAAACAGAAGTAGAGGCCGACACCGAGCAGCACCGACACCCGCAGCCGTTCCCGCCGGGAGGTGTCCGTTCGCAGCAGGCGGGCCACGCCGGCGACGAAGACCGTGATCATCCCGGGCCAGAGCAACGCGGTGCCCACGTCCGGATGCCCACGACGGCCGAGCGCGTAGGACACCGCGACCAGCAGCACCCCAGCGGCCATGACGGTCGCGACGGCGCGGGACCGGTCGGGACTGGTCAGATCATGACTGGCCAGGCCCGCGGTGACGGGCCGCGCGACCGGATGCCCGTCGACGACGGGGACATCGGCCGACCGTGTGCCGGCCGGGTCGTCCCGGGACGCCGGCGCCTTCCGCCGCGGCCGCCACGACCACCACGAGCGCCAGTCGAGTAACGGCCCGCGGTTCGTGCCGGTGCCGCCGACCGGCTCGGCGGCCGGCCCGGTGACCGGTTCGAGGAGATCCGCCACCGGGTCGCGCGTGACCACGGTCGTGTCGGAGCCGGTGGCATGCGCGGCCGGTGGCTGTGTGCTCTCCTCCACCCGGTCATTGTCGTAGACGCCGTGTCTCGCGTGGGCGACGGATCCGACGGTGTGCCCGGGCACGAACTCCGTGATGACAGTGGTGTCGGCACGTTCCCGCGGCCCGCCTCCGCCCGTCGGCACGGCGTTGTCGACCGTGCTGACGCGGGTCGTGTCGTCGTTGGCCGTGCTGTCCGCGCTGGGTGTCCGGGATCTGGCGGGCCGGGATCTGCCGGGCCGGGCCCTGATGATCCGGGTTTCGGTGGGCCGGGATTCAGTGGGCATGGACCAGGTCTCGGTAAACGGCCTCTATGCGCGGTACCACCTCGCCGGCGGTGAAGCTCGCGGCACGGTCGCGGGCGTGCCGGCCGAGCCGTTGCCGCAGGGACGGGTCGGCGAGCAGCAGGTTCATCGCCGCGGCCAGGGCTGCCGGCTCCGATGGCGGGACGACGACGCCGTCCTCCCCGTCCCGGACCATGTCCGCGATGCCGCCCATCCCGGTCGTGACGACCGGGACACCGGCGGCCATCGCCTCCAGCACCACGGTGGGGCAGGGATCCGGCCAGATGGACGGGACGACGGCGAACGCGGCTCCGGCGAACGCCTGCATGATCTTTTCGTGGTCCCATGGTTCGGCCACGACGACCCCGGCCGGCAGGCGGTCCGGCAGGTGGGGCGTGCGGCGGCCGACCATCAGCAGCGGCGGGCGGTCGGCGGCCAGCCGGGCGTAGGCGTCCAGCAGGATCCCGACGCCCTTGTCCCGGCTGAGATCACCGACGTACAGCAGGTAGCCGCCCGCGGTCATACCGCCGGGGACGGTGTGCGATCTGGTTTCCAGCAGTTCGTCCGGGATGAAGTTCGGGATGACCTCGAAGGGTATGCCGCCGGCGGCAAGGTCGCTGTGTCGGGCGACCGCCGAGCTCACCGCGATGATCCGGTTCAGGGCGAGCCGGCGCAGGGCACGGCCGCCCTGGTTGCCGGCGACCGTGGCGAGGCCGACCGGCCCGCCGTAGTGGTCGTGGGCGCAGCGGACGCACCGTCGTGGCGACGGGCCGGCGCACACCTGCTGGCCGAGGTACATGAAGCGCTTGGTGGCGCAGACATGGCTGTAGTCGTGCAGGGTGAGCACCATCGGCGCGCGGGTCGTCAGGCGCAGCGGCGTGAGGCTGTTGACGATCCAGTTGTGCGCGTGGATGACGTCGGGGCGCTCCTCGACGATGACGCGCCGCAGCGCCCGGGCCACCGCCGGGTCCGGCAGCGGCGGCGCGTAGAGCCGGTCGCCCYCCCCGTACAGGAAGGGCAGCGACGCGGTGATCGGCCGGACGGTCCGGACACGCATCCCGTCCCGGGTTGCCGTCCCCGTTTTGTCACCGAAGGTGACCACGGTGACTTCGTGACGGTCGGCCAGACGCCGGCCGAGATTGTGGACGTGTCGTTCCTCACCGCCGACGATCGGCGGGAAGAACTGGGCAAGTAGAAGGATCTTCACGAGGTGGGTCCTCCGGCCGGGCGTGCCTGGCCGCCCCTGTCGTCGGCCCTGTCGCGGCGGGCGGCGACCGGTTGCAGCAGGCGGCCGTGCAGATATCCGGCGGCCGTGAGCACGAGCCCCGAGACGATGCTCGCGGCGCCGCGGCGCCGACCGGGGGTGCGCATGTCGCGCCAGACGGCGCGGGGGAGCGTCCGGTACACGTAGGTGCGTTCCGTGGCCAGGGCGTCCGCGCTGCCGACCTGCCCCGAGATGATCGCCTTCGACCGTCCCTCGGCATAGCAGCGTTTGCGGAAGTACGTGAAGGAAGCCCGTGCCGGCGTGACGCGGTGGTGCACCAGCGCGCGCGGCTCGTAGAGGATGGTCGCCTGTGGGTCGGCCTGCCGCAGCCGGATGCCGAGCTCGGTCTCCTCGCACCCCAGCGGGGTGGACCCGATCCGGCCGATGCCGTCGCTGAAGCCGCCGACCCGGTCGAAGACGCTCCGGCGGAAGGACATCGCCGCGCCGATGGGATTGCGGACCGGCTGGGCGGAGGTGGGCAGGCCCTCGTAGCTGCAGCCGACCACCCAGTCGAACTCGGGGGGGAACCACGCCGGCCGGCCCGGAGCCGGCCAGGTCGGCACGGCGGCACCGCCCACACCCTGCACGGTCGGCTCCACGTACGGGGCCAGCAGGTGCTCGAGCCAGTCGGGTGCGCCGTGGGCGTCGTCGTCGAGGAACACCACGATGTCACCGCGAGCGGCCCGCACGCCGGTGTTACGGGCCGCGGACAGACCCCGGGCGCCGGTGTTCGCGAGCACCGTCACCCCGTCGAAGGTGGCCCGGGCGCGGGCGAGCAGGGCGTCGTTGTGATCGACGACCAGGATGATCTCGTGCGCTGCCGTCCGCTGGTGGCGGACGCTCGCGATGGCGGCGACCAGGTCGTCCCAGCGCTCGAGGGTGTACGCGCAGATCACCACGGACGCGGCCAGTGCCGCCGGGGGCGCGCTGATCTGCGCTTCACCGTCCGCGGGCCGCGCCGTTGCGGCGGGTCGCGCCGTGACGATCCCGACGGGATGGGCCTGTGCGGGGATCACCGGGGCCGGCACGGCAGCCGTCGCACCGGCGGCTGCCGTGCCGGCCGCCGCCTGGGAGGGGCCGGAGGCTGGATGTGAGTCGTCGGCTCCGCCCGGGGTGATGCCGGTGGATGCCGTCACGCGCATTCCACCTCGGAGCCGACCACACCCACGGTGCCCATAGCGCCCACACCCGCGTCAGCTTCGGAAACCTCCAGGCGGACGCCTTCCGGGGTCTCACCGCGTGCCTGCTGGGGCCGCAGGACGGTCAGGTTCGGGCCGACCGCGGTCGCCGTGGACCAGCGCGGTACCAGCCTCCGCCGCCGGCCGCGCGAGCCGCGGGATTCGACCAGAATGGTGCGCAGGACCCGCAGGCCGTCGGAAAAGGCGTTGAGGTTGCTGACTCCGTGAATACGGGGGTGCTCGAAGCTCGGGACTTCCACAACACGCAGCTCGGCGCGGGCCACCCGCATGTTGATAACGGTCTCGACCTCGAAGCCGTCTCCCCATTCATAGGCGTCGGAATGGTCGCCCGGCTCCAGGCTGAGGGCGGGCAGGCAGTGCCGCCAGAACGCGTTGTAGCCGTAGCAGAGGTCCGAGTACCGGCAGTCCAGGAAAATGTTGACGAGGCCGCTGAGGAAAGAGTTGCCGGCCCGCCGCATACGGGTGATGTCGCTGCTGCCGCCACCGTTGATGAAACGGGATCCCTTTGCGAAGTCCGCGCCGGCGGTGAGGGCCCGGACGAACTCGCCGATCTCCGCGGGGTCGGCCGAGCCGTCGGCGTCGAGCATGACGATGATGTCGCCGCTGGCCGCGGCGAAACCGCACGCGAGCGCGTTTCCCTTACCGCGACGGGTCTGGTTGACAATTATGATGTCAGGACGCAGCGACTGCGCGACCGCGACCGTGTCGTCGGTCGATCGGCCGTCGACGAGGACGATTTCGGCGTCGGCGGGCAGGTTCTTGAAGACATGCGGAAGATTGCGCGCCTCGTTGAGCGTCGGAATGATGACGCTGACAGTCGGAATCTTGATAGTCGTCGATAGGTCCGAGCGTCCGGACACCTGTTCCCCCCAGTAACTGGATGTCGGGATGCACCGTGGGCCAGGTAGACCCGAGCCGATGTGGTGCCCCCAGTTCGCTGTCGGCTTTTTCCCTGCGGTGATCGCCGTTTCAGTAGTTTGATCCGGCGCTTCCTGACGGCCTGCTATGACTGTCGTCGCATGTCCCCCCCGGGCGCAGGATCGACAGCCGTCATCACGAGTCTATTGCGTCATCTCCTGCCGTTGGACGTTCGTGATCTTCTGGTCGGCCAAAGGTGCCGCGGATCAGTGTTCCGCGAGCGGGCGGGAGCCGCAAGGACTGTATGGCCGCCGCTGTTGGTCACGGTGATCGCCGAGGCACTCATGATCCAATTTATTGACGATGATCCAATTGATTGACGAGAGTTCGCGGTCAAGAATTTAGCATTGCCCATGGAGGGAGTCTCGGTCGGACGGTACACAAAAATATTGTTTGCATGTTGTTTACAAGTTGTTCATTTTTGCGTGACGGAAGTTCTGGAAGCGAATCACGATCTACTGAAATTGTGACAACGATATTGCTCGGCGTAGTTTAAATAACTAAGAGTAGCGAGATGTTGGCACGGAGTTCTGATGGGGCAAGGCGCTGGGCAAGGGCCCGGGTCGCCCCGGTTGTCGCCGCCCTCGGATGTCTACACAAATTCCCCTCGCGCCCGTATGCCTGGTGTCCGGATGACGACAATGCGTTGTCCTGATCTTACATTCCAGTTCGCTGCTGGATTCTTGTGACGAATTTCACCGTCACCCGCGGGATCCTTTGCAGTCTATGTCGGCCCGCCATCTGAATAACGTGTTCCAGATAACGTGCTCCAGCTATTTCTGTCAGCAGGACAATTATTATGATATTTTTATGCCCTGGCAGTCCGGGGGTCGGGAGGTCCAACTGGGTCGGAGTCGGTGGATCTTCGTATCGGGCGGGCCGCGCCCCGACGGCCGACATCCGTCGGGTCCGGCCCGGCTAAGAACGTGGGTGGGCGCGGGAGAAGGCAGGGCACGGGCAGCGTCCGCAGTCCGACCCGGGGCGGTAATGCCGGTGGTCGGCACGAGAATGACCACAGCGGCAGGTTGCCCACCATTGGGCCAGGCAGCCTCTGGCGGATCTTCGACCGCGCGGACCGCCGCCCGCGCCGAGCGCTGCCTGGTGGCACCGGCGTTCCCACAGTCCGCGGTGTGCATCTACGAGCACACTGAAAACGGTACCGGATATCTGTCCGGTACCGTTCCGGCGAGCCGTCTAGCCGGTCGCTAGCCGGTCGGCCGGCTGCGATTCCCAGGTGGCCTGAGGTTTCGTTCGTGTACGCGCCGGGTAACTCGCGCGCGTCGCGCGCGGACCGCGGCGATGAGGACAACGGCCGCGAAACCCAGCAGAAGGACGGGAGCTCGCAGAATCAGGTCGGATCCGATATTGATCGCCTTGCTCTTCAGCCCACCGCCGCCGTCGCCCGACGATCGGGTGAATCCGACACCAACGGCGATCAGCGCATAGACCAGCGGTGGCGCGATGACGATCCCAAGGAGGTCGTCGGAATGCACCCGGGCGGCGGCGAGGATGCAGCCGGCGACGAACAGGACGCCGAAGGCGGCTCCCGGGGAGCCGGACAGCGCCACGTCGATGGCCGCGCCAACCGTCCCGGCCAGGATGAGCAGGAGAGCCGCGCCGAGCACGGTCAGACCGCGTCGGCTGCCCATCACCACGGTGGGTGCCTCGCCGCCGCGTCGGCCCTGGGCACGCCCGCGCCGAGCGTCTGGTGGGCCGACACCTCTGGCGCGGCCGGACGGACCGGTCGACGAACGACGAGGTGGCGAGTTCACTTGGGCAAGGTACCGCCCGGCGTTGCCCCAGGTGTCACCGGCGAGTGTCGTTATCGCGCGGGACAGCCGGGCGTATCACTTTCAGTGCTATCGCTAAAACTTTCGGCGACCTTCGGTACTCCTCGGTGGCATCATCCGGGCRCACCACCCGCCCTGCCCGCAAGTTCGGTCGCGGACAGGGCCCGTACGCCGGTTTCCACCGGCGACGGTGTCGCCAGGACGTTTTCCACCACCTCCATGGCGGCGAGCCTGCGCGCCGGCACCAGTACGCGGCTCTCCAGGGATCCCACCGCCGTGTTGAAATCGGTCACCGTCCGGCTGAGTGAACGGCCGAGCCGGTCGACATGCTCACCGAGGGTGCCGAGGCGGGCGTAAAGATCCCTGCCCAGTTCGAAGATCTCCCTGGTCCGGCTGGTGAGCGCCTCCTGGGTCCACGCGTGGGCGACCGTGCGCAGCATCGCGATCAGAGTGGTCGGGGTCGCGATGACGACCTTTTTCGCGGCGGCGTGCTCCARCAGCGTCGGGTCCTTCTCCAGCGCCGGYGCGAGGAACGCCTCGGCCGGCACGAACAACACGACGAACTCCGGGCTGGTGGCCAGGTGCCGCCAGTACGCCTTGGCGCCGAGCGCGTCCACGTGTGCTCGCAGATGCCGGGCGTGCGCGGCCAGCCGTTCGTCCCGGAGCCGTTCGTCGCGGGCCTCGGTGGCCTCAAGAAAGGCCAGCAGCGGCACTTTGGCGTCCACGATGATGTTCCTGCCGCCCGCGAGATGGACGACCATGTCCGGCCGGCGCACGCCGTCCTCGGTGCTGGTGACCGGTTGTTCGGTGAAGTCGCACCGGGCGACCATCCCGGCGACCTCGACCACCCGGCGCAGCTGCATCTCCCCCCAGGCGCCGCGGGCCTGCGGCTTGCGCAGCGCCGTGACCAGCGCCGCGGTCTCGGCCCGCAGGCCCTCGGAGGCCCGTTGGACACCGCGGACCTGCTCGACGAGGCCCGCGTACGCCTCCACCCGCGAGGCCTCCAGCTCCGCGAGGCGCTGCTCCATCCGGCCCAGCGTCTCGCGCAGGGGGCCGACGAGGTGCTCGACCGCAGCCCGCCGCTGCTCCAGGTCGCCGGTGGCGTGGGCGCCGACCTCCTGCAGCCGGGCCGAGGCGAGCTCGAGAAACTGCCGGCTCGCGCCCTCCAGTGCCTGTGCGGACAACGCCTGGAACGCCTCGCCGAGACGCTGCTGGCTGCGCTCGACCAGGCTCACCCGTTCGGCCGCGGACCGCCGCTCGTGGTCGAGCGCGCTGCGTATCCCCGCGAGGTCGACCTCGGCCAGCGCGGCCCGCTCCAGTGCGGCGTGCTCGGCCCGGCGCAGCGCCTCCAGCTCGCGGGCCGTCCGGCTGTGCTCGGCCACGAGCGCGTCGAGCCGGATGTCGCCGGCCCGGCGGCCGGCCGCGAAGCCGCCCCCGGCCCCCAGCAGCAGCCCGACGAGAAAGAACAGCACGGTCGTGGCGTCCATGGTGCACAGGCAATCACGGACGTCCGACACTTTTCCGGAGGAACCGCCGGCCGGCCCCGAGCGTCCCGGCGGCGACCGGCTCGCCAGCGGCCGTCAACGGCCCCGGATGGCGCCCCCCAGCCGGCTGCGCCGACCGCGACCGTCGTGGCCACCGCGATCACGGTGGCCCACTCAGGTGCCCGCCGCGGCACCGGGGACGACCGGATGCACCCGGAAGTTGCCACAGAACGTGACCGACTGTGGCAGCTCAAGGCTGTCGGTGTCACCCGGCGGTGTCACCCGCAGACCGGCATAGGACGGACAGGTCGTCTGGTTCCCGGACGGGACGACCGTCCACTCGACGCCGGCGGAGGCGCTGCCGTTCGGCTCCAGCACGACACGCCGCTGCTCGGTCACCGGGAAGATGGAACCGACGGTGCTGCGGGCGGCGTCCGCGGTGTCCTGGCCCGTGGCGTCCCGGGCGGCCACCCCCGGATAGCCGGTGAGGGCGCAGGCGTCGCGCGTCCTGTTCGTGAACACGATCACCAGGCCCTGATGGCCCATGCCGCTGCCACCGGGGGGTGGGGCGGTCGACAGCTGCAGGTCCGCGGCGGCGCACCGGCCCGGGACGACGCCCACGCCGGTGCCCCCGGTACCGGGGCCGGTGGCACCGGGCACCGGTGTGTCCGTCGACGCCGCGCCACCGGCCCTCGGCGGGGAGGACGGGCTCACCCCGGTGGCCCCTGGACCCGTGCCGTCCGCGCCGGCGCAGGCCGCGCACGCCGCCGCGAGCGCGAGGACGGTCAACGCCCGCGCGACGGCCCTACCGGCCCCGCCGCTTCCGACAGCCTCGTCGCCCTCGTGGGCCCTGCCGCCATCATTGGCGCTGTAGGTCTTGTGGGTCCCGCCTCTGCCGGTCTCACCCAGGACGAGCTTCATGCGCCTCACCCTCCCGCCATGCCACCAGCAGTTACATCTCTTCGATGTTGTCCTTCAGTGGCACGGGAGGGAAGACGGCGGCACACAATGGCACGGACGGAAGCGGGAGCCTCGGACAGGCAGCGGTCCGAGCGGGTCGGCCGGGGAGCCTCCGGACGCTGCCGGACGAGCAGCCGTGCCGCCACCGACGGCCGGAAAGCCACCCGCCGCCGGACGTCGCGGGACGGGCGGCCGGTCCCGGCCCGGCGGACGCGGCCCTGTCCGCCCGGCCCTGTCCGCCGGGGTGGTCAACGGCCGACGGCCACCGGCGGTCGGCGGCCGACAGGCGACGCGGTCGGCACCGTAGACTGCGACCCCATGGGCTTGTCGATCGGGATCGTCGGACTACCCAACGTCGGCAAGTCGACCTTGTTCAACGCGCTGACCCGCAACGACGTGCTGGCCGCGAACTACCCGTTCGCCACCATCGAGCCGAACGTCGGCGTCGTCGGGGTCCCCGACCCCCGCCTCGACCGGCTCGCCGAGGTCTTCCGCAGCGCCCGCACGGTGCCGGCGACGGTGAGCTTCGTCGACATCGCGGGCCTGGTCCGCGGCGCCTCCGAGGGGCAGGGGCTCGGGAACAGGTTCCTGGCCAACATCCGCGAGTCGGACGCGGTCTGCCAGGTCGTCCGGGTCTTCTCCGACCCGGACGTCGTCCACGTGGACGGCCGGGTCGACCCCGCCGACGACATCGCCACCGTCAACACCGAGCTCGTCCTCGCAGACCTGCAGACAATCGACGCGCGCCTGCCCAGACTGGAGAAGGAAGCCCGGGTCGACAAGGGCAGGCAGGGCCTGCTCGCCGCCATGAAGCACGCCCGCGAGGTGCTCGACGCCGGTCGCACCCTCTCGTCCGAGCCGGGTGTGGACAGGGCGGCGCTGCGGGAGCTGTTCCTGCTGACGGCCAAACCGTTCCTGTACGTGTTCAACGTGGACGAGGACGCCCTCGCCGACACCGGCCGGCTCAAGGAGCTCGCCGCCCTGGTCGCCCCCGCCGACGCGGTGGTGCTGTGCGCGAAGGTCGAGGCCGAGCTCACCGAGCTCCCCGACGAGGACGCCGCCGAGCTGCTGGCCTCCCTCGGGCAGTCCGAGAGCGGCCTGGCGCAACTGGCCCGGATCGGCTTCCACACGCTGGGCCTGCAGACCTACCTGACGGCCGGGCCGAAGGAGGCCCGGGCCTGGACGATCAAGGTTGGCGCGACCGCCCCCGAGGCCGCGGGCGTCATCCACACCGACTTCCAGCGCGGGTTCATCAAGGCCGAGGTGGTCTCCTTCGGCGACCTGACGGCGGCGGGCTCGATGGCCGCCGCCCGCGCCGCCGGCCGCGTCCGTGTCGAGGGCAAGGACTACGTCATGGCCGACGGCGACGTCGTCGAATTCCGTTTCAACGTGTAGCCCCGCCCCGCCTCCGTCCGGCTGCCGGATGGTCCCGGCGGAGGGACCGTCCGCAAGGCGTCAGGCACGCTGGCCGCCTCGGGCGGGTGTTCCGCGGGGCAGAGGGCGCCGCCCGGATCGACAAACGCCTTGGCCTGGCCGGCGAGTGCTCCGCAGGGCGGAGACTGTCCTTTCCGCGGCAGCATCCGCCCGGAGCGGGTTGGGGTGGCTGGGGCTGAGCGCCGGCTGGGGCTGAGCGCCGGCTGTCCTGCCGCCCGCGGGCGGAGGTGTAGGTGAAAAGCGTCAGTATGACGCCTGTTTCCACCTACGGGCGCGACGGCTGTAGGTGGAAACAGGCATGGGAGTGACGGAAACCACCTACGGGTTTCGCCGGTCAGCGGCGGACCAGACGTTTTCGGTCGGCGCCCCAGACGTCCCAGGCGGATTTCCGGTTACCGGTGATGTCGTTGTCCTCGAAGAGCCCGGCACCGTTGTCGTAGACGAACACGCCGTGCTCCTGGGAGTTGGTGATGCGGTTGCGACGGACCGTCGGGTTCCCACCGGACTCCACCGCGACGTTGGACCTGGCGTTGCCGGTGATGTCGTTGTTCTCGAAGAGCCCGGCGCCGTTGTCGTAGACGTGCACGCCGGCGTTCTGGGAGTTGGTGATGTGGTTGCCGCGGACAGTCGGGTTCCCGCCCGACGCCACGGTGACGTTGGGCCAGATGTTGCCGGTGATGTCGTTGTTCTCGAACAGCCCCGCGCCGTTGTCGTGGACGAAGACGCCGCTTCGCCGGGAGCTGGTGATGCGGTTGCCACGGACCCTCGGGTTCCCGCCCGACCTTACGGCGATGTTGGACCTGGCGTTGCCGGTGATGTCGTTGTTCTCGAAAAGGCCGGCACCGTTGTCGTGGACGAAGACGCCGCTTCGCTGGGAGCTGGTGATGCGGTTGCCACGCACTCTCGGATTACCACCCGACGCCACGACGATGTTGGACCGGACGTTGTCGGTGATGTCGTTGTCCTCGAACAGCCCGGCGCCCTTGTCGTAGACGTGGACACCGCGGCCGGAGAGGTAGTGGACACGGCAGCGGTGGACGTGGGGGTCGGCGTCGTTGTGGACGGCCAYGCCGGCGGACGCGCTCCCGCTGATGTCACAGCCGTCCAGGACGAGCCGACCGGTGCGGATGTCGACCACCGCATCCTCGCCCGGCTGCCCGGTCGCCCGCAGCGTCAGCCCGCGCACCGAGCCGTTCGCCGCGCTGAACAGCACCACGCTGCCCGTACCGGCCACGATGGTGATCTCCTCGACCGGGCCGTCCCCGACGATCTCCAGCGGTTTGTCGAGGATGAGCGGCCCGGGGTAGAGCCCGGGGCGGACCACGACGCGGTCGCCGGGCCGGGCAGCGCGGATCGCCGCGTCCACCGTGGTGAAGTCGCCCCGGCCCAGCGCGTCGACCACGTGCACCCGCACCGGCCGGCCAGCCCGCCGGCCCGCCGCGCCGCCGCCGGGCGTGCCGGGGAAGCTCGTCCCGGGGGCCGGCGCGTCCACGGCGAGCGCGTCGCGGATCCGGCGTGCCAGCGCGGCTGTCGCCCGGCGGCTGCTCGGGCTCGACAGGTCCCCGAAGCGGCGTTCCCGCCAGTCGGTGTACTGCCGGGCAGTCAGCGCGGCGAGCAGTTCGTCGCCGGCGGCCCGTCCCGGTGTTTCCAGCTCCGGCACGCTGATCCAGTACACCGGTAGGATCAGGTCGGTCCGGCGCAGCCGGCGTTCCCGGTCGAGGAAGCGGGTCATCTCCCGCCGGCACTGCGGGCTGGCCACGAACGCCGGGGTCACGATCGGTATGAAGAACGTGACCGCGTCCAGGGAGCGGTTGATCCGCTCTTCCCAGGCATGGCCCCAGGTGATGTCGTCCCGGTCCTGGAAGATCTGTAGCTCGCGGCGCCCGGTCTGCGCGCGCAGCTCACCCTCCAGCCGCCGCCGGAATGCCGTGATCAGGCCGCTGTCGTGCTCGTCGTCGTCATGGGCGTAACTCAGGAAGGCCGCTGGCTCGCCATCCGATCGACCCGCCACCCGTGCTCCCCCGACAGCTCTCCGTCCGACAACCCAATATGCACTCTATGTGATCAATATAAGACGGAGGGTGACTTCCCAATGTAAATCTTGTCGATGGGGGTAAGGATGGGGCGGGCGTCGGTGGCGAGGGGTCGGCTCCGTGCGGCGCCGCYGCGCCAGTCGCGGGGGCGGCTGGCGGCGGGGCTGAGCGGCGGGGCCGGACGGTGTGGATCGGGCGCCGACAACGGGCGCCGGTCGGGTGTGGTGTTGAGTGGGTTGCGGGTGCTGAACGGATTATGTGCCAGTGTCGGACGGGTCCGCGATGCCGTGTTGGCGCAGGATGTCGGAGATCCGGGATGCCAGGGCGATGTCGAGATCGGTGACAMCCCCTTGCGAGTGCGTCCAGACTGTGAAGATCGTCACTCCAGGCGCTCGGTCGACGACGGGGTGGTGATTCATCTCGTTCGCGACGATCGAGATCTTTTCGACCGCCTCGTTGGCGGTCTCCTCGTCCATGGTGACCCTGCGGACGATCGTCGATGTGTCGCCGCTCCACCCCGGCAGTGTGCTGAGGGCGTCGGCCACGCGGTGTGCGTCCAGCTTGGTGGGCATGGAGGAACCTCCGTCTGGTCCGGCCGGGCGGCCGTCGGGTGGTGGCCGCCTTTGCTGTGCGTTCGCTGTGCGTCMTCTTCGCAGCGGGGAGGCCCCGCTCGTTACAGTGTCGTTCGTTATGGAGTCGTCCGGCATCCCGCGCGTGGTGGTGGCAGCGGCGCTTGTTGATATTCGAGAGCGGGTGCTGGCATGCTGTAGGCGAGGTCCGTCCGCGCTCGCCGGCGGCTGGGAGTTCCCCGGCGGCAAGGTCGAGCCCGGCGAGGACGAGGTCGCCGCTCTCGTCCGTGAGTGCCGGGAGGAGCTCGGGGTCGACGTCGAGGTCGGCTCGGTCCTCGGCGAGGTGCCCCTGCCGGCGGACGGCTGGGTGTTGCGGGTGCGTTTCGGGCGGATCATCGCGGGCGAGCCCAGGCTGATCACCCATTCGGCGCATCGCTGGCTGGCACGGGACGAGCTCGACGACGTCCCCTGGCTGGCCCCGGACGCGCCGCTCATCGAAGATCTTCGTCGCTACCTGGGCACGGCGCCGCCGGATACCCGGTCCGGCGTCTGACCCGGCCACGGCGTCTGATCTGGCCCCGGCGTCTGATCTGGCGTCTGACCGATCCGACGTCTGGCCGGGACGCCTGTCTGATCAGGCAGCGGACCGGTAGCGGGCCGCCAGAGTCAACGGATAGTATCGATGATTACACCTTCTGTTGTCGTCAGCCGTCAGGTCGCCGGTGTCCGTACCATGATGGTGGACACTCGCGGGCCGAGTTCGGACACGACCGTCTTCCTGGCGATCCTGCCCGGCGCGCGGCGTGTCCCGTCGAGGCGGCGTGTCCCGCCGGGCTGGGCGGCGCGTCCGTTCATCGTGGCGGCGCGGCCTCATGTCTGGCATCACCACTGTCCGGCGTAATCATCGTTCAGCGTCAACTGTCCAGAGCACCATGTCCAGCCAGGGGCGGCCGCCCCACGTCACCATCGGAGCCCGTCACCGTGTCTGTCCGTGCCGATCTGCGTAACGTTGCGATCATCGCCCATGTCGACCACGGCAAGACGACGCTCGTCGACGCGATGCTGCGGCAGTCCGGTGCCTTCGGCGAGCACTCCGAGGCCACCGACCGGGTGATGGACTCGATGGACCTCGAGCGCGAGAAGGGCATCACGATTCTCGCCAAGAACACTGCGGTCCAGTACGGCGACGTCACGATCAACATCGTGGACACGCCGGGCCACGCGGACTTCGGCGGCGAGGTCGAACGCGGCCTGTCCATGGTGGACGGGGTCGTGCTGCTCGTCGACGCGAGCGAGGGGCCGCTGCCGCAGACCCGGTTCGTCCTGCGCAAGGCGCTGGAGGCCCGGCAGCCGGTCATCCTGGTCATCAACAAGGTGGACCGCTCCGACGCCCGGATCGCGGAGGTCGTCGACGCCACCTACGAGCTCTTCCTCGACCTGGACGCGGACGAGACCCAGATCGACTTCCCGATCGTCTACTGCAACGCCAAGGCCGGCCGGGCGTCGCTCAACCGCCCCGCCGACGGCGGCAACCCCGACTCGCCCGACCTCAAGCCGCTGTTCGACGTGCTGCTGACCACCATCCCGGCGCCGGTCTACGACCCCGAAGCACCCCTGCAGGCGCTGGTCACCAACCTTGACGCGTCGCCGTACCTCGGGCGGCTGGCGCTGTGCCGCGTCCACAACGGGACGCTGCGGCGCGGGCAGACCACCGCGCTGTGCCGCGCCGACGGCCGCATCGACCGGGTGAAGATCACCGAACTGCTCGTCACGAAGGCGCTGGAGCGGGTGCCGGGCGAGCAGGCGGGGCCCGGCGACATCATCGCCGTCGCGGGCATCCCCGACATCATGATCGGTGAGACGCTGGCCGACCCGGACGACCCCCGGCCGCTGCCCGTCATCACCGTGGACGAGCCGTCGATCAGCATGACGATCGGTATCAACACCTCCCCGCTCGCCGGCCGGTCCGGGACGAAGCTGACCGCGCGGCTGCTGCGCAACCGGCTGGACGCCGAACTGGTCGGCAACGTCTCCATCCGGGTGCTGCCGACGCAGCGGCCCGACACCTGGGAGGTCCAGGGCCGCGGCGAGCTGGCGCTGGCGATCCTGGTGGAGCTGATGCGCCGGGAGGGCTTCGAGCTGACCGTCGGCAAGCCRCAGGTCGTCACCAGGGAGATCGACGGCAGGCGGCACGAACCGGTCGAGCGGCTGACCATCGACGCCCCCGAAGAGTACCTCGGGACGCTCACCCAGCTGCTGGCCGTCCGCAAGGGGCGCCTCGAGCAGATGGTCAACCACGGCACCGGCTGGATCCGGATGGAATACCGGGTGCCGGCCCGGGGGCTGATCGGCTTCCGCACCGAGTTCCTGACCGAGACCCGCGGCACCGGGCTCATGCACCACGTCTTCGACTCCTACGAGCCGTGGTTCGGCGAGCTGCGCACCCGGGCGACGGGGTCGATGGTGGCCGACCGCGCCGGCGTGGCGACCGCCTACGCCCTGTACAACCTGGGGGAGCGCGGCACCCTGTTCATCGGGCCGACCACCGACGTCTACGAGGGCATGATCGTCGGGGAGAACTCCCGCGCGGACGACATGGACGTCAACCCCACCAAGGAGAAGAAGCTGACCAACATGCGTTCGTCCACCGGGGACGAACTGGTGCGGCTGACCCCGCACCGGCAGCTCTCCCTGGAACAGGCGCTGGAGTWCTGCCGCGAGGACGAGTGCGTCGAGGTCACCCCCGGCCCGGTCCGGCTGCGCAAGGTCGCGCTGACCGCGGCCGAGCGGGAGAAGCTCCGCTCCCGCCGCCGCGCCGGCTGACCCCGACGGCCTCGTCCGCCGCAAGTCCTCATCCCTCCTGAGATCTCATCCGCTGTAAAGCGTCCCGCTATAGGGCGTCATCCGTTGTGAGGCGTCATCCGCCGTGGAGGGTGTGTTCGATGAGGAGGGCCGCGCCGAGCTCGAGGATGTCCTCGGACAGCGGTCTGCCCAGCAGTTCCTCGGCCTGTGCGAGCCGGTAGCTGACCGTCTTGTGGTGCACGTGCAGCAGCCGGGCGGCGCGTGTTCTGCTGCACCCCTGGGAGAGGAACGTCAGCAGCGTTTCGCGCAGCCGCCGGCAGTCCTCGTTGCGGCGGCCGAGGGCGCCGAGACGTTCGTCCGCGAGCCGCTGGGCGCGGCCGGGGTCGGCGCACAGCAGCGCGGCGAGTTCGACGTCACGGTGCCGGACCACGCCGGCGCCGGCCTGCCCGCTCAGCCGTGCGACGCGCTCGGCATCGCGGGCCTGATAGTGGGACCGGCGGAACCCGGCCCGGCCCCGTCCCACGGATCCCATGCCGCCGAGCGTTCCGACCAGTGGAGTAGCCGCGATCCTGGCCAGGGTGTCCTCGTCCGGCCGGGCTGGCCAGGCGAACCAGGCCCACCACGTGCCGTCGCCCACCGGCAGCGTGAGTACCGCTGACGCGGCCGCGGCGCCCAGGTCGTCCAGCGCGCGCCGGACGTCGCCACCGGCGCCGGTCGGCGCGAGCACCATTGCCACGTGATGGGCCCGCACGTCGTAGCGGAGCAGTGAGCTCACCGCGATCTCGTCCACCGGGTCGTCAGCGACGAGTTCACAGATGAGGTCGCTGGGCGCGCGGCGCTGGAAGACACGCGGGACGTGCCCGCCGAACTCGGCGTGGTACTCGTCGACCAGGTGCGCGCAGGAGTGGTCGACGAACGTGAAGATGTGCTGGGAGGACAGCGACAGGACCTCGCGCAGCAGGTCGAGGTCGACCACCCGTTCGCCGACGTGGGCGCTCCACTTCTGCCAGAGCAGCCCGTGGCCGTAGTGGTAGGCGCGCARCAGGTCGGTGACGTCCCCGCCGCCGAGGATCGAGTGGCGCAGCAGGTTGCGGGCGCCCAGGGGCGGCTCGATCGCCGTGGCCGGGATGCCGAAGGCCAGCGTGGAGAAGATCGCCCCGACGTTCTGGTCGGTGCTCTCGCGCACCGCGTCGATGGCCGCCGGCGTCCGGTTCGGTACCAGGGTCGGCTGGCCGGCGAGGACCTGTTCGGTGATCTCGACGGCGATCTCGGCGGAGCGCAGCAGCAGTTCGTGCGCGCAGCGCTGGATCGCTTCCGTGGCGGATGCGTACTCGGCCGGTTTCGGAACGTCTAACGCGGGCTCCGTGTCGCGCTTCCCGGGCATCGGCCGAGCGTAACAGTTTCTTCAGTGAGAAGTGGTGTACGTCACATCGAGCTTGTCCTTTCTGCCGGCTCCTCTGCTCCGTTCGGGACAGCCCACCCCCGCACCGCGGGATGCCGCCGGTCGTCGCTGGCGGTCCGGGTGACGCCCGTCCCACAGCCTTGCCAGTGCCGGATATTGGCGTGCCGATCGTGCTCCGCCACAATTCCTGTCAACAGGAAAACCGGCGCGGCCGAAGCAGGTGAAAACCTTTCCCGCCGCGCGGGAACACATACCCGACGATGCGGGGGCCCGCATGCTGACCGCTGAAAAAATCCCGCCCCGGGGCCATGACAAAAATGCGCCCCAGCCAGCCTGGATCGAACATCTACGTGGCCGCTACACCACCGAGAGGGAGGTCGACGCGATTCTCACCCGTCGGCTCGGGCGACGCGCCGGCCCGGGTTATGCGCCGCAGTCCCTGGCCACGCTGCGGGCCGGTGTGGAGGCGCTGCTGCGCGACGAACTCGACGAGCCCTTCACCGTCCTCGACACCCGCTGGCTGACCGGCGGCGCGTCGAAGGTACAGATGGCCTTCACCCTCGACTGGGTCGAACCGGGTGTCGGCCGCACCCGGACGCCGATGGTCCTGCGGATGGAACCGGCCGAGTCGATCGTCGAGACCAGCCGATTACGGGAGTTCCAGCTGATCAGGGCCATGCGGGGGGTCGTRCCGGTGCCCCCGGCGTACTGGGTCGACGCGGACGGCAGCCACCTGCCCTATCCGGCATTGATCTACGGTTTCGTGCCGGGGGCGACCAAGCCCTCGACGGCGACCAGCGGTGTCAGCGGGCTCGGCATCAACTTCGGGCCCGCGTTGCGAGGCCCGCTGGCCTCGCAGTTCGTCGAGCATCTCGCCGCCGTCCACACGTTCGACTTCAGCGGCGCGCAGCTCAGCGCATTTGACGTCCCGCAGGTCGGGACGCAGAGCGTGGAATGGGGCCTGAACTGGTGGGCCCGCGTCTGGGAGGAGGACTGCGGCGAGGAGGTGCCCCTGATGAACCTCGCCGCCCACTGGATGCGCCAGAACATGCCGCCGGCCGACCGCATCTGCGTCATCCACGGCGACTACCGGGCGGGGAACTACCTGTTCACCGAGGCCGACGCCCGCATCACGGCGTTGCTGGACTGGGAACTCGGCCGGCTCGGCGACCGCCACCAGGACCTCGCCTACCTGGCCACCCCCGTCTTCGGTCACCTCGCGGAGGACGGCGTCACCTTCCTGGCCAGCGGCCTGCTGCCGCCCGACGAGCTCTACGAAGCGTACGAGAAGGCGTCGGGGCTCACCGTCGACCCCCGCCGGCTGCATTTCTACAAGATATACAACGCGTTCTTCCTCGCTGCCCTGACGCTCGGGACGGGATATCGGATCGCCCGCGGCGGGAAAACGCACCAGGACGTTCTCGTAGCCTGGCTGATCGGGATTGGGAGTCTGTTGCTGGACGAGATCCGCGTGCTTCTCGAGAAAGGTTTCTGACAATGATGGTGCGCCCTGACACCCAGCTCCGGACGATTATCAGGGCAATGACGGAGGTTGTCCTGCCCGCCGTCGACCCGGCCAACCAGATGGCCCAGGAACAGGCCCGGGTGGTGGTCGRCACCCTCCTGCTGATGGCCGAGCGGTTACCCCTGCAGTTCCAGTTCGACCGCGACGAGCTACAGCGGCTGACCGACTTCGCCGAACAGCTCGCGGGGGTGGCGAGCGGGGGGCCACGGACGTCGGATCTGATCATCCGCCTCGCCGCGGACGCGCGGGCCGGCAGAGACGTCCTGGAGCGCGCGAAGGCCGACCCCGCCGAACTGGTGGACACCGTCCGCCAGCTGCGGGCCGTCGCGGGCGCCGTCGTCGACACCGTCTTTGCCGACGACGCCGCCGCGTCCTGCCGCGACGCGGTATGGCACGCGGTGCTGACCATGTCCCGCGATCAGCTCCTCCGGGAGCGGGCGTGGGTCCTGCCCCAGGGATTCGAGCAGGACCCGTCGAGCCTGCCGTCCCTCGACAGCCTCCTCGGGACGGCCGCTGCCACCGGGTAGAGCCCCCCACCTGGCCACCCGGCGCCGGCCTCGCGCGTCCCGGCGTCCCGGCCATGCCCGCTGGGCCGGTCCGTGGCCCCGACCGGCCCAGCCGTCCCGTCCGTGCCTCCTGTCCGCGTCCTGTCCGGGTCCTGTCCAGGTCCTGTCGATGGCCGTTCCGCGGACGGAGTACGAGCCGAAGGAAACGTCATGAGCGCCGATCTCGCCCGCTTCGAGGGTGTTGTCTCGGACGACAACCAGCCTCTGTGGAACCAGAGCTACTACCTGAACTTCTACGACCCGCGGACCCGTGTCGGCTGCTTCGTCCGGATGGGTCTGCTGGAGAACCAGCGGCACGCCAACAACTGGCTGATCGTCTTCCGGGACGGCCTGCCGGTCTTCGTCCGCACGAACCTCACCCTGCCCTACACCGACGACCGTCCGGAGAAGGGCATCGCCCTGGCCGGTGTGCGCATGCGGTCGCTGTCCCCGCTGTCGAGCACCCGGGTGACGTTCGCCGAAGGCGATTTCAGCCTCGATCTGCGGTGGGACACGACCTACCCGCTTGCCGACTGCATCGCCCTGACCCGGGACACGGAGGGCTCGTTCGCCCGGGAGATGGCCCAGGTCCATCTGGAGGGCCCCTGCACGGTCGCCGGGCAGGTCACCGTCCGGGGCAGGCGGACCGAGGTCACCGGCACCGGGTTTCGTGACGTCGCCGCTGGTGTCCGTAACTGGGACGGTGTCCGGCACTACCGTCTCGCCTGGCCGGTCTTTGACGACGGCACRGCGTTCGCCGGTGTCCACGGCGTGTCGACCGGGGGCGCCGACGCCTACATGCGGATGTTCCACGACGGCCGGGAGTGGCTGCGCGTCACCCGTATCGACGACCACAACGAGTACGCGCCCGGCCCCTTCCAGGTCTCGCGAATGGACTGGGCGTTCACCGACGAGAAGGGGCGGACGTCCGGTTTCACCGCCCGGCCGCTGTTCAGCTGGTTGCTGCCCCAGGACTCGTTCGTGATCTGTGAGCAGATGATGGAGTACCGCCTGGCCGACGGCACGCTCGGCTACGGCCTGTGCGAGGGCGGTTTCCGGCTGCCATGGAGCGTCCCGAGCCCGACCGGGCAGCCCGACGGGAGCAGCCAGGTGGCGGTGGGCAGCGGCTGACGGCACCGGTTGGCGGCACCGGCTGGCGGCACCGACTGATCGAGCCGGACACACCCTGCCCCGTCCGCGGTCGTCGATCTCGTACGGTCGTCGATGTGAATGCCATCGGTGCGAATGCCCCGGGGGACGCCCCTGGGGACGCTCCCGGGGACGTAGCCAGTCGCGTCCCCGGAGACACGGTGTCCGCCCGCCGTCCGGCCGGGCCGCCCGCGCGGCGGGTCATGTTCGTGCACGCGCATCCCGATGACGAGGTGATCGGGACGGGTGTGACCATGGCGTCCTACGCGGCGGCGCCGGACACCACGGTCACCCTGGTCACCTGCACGCTGGGGGAGATGGGCGAGGTGCTCGTCCCGGAGCTGGTCAACCTGCGGTCGGATCTCGGCGACCAGCTCGGCGGATACCGGATGGGGGAGCTGGCCGCGGCCTGCGCGGCGCTCGGTGTCAGCGACCAGCGCTTCCTCGGCGGGGCTGGCCGCTGGCGGGACAGCGGCATGATGGGGACCCCGGGCAACGACGACCCACGCTGCCTGTGGCGGGCCGACCTCGACGTCGTCACCGCCGCGCTCGTCGGTATCGTCCGGGAGGTCCGTCCGCAGGTGCTCGTCAGCTACGACGCGAACGGCGGCTACGGGCATCCCGACCACATCCGCGCCCATCAGATCACCGTGCGTGCGTTCGACGCGGCGGCCGACCCGGACTTCGCGCCCGAGGCCGGCTCACCGTGGCAGCCGCTGAAACTGTATGAGACAGCCCTGTCGCGGTCGGTGCTCCAGGCCGGGATCGACTACTTCCGGTCGTCGGGCACCGGCCAGGAACTGCTCCCGGGAGTGGAGTCGGCCGAGGACGTGCCGACCACGGTGCCGGACGAGGCCGTCACCACCGAGATCGAGGCGAATCCCTACTATGAGGCGAAGGTCGCGGCGATGCGGGCGCACGCCACCCAGATGACAACGGATGGTTTCTTCTTCGCGCTGGCGGACGGTATCGGCCATCGCGCATGGGGTACCGAKCACTATGTCCTCACCAGGGGCAGGCGAGGGCCGGGTGCCGGGCCGTACGGGCGGGAGACCGACCTGTTCGCGGGGGTGGATCTCGATGTCCGTGACTGAGCGCCGAGCCGGCCGGGCGAGTGGAGTGGGACATGGCCAGGGCGGCCGTGCGGGCGGGGGGTACATGGCCGGTGAAGATCTTGAAATGTCCCGCTTATTCCTGGGGTCGGCCTACACGTTCGGTGCCTTCGGAGGGCTCGCGCTCGGCCTCTACGGGGTGTTCCTCGTCCCCGCGGGCCCGCGTCCCGGTGGGGTGCTGCTGTCGGTCGGCGTCGCCGTCGCCATGATCGGAAACACTGGCCTGGCGGTGCTGGCGCGCTGGCTGACCGGTACCCGGCTCGGCGCCGTGATCCCGCTGGCCGGCTGGGTGCCGATCGTGCTGTGGCTGGCTGCCGCGCGCCCCGAGGGGGACCTGTTGCTGCAGGCCAAGGCCGCTGGATACCTGTTCATGGTTCTCGGCGCACTCGCGCCGGTGGTCGTGGCGATGATCGGGCTGCCGCCGCGCGGCCTGTCCGCCGTGCCGCTGCCCGGTCCGCGCAACCAGTGACCGCCGCGGGCCGGGCCTGGCCGGTTCGGACACGGCCGGTCTTCCCGGCTTTCCGGCCTTTCTGCCCTTCCGACTCGCCGCGGGGCTGGCCGAGCCAGCCCCGAGCAGTTTCAGGGCTGGGTTCGGAGCGGGCTAGTTCAGGCGCGCCCGGGCGGCGTGCGCGGCCTCGCGGGCGGCCGCCGCGGCGGCCGGCTCCAACGGCCCGACCGCGTCGGCGAACGCCGTGAGATCCTCGGCGCCGCCCAGGAAGTCGCCGAGACGGACGAGCAGTTCCCCGCGCTCCCGGCGCAGGTGCACCGGGTGATGGGGCAGCAGCAGGGACAGTTCGACGGCCCACAGCCGCGTCGTGGTGGCCTCCGTCCGGGCAGCCCAGACCCGAATGTTGCCCAGCACCCGCATCAGCAGATCCACCGGGCTCATCGGCGCGAGGTACGCGCGGGTGAACGGCACCCCGGTGGAGCGGACCCGTTCCGCGGCCTCGTGCACCGTGATCAGCCGGCCGCCACAGAACGGGTCGACCAGGACGTTCCGGCTGGGCGAACCGATACCGACGATGACGTGCCCGGGCAGCCCGACGGGATAGGCCGGGATGCCGAGGCGGCGGGCGACCTCCACCCAGACCACGGACAGCATGATCGGCAGACCGCGCCGGCGGCGGAGCACCGAGCTCAGCAAGGAGGCGTACAGGCTGTCGTAGTCCGTGGGATCACCGTGGAATCTGCCCTGTACGCCGAGCGACTGCCGCAGGATCTCGGCGGCGGTGCGCACGTCCAGGCCGGCGAGTGTCTGGCCGGCGGTCGGCCCTTCCGCCGTGCCGGCCGCGCCACCAGCGCCGCCGGCCACACCACCAGCCGTGCCGCCGGCCGGGCCGCCAGGACCGCCGACGCTGTCGGGATCCCGCACGGTGACATCGGCGAGACGGCCGGTCTGCGCGGCCAGCGCATCCAGTTGGGCGAGCTCCCGCACCGGGTCGAGGCCCGGCTCGGCCTCGGCCGCGATCAGCAGGCAGGCCAGGCCGAGATCGACGGGCTCCTGTCGGACGGCTTCGGCAAACTGGCGTCGTGTCCGTACGGTCATTGCGGGTTCGCCTCCGTCTGCCCCGCGGCCTGCTCCGAGCTGGACCGGCGTACCGGCTGTGGCGGGACCCGCCGCCCGGCGACCAGATCTGTTTCGGCGACTCTCACGATAGAACCGTCCCTGGTGCGTATCGTCAGGCAGTGATCGGTCCAGGACAGCAGCTCCCCCACGACGTCGGTCAGTGGCAGGGGCCCGGCGACCCGTTGGCGGATCGATACCCTGGCGCCGGCGTCAGCAGGAGTGATACGGACGACATACACGACAAGCGAACGCCCTTGGTGTCGACACGGAACCGTTCAGGTSGATACTAAGGAATCAGTCGCCCGTGAGCCGAGGAGGAACAACCGGTGACCTACGTCATCGCGGAGCCTTGCGTCGATGTGAAGGACAAGGCCTGCATTGAGGAGTGCCCGGTCGACTGCATCTACGAGGGCGGACGGATGCTTTACATCCAGCCTGACGAGTGCGTCGACTGCGGAGCGTGCGAGCCCGTCTGCCCGGTGGAGGCCATTTACTACGAGGACGACGTGCCTGACCAGTGGAAGGGCTTCGCGGACTCGAACGCCCTGTTCTTCGAGGAGCTCGGCTCGCCGGGCGGGGCGTCGAAGGTGGGGGCGCTCGACTTCGACCCGCCCAGCGTCGCCACGTTGGCGCCGCAGGCCGAGTCCTGACCGGGCCCGTGGGGCCTGCCGCGGCCACCGGGCTTCGGCAGGCCCGTCACCGCCGTGTGCGGCTGCCTGACTTCCCCTGGGACGCGCTGACCCCGTTCGCGGAGAAGGCCCGTGCCCATCCGTACGGGCTGGTCGACCTCTCCGTCGGCACACCAGTGGACGCGACACCGCTGGTCGTTCAGCATGCCCTGGCCGCGGCGGCCAACGCGCCGGGCTATCCGACGACCGCGGGCACGCCCGAGCTGCGGGATGCCGCCGCCGGCTGGCTGGCGCGCCGGCTGGGCGTGATCGTAGACCCGTCCGCCGTGCTGCCGGTGATCGGGACGAAGGAACTGGTCGCGCAGCTGCCCGGCCAGCTCGGGCTCGGCCCGGGAGACCGGGTCTGGATCCCGACCCCGGCCTATCCGACGTACGAGGTCGGCGCCCTGCTGGCCCGCTGCGAACCTGTCCTGGGCCCGGCGGACGGCGTGGGGCTGGTGTGGCTGAACACCCCGGCCAACCCGTCCGGGCGGGTACTGACCGTGGACGAGATGCGCGCCGTCGTCGGCTGGGCCCGGGAGCACGGCATCGTCGTCGCCAGCGACGAGTGCTACATCGAGCTGGGCTGGGAGGCCCGTCCCGTCTCGGTGCTGCATCCGGACGTCTGCGGCGGCTCGCACGAGGGGCTGCTTGCCGTCCACTCGCTGTCGAAACGGTCGAACCTCGCCGGCTACCGGGCCGGATTCGTCACCGGAGATCCCCGGCTGGTGGCGGGCCTGCTGGAGGTCCGCCGGCACGCGGGCGCGATGCTGCCCACGCCGGTCCAGGCCGCGATGACGGCCGCCCTGGCCGACGACATGCACGTTGCCGAGCAGCGGGCGCGATACGCCAACCGCCGGGCCGTGCTCGCGGCGGCACTGGCGGTCGCCGGCTTCACGATCGAGCACAGCGAGGCCGGGCTCTACCTGTGGGCGACCCGCGGCGAGGACGCGTGGGCCACCGTGGACGCGCTGGCCACGGTGGGTGTGCTCGTCGCCCCCGGGGTGTTCTACGGTGAGGTCGGCCGCCGGCACGTGCGGATCGCCCTGACCGGGCCGGACGCGCAGATCGCCACCGTTCCGGAGCGGATGGCAGTGCTGCCGCCGCCGCAGGCTCCCGCGCCGTCCGTGGGGGGATACCACCCCGACGCCCGTACGACCGGGGCACACCCGGTGACGGCTCCTTCCTCGGCGCCTCCGTCGGCGGCCCATCAGCCGTCCGCACCTCGTCCGCCCGCGGGCCAGCCGGTACGGGGCCCGCAGCCCCGCTCCACCGGCACGGGAGCGCTTCCCGTCGCGACCTGGCCCACTTACGACGCCCCCGGCTACAGCACCTCCGGCCATGACAATCCTGCCTACGACAAGGCCGCCTACGACAGGGCTGCCTACAACGATGCCGGTTACGACGGCAACGGCGGGCACGGCGTCCAGGTCACAGCAGAACCACCGGACATCCGGTAACCCCCAAATTGTGCCTTTGGCACAATTTGGGGACCCCTGCCTCTTTGGTTGGTCGTGGTGGGTGGCTCGCGGATCGCCTGTTGACGATCCGCGAGGGGGTGTAACGGACTGTGTTATGTCTTCGGTATGCAGCGAGGGCGGGGGTTGCTAATCCGGCCCGGGCCGGCCGGTAGCTGAGTATGGATGTGAATCCGGTGCTGTGATGACAGCGGTGGATTCACATCCTTCTGTGTCTTTTGGGATGGTTTGTGGGGCCGGGACGCGGCGCTGGGCCTTCTGGRCTGGTCGTGGTGGGTGGTTCACGGGGTTGTGAAGGCGCAGCGGGGGCCAATGGTCCTGGCCGGCCGGAGGTCCGGGGTGGCGAGCCTGGCGCCCAGTGACTCGGCGAGTGCCACGCACCATCCGTCGTACGCGGTGATGTTCTCCCGTAGTTCCCACACCCGGGTGGCGAACGGCTCGTACAGCTGGGACCGCAGGTACTCCTGCAGGGAACGGCCGCTGAGCGCGGCCCGGGCGGCGAGTTCGTCACGAGTCTCGTCGGGGACGTCCCGAATTGTGATCGCGGTGACCATAGCAGCAGATGGCAAGCGGGTGGCCGGTGGACGCCGRCGTCGTGTCAGCGGTCTGCTGGCGGTCTTCTGGTCATCTTCCGAGGAGCTTCTGGTGTGTCTCCGGGCCGCGATGTGGGGATCTCCGTCGGATGGGCCGACCGTGCTCCCAGGCCGGCCTGGGAGGGGCCGGAGGAGCCAGCCGGGGAGTCAACCGGTTGGGCAGCCGCTGGCCGCCTCGTTAAGGTCGTGACCGTGAGCACCTCGGTTACGGTTTCTGACACCGCCATCGACCCCGCCATCGACACGTTGTGGGAGAATCCCGACGCGTCCGAGGCACCGGACGGCCGTCCCGTGTATGACGTCGTGGTCGAAGCGGTCAATCTGTTGGACACGGGGAAGGCGAGGGTCGCCCACGTCACCGACACCGGTGAGGTCGTCGTGGACGAGCGGGCCAAACGCGCCATCCTGCTCGCCTTCCGGGTACTGCCGATGGCCGAGTCCGCCGCCGGCGACTTCCGTTACCACGATCGTGTGCCGTTGAAGACGTCCTTCGACGGGGTACGGGTGGTACCGGGCGCGATCGTCCGCTGGGGCGCGTATGTCGAACCGGGCGCGGTGCTCATGCCGAGCTACACCAACATCGGCGGATACGTCGGAGCCGGCACCCTGGTCGACACCTGGGCGACGGTCGGCTCCTGCGCGCAGATCGGCCGTCGGGTGCACCTGTCCGGCGGCGTCGGCATCGGCGGGGTGCTGGAGCCGCCGAACGCGAAGCCGGTGGTGATCGAGGACGACGCGTTCATCGGCAGCCGGTGCATGGTCGTGGAGGGTGCGCGGGTGCGTCGCGGCGCGAAGCTCGGCGCGGGCGCGATCCTGACCGCGTCCACCCATGTCTTCGACGCGAACACCGGCGAGGAGTACCCCCGGGGCGAGATCCCCGAGCGGGCGGTCGCGGTCGGGTCCAGCCGGGTGAAGTCGTTCCCCGGCGGGGACTACGCGCTGCCGTGCGTCCTTGTGCTGCGGACACTCGCCGAAGGGGAGATCCACGACAAGCTCGCGCTCAACGACGTCCTGCGGGAGCACGGTGTCGCCCCCTGAGCCGGGGAGACGAAGCGACGTGGGCCCGGGCATGCGCCTTGATCTGAGCCTGTCAGCGACGGAGCTGACCCGCGCTGTCGTCGACATCCCCTCGCCGAGCGGGGCCGAGAGTACGCTCGCGGACGCGGTCGAGGAGGCCCTGACCGGCCTCGGCGGGCTGCGGGTGGACCGTGACGGCGACGCGGTCGTGGCCCGGACCGAGCTGGGCCGGCAGACCCGGGTGCTGCTCGCCGGGCATCTGGACACCGTTCCGATCGCGGACAACCTGCCCAGCCGGCTGGCGGACGGGCACCTGTACGGATGCGGGACCTCGGACATGAAAGCCGGGGTGGCTGTGATGCTGCGGCTGGCGGCYGTCCTCGCGGGCTCCGTGGGGTCTGTCGGTACCGCCGCGTCCACGCCGTCCGTGGGCTTCGTTCCCGCGCACGACGTGACCTGGGTCTTCTACGACAACGAAGAGGTCGACGCCGTCCGCAACGGCCTGCGCCGCCTGGCCGCGAACCATCGGGACTGGCTGGACGCCGACCTTGCGCTGCTCCTGGAGCCGACGTCGGGCGAGATCGAGGCCGGCTGCCAGGGCACCCTGCGGGTGGCCGTCACGGTGCCGGGACGCCGGGCGCACTCGGCCCGGTCATGGCTCGGGGAGAACGCGATCCACCGGGCCGCGCCGCTGCTGGAACGGCTCGCCAGCTACCAGCCGCGGACGGTGACGATCGACGGCTGTGTCTACCGGGAGGGCCTCAACGCCGTGCGGATCACCGGCGGCGTGGCCGGCAACATCGTTCCGGACGTGTGCGAGGTTCTGGTCAACTACAGGTTCGCTCCGGACCGTGACGTTGCCCAGGCGCTCGACCACGTTCGGGAGACCCTGGACGGGTTCCCTGTGGAGCTGACCGACAGCGCGGCCGGTGCRCTGCCCGGGCTGACCGCGCCGGCCGCGGCCGCGTTCGTCCGGGCGGTGGGGCGCACGCCCGTCGCCAAGTACGGCTGGACGGACGTGGCCCGGTTCGCGGCCCTCGGCATCCCGGCGCTCAACTATGGCCCGGGTGATCCCAATCTGGCTCACACCCGGGACGAACGCGTCGAACTGGAGCTGATCGACACTGCCGAGGACGTGCTACGCCGCTACCTGACCGGGCCGGCCGCCGGCCCCGGCCGGCCGTGAGCGCGCCGGCGCGTCTCGAAGCCCGGTCCGGACATCCGATGGCCGATTCGCGTCAGCGTCATGACGCGAATCGGTTGTACGAAGGATCGGCCGTACGAATCAGCCGGTCATGCCCGTAATACCCGGGGCGAGGCCGACGCGCAGCGCGTCGATGATCGGCGTGGGTATGCCGGTCGAAGTCGCCCAGGTCAGGGCACCGCCGTTTCGTGACCGCAGCAGGTCGAGGAATATGTCCATGGTCTGGGCCTGTAGCAGCGCCGGGCCGAGCCCGGTCGTGCTCGACGCGCCGTACAGTGGATTCTGCTCCAGCCGGGCGGCGATGTGGTGCGCATGGTGATTGCTGCGCAGGAAGTCCCGTGCGATCTCGTCGTTCCTGACCCCGACCAGGCTCAGGAGAATGGCCGCTATGAGACCGGTCCGGTCCCGGCCGGCGGCACAGTGAAAAAGGACGGGGATGTTCCTGTCCAGGGAGTCGGCGATGATGCCGAAAACCTTCCCGATGGTGGGTGCGCCTTCAACGAGGTTCTTGTAGTAGCCCTCGGCGAGTGCCACGGGATCGCGACCGTCGGGAAACGGCTCGCGGCCGATCCGGCCCTCCGGCATCACGGAGAGATGGTATGTCTCGAGTTCCGGGAAGATGCGCTGGTCCTGGAGTCCGTCGCCGTCGGCCTCCTCGGCTGTTCGCAGGTCGATGATTACACCGATTCCCGCTTCGTCCAGGAGGTAGCCGCGATCACTCGTCGACAGGCCGTGCAGCGCGTCCGACCTGAACACGAGCCCGTGCCGGGTAGCCTGATCGTCGTCCAGCGCCAGTCCACCAAGATCCCGGAAGTTGAACAGGCTGTCGAACTCGAAGGACACTGGTCAGCCCCCTCGACATGTATGAAAAGATCTTGACGTCCGGTGGCAGAAGTGAATCCTACCCCAGGGCCGGGGCCCGCGAGGTGTCCGTTGAAATGACATCCGACAACAAGTGGTGGACGTGGGCGCGTGGTCTGGAATATGCCATGACCCGACGGCGCCGGAGAACGACCGTCCGCCACTCGTTGCCTTCGTGCCGGATGCTGGAACTCCGCGCCGTACCTGGCGCCGGCCCGAAGTCGAGCCCGACTCCGGGCTGCGCGTGGCCGCGGGCTGGCGGCATCCCGGCACCCGGTAATCAGAGCGGATCCGGCTCGTGGTGACATACGGGATTCACATCCACAACCATTCCGTAATAATCAGGCCAAGAATAGGTGGCGAAGCGGCGGCATCGTAACGTCCGAGGAGGTGTGTCGGGAATCGGACAGTCCGGTCCTCGTGACGGGCATCCGGGATGGCCCCGGAACGGGCCTGCCGTAACGCGAGGACACGGACGGACGGCGGACCGCGTCRCGTTCGGCCCGGCGCTACGCGAGAGCCCGGCGCGAGACGGCGAGATCGCGGGTGCCGCGGATCGCCGCCACCGTCTCCAGGATCTTCCGGGTCGGTGCCACCTGGTGGGCCCGGAAGATCCTGGCGCCGAGCCACGCGCTCACCGCGGTCGCGGCCAGGGTGCCTTCCAGCCGCTCCGTCACAGGGCTGTCGAGGACCTCGCCGATGAAGTCCTTGTTCGACAGCGCAACGAGCACCGGCCATCCGGTGGCGACCAGTTCGGGCAGCCGGCGGGTCGCCTCCAGAGAGTGGCGGCTGTTCTTGCCGAAGTCGTGCCCGGGGTCGACGATGATGGCCTCGGGTCGCACACCGAGCGCTCTGGCGCGTTCGGCGAGCCCGGTCGTCGTGGCGACGATGTCGGCGACCACGTCGTCGTAGGTGACCCGGTGCGGGCGGGTACGCGGCGGCTGGTGCCCGGAGTGGGTGCAGACCAGGCCCAGCCCGTGTTCGGCGGCGACCTCGGCGAGCTGGGGATCGACGCCGCCCCACGCGTCGTTGAGCAGGTCGGCGCCCTCGGCCGCCACGATCCGGCCGACCTCGGCGCGCCAGGTGTCAACGCTGATCACGATGTCGGGGTGCCTGGCGCGGACCAGCGCGACGAACCCGCCGACCCGGCGCAGCTCCTCGGCCGCGTCGACATGCTCACCAGGGCCGGCCTTGACCCCGCCTATGTCGACGATCCGGGCGCCTTCCGCGACCGCGCGGTCGACGGCGGCCARCGCCTCGCGCTCGCCGTAGGTGGCGCCCCGGTCGAAGAAGGAGTCCGGTGTCCGGTTGACGATCGCCATGATCACCAGGTCGGCCGGGTGGAACGTCAACGAACCGAGCCGCAGGTCACCGCCACAGCCCGCGGGGAGCACCGGGAGGGGGCCGGCCGGTGCTCCGGAAGCGTTCGGTGCTCCGGGAGCAGCGGCGGTTTCGACGTCGGTGGACATCCAGTCCAGCTTAACCGGTCACCCGCCCACGGACCGCCACGCGACCGTGGGCGGGAGCCCGCGCCCCGGTCGTTGGGCCAACGCCACGGCCTGGCCGCCGCACGGCTGTGAGCAGGGGCCGGCGCGCATCACGGACCTCTCCGAGCAGCCTGGCAACCGTGTACGCATGCGGACGGGGTGGCACATGCGGCGGAACTCTGCCGACCGTGTAACGATCGTTGGGTGTTGCTCGCTGTCGAGATCGTGGTTGTCGCCGCCATCGTCTTCGCCGTCGCGGCCCTGGCGGTGGGCAGGTTCGACCGATTGTCGCCTGCTCCGCGCGACGCGGCTGACCAGCGCCTGCCGTCACCGACGGTGTCCGCGGACGATGTGGCCGGTATCCGGTTCGAGATGGCGTTGCGGGGATACCGAATGGCTGACGTGGACGCTGTGCTCGCGCGCCTTGCCGACGAGCTCGCCTGGCGCGACGCCGAACTCGCGCGACGGGACGAGGAGATGGTCCGGCTGGCCTCCTTCGCCCGACTCGATCGCTACCCCTGGTCCGCCCGGGGCACGGGCCAGGGCGGCTGGAGAGGCCAGGCCGAGGGCCCGGACACCGCGGACACCCACCARCCGACCGACACCGCCGGCACACGGCGTCCGTCGAACACCCCGGACAGCCCGCACAGTTCCCTGCCCGCGCCGCCATCGGGCTGACGCCCACCAGCGGCCGTACGCTGGAGGGTTACTGGCTCCCTGCCCGCGCCGGGTCGCCCGCTTGCCAGGCCCTGGATGCGGCGTGAGGCGTGGGGCTGTTCGTGGGGCTGTTYGTGGGGCTGCTGTCGTGTCGCACCGCCGTGGGTGGCGTGCGGGCGACACTGTGGTGGCTTTCCCGTCGTCCGCGGTGTCCTTATCGTGGGTGTTGGTTTGAATCGTGTTCGTGTTGGCGGTCCGGGGGTGTCTTTGGTGGTTTGCGGACCTGTCAGCCTGTGTCTGTTGTGGCGCTGCGGGGTGACGTGTTTCGGTTCCCGGCCTGTTCTCCGGGATAATCGCTGGTGGTAGCAGGTCCGACGGCAGGAAGAGGTGCACCGATGGCGGCCATGAAGCCGCGGACGGGTGACGGTCCGCTCGAGGTCACCAAAGAGGGGCGCAGCATAATCATGCGCGTCCCGCTCGAAGGGGGTGGCCGTCTCGTGGTGGAGCTGTTGCCTGACGAAGCGAAAGATCTTGGGGACGCGTTGAAGTCGGCGGCCGGCTAAGCATGCGCAGCCAGCGTGTCTGACGTTGTGGACAGCGGTTGGGCTGCTGCCCGCCCACCGATTGTGAGGCCGTGGGCCGGTGCCCCGCTGGACGCCGGTGCGCCGGTCCTGGCTTTGCTGACCCTCCCGCGGGAGGACGCGGGTGCGTTCGCGGTCGTCACCCCGGCCGGACGCGCGGTCGGCGAGTCGCTCGGCATAGATCTTGATCTTCTGCTTGCCGGGGAACGCGCCAGTGGCGACCAGGCCGAGGTGATCGCTATCCCGTTGGGGCGTGCTGCCGGCCCACGTAAGTTGCTGCTGGTGGGAGCCGGCAGACGGGACGCGGCGGCGTGGCGGGCCGCTGGTGCCGCGCTGGCTCGCCGGGCCGGGCCGGCCGACCGGGCCGCCGTGCTCGCGGACGCCCACGCCGGTGTCGACGCCGCCGCCGCGCGGGCCTTTGCCGAGGGTCTGGCGTTGGCCTCCTACCGACCGCTTGCCGCTTCCGGGCGCCCGACCGCCGCGGTGGGTGAGGCGAACGCCCCGCGCGGCACAGCGGGGCACGTCGATGGCCTCGGCGCCGGCAGCGCCACCGTCGAGCCAGCCGCTGCCAGGCCTGCCACTGTCGAGCCTGCCACTGTCGAGCCGGTCGCTGCCGGCACCGAGGCTGCCGCTGGTGCCGGGTCCGACGTCGCCGACGAGCCGTCGAAGATCCTGCGTGAGGTGACCCTCATCGTCGCGGATCCGCGGGACGCCGATCTGCGAGCGTCGCTCGCCGCCGCCGACGCGACCGCTCGTGCCGTCCACCTCGCCCGTGATCTGATCAATACGCCGAGCCTGCTGAAGTCACCGGCCTGGTTCGCCGACCGCGCGGTCGAGCTCGCCCGGGCCGCYGGCCTCGACGTCGAGGTACTTGGCCCCGACGAGCTGGCTGACGAGGGCTTCGGTGGGCTGGTCGCGGTGGGCGCGGGCTCGACGCGCTCACCGCGGCTGGTGCGGCTGACGTACAACGCCCCCTCGACCGATGGCTCCTCGACCGACGGCCCCGCGACGGCCGGGCAGCGGACGCCGGTGGACGCCCGGCACGTGGTGCTGGTGGGCAAGGGGATCACCTTCGACTCCGGTGGCCTGTCGCTGAAGCCCGCGACGTCCATGACCGCCATGAAGACCGACATGTCCGGCGCGGCGGCCATCCTCGCGACCGTGGTGACGCTGCCTGCCCTGCGGGCTCCCGGACGCGTCACCGCGCTGCTCTGCCTCGCCGAGAACATGATCGACGGGGGTGCGCTGCGGCCTGGGGACGTCATCTCCTGCTGGGGCGGTACCACCGTCGAGGTGCTCAACACCGATGCCGAGGGGCGTCTGGTGCTCGCCGACGGGCTCGCCTACGCAGCCACCCTGGCACCGGACGCGATCGTCGACCTGGCGACCCTCACCGGCGCGATCGCGATCGCCCTGGGCCGCCGGACGGCCGGCCTGTTCGCCTCGGACGAGGTCCTGGYCGATCAGCTCTCGTCCGCGGCGGCGGACGCGGGCGAACGGGTGTGGCGTCTCCCGCTGGTCGAGGACTACCGGCCGGCGCTGGAGTCCACCGTGGCCGACCTGGCGAACACCGGTACCGCGCTGAACGTCTCCGGCGGGTCGATCACGGCCGCGCTCTTCCTGCGGGAGTTCACTGGTGGCCTGCCCTGGGCACACCTGGACATCGCCGGCACCGCCCGGTCCGACTCCGACGACGGTGAGATCAGCAAGGGCGGAACGGGCTGGGGCGTACGTACTCTCCTGGCCTGGCTGGCCTCCTGAGCCCTGCCATGGCGTTGCCGGCAGCCCGGTGACCTATGCCGATACGGCATAGGTCAGGTCCGGCGCGGGTCGTGTCCGACGGATGTCCCATCACGCGGGAAGCCATCTGGATCACTGGCCGGGTAAACCGGCATCCGTCCGGAACGGCCCGGTCGCGCGAAGGTGCGGAAAACACGTAAGGACGAAAAACCGGCCTGAAGCCGGCCTGGCTGCGCGAGCGGCAGAAACAGCCTGGCCGAACGACCGGCCCGGTCTAACCGACCGGTGAGGACTTGGCGACCACGGCGACCAGGAGGCCGCCGTTGCCCGTGGTCAGGAGCATGGGGGTCAGCCGGCTGTCGTCACGGACGGCGGTGACCAGCTCCCGGGCCGCGGTGGTCTCGGCGTCGCGGGCGTCGGGGTCGGCAACCCGTCCGCCGGCGAGCGCGCCGGTGAAGACCACGATGCCGCCCGCCCGTAGCAGCCGGAGGGCCTGGTTGAGGTAGTCGGTGGCCTCACGCTGGTCCCCGTCGCAGAAGACCAGGTCGTAGGCGCTGTCAGTGAGCCTGGGCAGGACGTCGAGCGCGCGTCCGGTGATCAGCCGACTGCGGTTGGGCGCCATGCCGGCGTCCGCGTACGTACGGCGGGCCAGCCGCAGGTGCTCCGCTTCGACGTCGATGGTGGTCAGGGTCCCGTCCGGACGCATCCCGCGCAGCAGCCAGGTACCGGACACGCCGGTACCTGTCCCAATTTCGACAACTGTGCGGGCTGCCACAGAGGCGGCAAGGAAGCGCAGGATGGAACCGGTGCCCGGGGCGACCGGGACGATACCGACCTCCTCGGCGCGGGCTCGGGCAGCCCGCAGGGGAGGGTCTTCCAGCAGGAAGCCCTCCGTGTATGCGGCGGTCGAATCGACGGCCCCGGTGACTGTGTCGGGCATGACATAGGCAGCCTACGGGAACGCCGGGTGCTGATGGCGCGTTCGTCTTGGCAACGCGCCTCGTGTCGGGGATGGATCGAGGGGAGAACAGCCGGTGTCCGCTGCGGGTTTTGCCGCGCCATGGCCGGCGCGTCGGGTACGTTCGTCTCGAACCGATCGAGAGGCGGCTGTGAACGGACAGGACGCGCGCCTGGCCACGTTCACGTCTGGCCGGCCGGCTCCACCGCGTCCGGCCTCGGACGAGGAGGCCACCGGGTCTGTCGCGGCCGATGTCGCTGGCGCGGTCGGTAGCGATCCGGCCGCGTGGGTGCCGCCCACGTGGGAAGAGGTCGTACGGGACCACGGTAACAGGGTGTACCGTCTTGCTTACCGTCTTACGGGTAATGCCCACGATGCCGAAGACCTCACCCAGGACGTCTTCGTGCGTGTGTTCCGGTCGTTGGCGGACTACACACCCGGCACCTTCGAGGGCTGGCTCCACCGGATCACCACGAACCTCTTCCTGGACCGGATGCGGCGCCAGCAGAAGATTCGTTTCGACGCGTTGCCGGACGACCCCGAGCGGCTGGCCGGCCGCGAGGCGAGCCCTGAGGCTGTCTACGCGGAGTCGCACTTCGACGCCGACATCGAAGGCGCGCTTGCCGCGCTTCCGCCGGACTTCCGGGCCGCGGTCGTTCTCTGCGACATCGAACAGCTCTCCTACGAGGAGATCGCGCAGACCCTGGGAGTGAAGCTCGGCACGGTCCGCAGCCGGATCTCCCGGGGACGCGCGATGCTGCGGCAGGCACTCGCCGACCGGGCGCCGCGCTCCGCGGTCTCCTCGGCCACGGCCGGAGAAGTGGCGCTGCTGGCTGCGGTCGATGAGCCGGCCGGGGACGCGGCCGTTTCCCCGACGGTACTGACCGGGCCGCAGGCCTCGCTCGCCGCCGATACCCACGCCCTGGCTGATGACGGGGCGCGCCGGTCACACCGATCGCACCGGATCGCTCGCCGGACGGTGGCTCCGAACGCACAGCCGACCACGGCGAATGTGGGCGGTGCAACGTCCACGCCGGAGCGGCAGGCGTGAGCGGACACCACCTTGGTGAGCGGATCGCTCAGCTGGTCGACGAGCAACTCGACCACGACGACCGGGACCGTGCCCTGGCRCACCTCGCCCGCTGTCCCGCCTGCCAGTGGGAGGTAGCCGAACTGCGTCGTCTCAAGGCGCGGTTGGCAGCGCTCGGCGGCCCTGTGCTGCCGGGTTGTGTGGCGGACCGGCTGCTGCGGATGGCCGTGGCCGCCATCCCCACCCGGTTCGCCGCGGGCACTCCCTCCGTGGCAAGCACCCCCTTCGTCACGGACACGGGTGCCCCCTTCGCCCCGGACAACGGCCGGGCGCATCCGGCTGGCCCGGCGCTGCCAGCCGGTCCGGGGCTTCCGGCTGATCCGGCGGTTCCCGTCGGCTGCCCGGTCGCACAACTGCCCGCCGACCCCCTTGGAACGTTCCGTTCTGATCACTCCCACCGCTGGGGAGACGCCCGCGCCGCTGGCTCGACGTGGTCGACGCCACAGACACATGTGCCCACCGGGAGGCGGACGTTCGCGATCGGGCAGGCCGTCGCGGTCTCGCCCGCGGCCCTGTCGGGGACGTCGGCAAAGGACGGCCGGAGGACGGCCGGATGGCCGGCCCACCCACGGATGACGCCGCGCGTGACCATGCCGGTCACCGGTGGCCGGCGTCCGCCGTCCGGGCCGGTGGACCCGCGTGTACGCGCGGCGCACCGCCGTAGCCGCGCCAGGCGCACCCTGGTGGGCTCGGCGGCCGTGCTGCTCTTCGCCGTCGCGGGAGCCGCGTTCGGGGAGGCGCGTGCCCCCGGCGGGCTGCCCGCGTCGTCGACCCGTCCGGTTGTGGTGCCGGTGGTGCAGCCGAGCCTTGCCACCGGCGTCACCGAGATCAGGGTCAGCCGCCTGTTGCCGGCGGCCGCCGTGGTGTCCGTGCCAGTCAGCGTGCGACGCCCTCTCGCCAGMAAGCCGTAGGCGGAAACCGGCACCCACGCGGCGAAAGCCACTTAGGGCGTGTCTGACGGATGTTCGATCGCGCGGACGGCGCCCAGACGACCACCCGCCGCGTTGTCGTCGTCGCCCATGGCTCCGCTATGAAACGCCCCCATCCACCGCTACGCGCTGCACGGGGACCCCGCTGTCTCCGCCTTGCGGGAGGCCGCCTGGATCACCGCCCGCATCGACCAACATCCATCAGACACGCCCTGACAGCCGAAGGCGCCGTGGCTGGGAAGAACCTCTGTCCGTATGACGGACGTCACCTACGCTGCTCCGGCAGTCCGGGAGCCGTGCCGCAGGCCGTACGGTGGTAGGCGCGTGAGCGGTGCGCTATGGTCATCCGCCTGCGGGTGTCACGGCGGTTGACGGCGCTCAGCTCGTCTCCGAACACGTTCCGGAGCCGGTCTGCTGAATATCGGTGGCTATGCCGGGCTTTCCAACGCGTCGCGAGGAGCGACTCGCGGCGGGTCCGGAGCCAGGCGACGATCCGGAGGGCAGGCCCCAGTGGCGGTCGGGAGGCGAAGCGGTCATGAGTAGCGGCAGCGAGAATGTCGCCATCCCCTCGCACTCCGGACCCGTCACGGGGTATCCGCCGCAGGCGGGATCCACCGCGAACGTGTCCGCTGGCCTGGGGTCGGGCGGGGCGAAGCAGGAATTGCCGGAGCCAGGTCATATCACCGGAATGACATATTCAGGTACACAACGTGATGTGAGCCGACTCGGTGGCGTTGTTGGTGGGCCGTCCGACCCGCCGACCAATCCGTGGTGGGCCCGCCCGGCGTCGGCGCCGATGTCGGTTGCCGGTGCCGGGAGGCCCGGCGCTGCCGCGCCGCAGACCGGATTCCGGCGGCCGGCCGGTGCCCAGTGGTGGGGCGCTACCGCGCGTACGAGCGTCAGCGCCGGCCCGGTGGCCGCCGACGTCACGACTGCCGAGGGCGCCGCGGGCGGCGATGCAGCAGCCGCTGTCGGTCCTGCCGGCGGCAGCGTGTGGGCGGGTGATCACACCGCTGCTGCTGCTGTGCTGGCCGACGTCGGGTATCCGGGCCGGACGGGTAGGACGCGGGGGGTCGCGCCAGTAAGATTCCGCCGCCTTTCGTCGCTCCCGGTGACGGCGATGCTGCTCGCGGGGCTGCTCGGTGGGGTGGTCGGCGGCGTGATCGGCGCCTACGGCGCGTCCGGTAGCGACCACGGCCAGACGGCATCGTCCGCGTCCGCCTCGCCGGACACGGCAGGCGGCACGTCAGCCCCGGGTGAACGCAGCGTCCCCGTCTCCGTCATTGCCGCGCGGGTGCTGCCGTCCGTGGTCACGATCAGCGTGGTCACCCAGGCCGCGACCGCGACCGGTTCCGGTGTGATCATCAGGCCGGACGGCTACATCCTGACCAACAACCACGTGCTGGCCAATGTCACCGCGAGAGCGCGCGTCTCGGTGACCCGCTACCAGAACCTGCAGCCGATTCCGGTGGAGATCGTCGGTCGTGATCCCCGGACCGACCTCGCCGTCATCCGGATCCGGACGGCCGACCCGCTACCCGCGGCGACGCTGGGACGTTCCGGATCGCTCGTGGTCGGCGCGCCCCTGATCGCCATCGGCGCGCCCCTGGGGCTGGCCGGGACCGTGACCACGGGCATCGTCAGCGCACTGGACCGTGACCCGACCGTACCGGTGGAATCCGGCGGGGAGTCGCTGCTCATCGGCGCGATCCAGACCGACGCGGCCATCAACCCCGGCAACTCGGGCGGCCCGTTGCTGGACGGGAACGGCCAGGTCATCGGGATCAACACCGCGATCGCGACCGTGCCCGGTGGTTACGGTGAGCGCGGCATGTCCGGGAACATCGGTGTTGGTTTCGCCATCCCGATCGACTACGCGAAGTCGGTGGCCGATGAGATCATCCGGACCGGGCGGGCCACCCATCCGCACATCGGGGTGTCCGCGGTCACGGTTACGGCGAACGCCGCCGCGGCCGGGGCGTCTTCCGGCGCCCTGGTCCGTGGCGTCGAGGCAGGGGGGCCGGCGGCGCTGGCCGGGCTGCGTCCCGGCGATCTCATCACCAGGATCGGAGACATCGCCGTCGGCAACATCAACGATCTGATCACGGCGAGCCGGGCGCACCGGGTCGGCGAACGGATCACTGTGACGTTCGAGCGGGACGGCCGGGCGCAGGCCGCCCAGGTGACCCTGCAGGAGCAGTCCGGCTGACCGTGCGGCCCTGACCGGTCGTGGCCAGATACCCGTGTCCGGTAGTTGATGGTTGGTGCGGGTATGGTGGGTGAAACATGGCCGATGCTCGGAGCTTCGGGAACGGCCCCGGAACTTCTGCCTTGAAACTTCAGCCCTGGAGCTGTTGTAACGATGGCTGTAGCGATGACGGCGTTGTGGCAATGGTGGCATTGTGACGACGGCGACATGGTGGGCGGTCGTCCAGGTGTTGCCCGTCMGGCTGAAGCTCGATCGGGCACGTTCTGGGCAGTGGTTGGCCGGTGGGTGTTGGGAAGCGTGTTTCGTTGATCGTGATGGCAGGGTAGTGTGAGGCTGTGTTCAACGGCGTCGGATGGGGCGAGATCGCTGTCCTGATGGTGATCGGCCTCTTCGTGTTCGGCCCGGAGCGGTTGCCCAAGGTCGCCCGTGACGCGGGCCGGCTGCTGCGCCAGATCCGCCAGGCCGCCACCGGGATGCGCGATGAGCTGCGCTCCGAGCTCGGCCCGGAGTTCGCCGACCTCGATCTGCGGACTCTGCACCCCAAGACCTTCGTCCGCAAGCATCTGCTCGAGGACGACGATCCGTTGCTYCCGCCGTACCTGTCCAAGCGGACGTCCTTCGACAAGATGCTCTTCGACGACGACTCCGATGCTCTTCCCGGGGCGGCGGAGCCGCCTCGTCCACGGCTTTCCTACGACTCAGGCTCCTATGAGGACGCCGCCATCCAGGTGAAGCCCACCCTGTCGCTGACCAAGGCGTCGTCGAACGAAACGTCCCTGGCGAAGCCGTCGTTGACCAAGCCGTCGTTGACCACATCGTCGTCCGGCTCCGCGTCCTCCACCTCCCTGACGAAGACCACCTCCGGCAGCCCGGGCCGGTCGGGCCTGGAGGTGTCCTCCGGGGCGGGCGGTGACGCCCCCGCGACCGGTGGCGGCACCGCGGCCGGCCAGCCGCCGGCCGCGCCGTTCGATACCGACGCGACCTGAGCTCCCGACCCGTCCAGCAGGGCGTTTGACCGGCGGCCCAAGAGGCCCGTTCAGAAGACAGCCGCGTTCCAGCGTTTCCGCCGCGAACCACGGCCGCACCTTGCAGATCACCGATGAAGATCTGCTGGATCCACTAGATCTTGGCCGGACTCGGGTGGGTCAGCGCTGCCGGGTCGGGGTGAGGCCGAGGGAACGGCCGGCCAGTCCGCGGGAGCGGGACGACAGGCGTTCGGCCACCCCCCGGAGGATCTTCCCCGCTTCGGAGTCCGGATCGGAGATCGCCAGCGGAACGCCGTTGTCCCCGCCTTCCCGCAGCCGGACGTCGATCGGCACCTGGGCGAGCAGGGGCACCTCGTGCCCGAGGACCCGGCTGAGACGCTCGGCCACGGCCATGCCGCCGCCGGAGCCGAAGACGTCCACCCGCCCGTCACAGTGCGGGCAGGGCAGCCAGGCCATGTTCTCGATCACGCCGACGACGTTCTGCCGGGTCTGGACCGCCACGGTGCCGGCCCGCTCCGCGACCTCGGTCGCGGCAAGCTGTGGAGTGGTGACCACAAGAAGTTCGGAGGACGGCACGAGCTGAGCCAGCGAGATCGCGATGTCACCGGTGCCCGGGGGCAGGTCGAGCAGTAGGACGTCGAGGTCGCCCCAGAACACGTCCGAGAGGAACTGCTCCAGCGCGCGGTGCAGCATTGGGCCACGCCAAGTAACAGGCTGATTTCCTCGTGTGAACATGCCGGTGGAAATGACCTTGACGCCATGTGCCTGCGGCGGCATGATCATCTTTTCGACCTGGGTGGGCGGACGGTTCACGCCCAGCATCCGGGGGATCGAGTGCCCGTAGATGTCGGCGTCGAGGACGCCGACCGACAGCCCGGAGCGAGCCATCGACGCGGCCAGGTTGACCGTCACCGACGACTTGCCGACGCCGCCCTTGCCGCTGGCCACCCCGTACACCCGGGTCAGCGAGCCGGGCTGGGCGAACGGGATCGCCCGGGTGGCGGTCCCCCCGCGCAGCTTCGTGTGCAGGGCGGTGCGCTGCTCGGCCGTCATCACCTCAAGACGGACCCGCGTACCCCACACGCCCGGTACCGCGGTGACCGCCCGCTCGACCCGAGCGACGATCTCCTCACGCATCGGGCAACCCGCGACCGTCAGCAACACCACGACTTCCACGGTGTTGTCATCGGTGACGCGTACCGACTCGACCATGTCCAGTTCGGTGATCGGACGCCCGATCTCAGGGTCGAGCACCGTTGCGAGAGCTGCCTGGATCGCGTCCGCGCTAGGCCGGGAAGCAGACAAGAGAACCTCGACCGGTCTGTGTGATGGTGCGTGCGGCTCCTGCCTACACGCCTGCACGTCCACCATAGCCGTAGGTCCAGCCCGGACGCGTCCGACAAGGTCCGAACCCGGCCGCTTCCGGTGCGGGCGGGGCGGGGACAGGACGAGCGGCTGCCGGCGGTGCGCCGACCAGCGCCCTGGCCCAGCCGGGCCGTCCATGATCTTCCGCGGGCCGTGCACGGCTGTCGAGAGGTGATGTGCTGGCTGTCAACCCGTCAGGGTCGGTCAAATTGTCGATCATCTGACATCCCTGGCGAGTCCGAGCCCGCTCCCATACCGCCGACGTACTCTGATCCACGTGACGGTGGACGAGCAAAGAGTGGAACAGGAACCGCTGGTCGACCCGCGATCGATGCGCGCATGGCGTCAGTTCCTGCGAGCTCATTCCTACGTTACCCGCAAGCTGGAAAGCGACCTCGAAGCCGAGCACCATTTGCCGCTGGCCTCCTACGACGTGCTGGTGCAGCTTTCCRAGGCGCCGGAAGGCGCGCTGCGGATGAACGAGCTCGCGGAGGCGGTGCTGCTGTCACGCAGCGGACTGACCCGGTTGGTCGACCGGCTGGAACGTGAGAGCCTGGTCGAGCGCCGCTCGTGTCCGTCGGACGCGCGGGGGACGCTGGCCACCCTCACCCCGGAAGGCCGCCAGCGGCTGCGGGTCRCGTCCCGGACCCATCTCGCCGGGGTGTCCAAACACGTGACCAGCCATTTCAGCCCTGACGAACTGGACACACTCGCAGACCTGCTGGGCCGGCTCGACCATTACCCACCCGCGCGGCAGCCACCGGGCGGCGGCTGCGGCCAGGGCGCGTAGCCGGTTAGCGGTTCGGCGCCGGGCCGGTCGCTGGCTGGTCCTGGCCGGTCAGCGGTTCGGTGCCGCGGCCCGCGGCGACCAGCGCGTCCAGCGCCCGCCGGGTGGTCGTCTCCGCGCCGAGCGACTGGGGTTTGCTTGCGCCGTGGAAGTCGCTCGCGCCGGTGACGATCAGATCCAGGTCCGTGGCCAGCTGGCGTAGCCGGGCGCGCGCGTCCGGGGTGTGGTCGGGATGGTCCACCTCCAGGCCGCCGAGGCCGTCGCGGGCCAGCCGCGCGATCACGTCCGGGCCGATGGTCGCGCCCCGCCGGCTGGCGAACGCGTGCGCCAGCACGCTGACCCCGCCGGCGTCGCGGACGAGACGGATCGCCTCGGCCACGTCCGGTTCGTCCTTGTCCACCCAGTAGCGGCCGCCGGCGCCGATCCAGGCGGGGGTGAAGGCATCCTGGACGCTGCCCACCAGACCGGCCTCGACAAGCGCCTCGGCCACGTGTGGGCGTCCGACCACGCCGTCGGCCAGGGCACGGACCCGCTCCCAGGCCACCGGATGGCCGTCGGCGGCCAGCTTCTCCACCATGCGCTGGGCGCGGGTGACCCGTTCGGCGCGCAGCCGGGCCCGGACCTCGGCGAACACCGGCTCGACCGGGTCGAACAGGTAGGCGAGCAGGTGCAGGCTCACCCAGCGGTCGCGGCCGACCCGCACCCGGCAGGAGATCTCCGCCCCCGGCAGCAGGGTGAGGCCGGCGGGCAGCGCCGCCGCGGCCTCGGCCAGGCCCGCGGTGGTGTCATGATCGGTGAGCGCGATGGCGGCCAGGCCTGACGCGGCCGCGAGGCGGACAACGTCGGCGGGCGGCAGCAGGCCGTCCGACGCCGTCGAATGGGTGTGCAGGTCGGCTGCGTCCGCCGGGATCGCCGGATGCGTGTTCAGCCCGCCCTCCCTTCCCGTCCGCGGGCCTGCCCCTCCCACGGGCCTTTCCCGCCCGCGGGGCATGCCCGGAGCAGGAGCACATGCGCGGGATCACATATGTGGAATCACATATGTGGGGGCGGGCGCGGAACACCGGTTTCCGCCCGGCCACCCGCTCACAATATCCGTTCGGCATCCGATCGACGGTGCCCACCTGCCGTATCCGTATCCGCTTTGCCGGCGTCCGCCTTGGTGACCCACAGCGTTCGCCTGTGGTTTTCCCTGGATCACTTTCCGCTGTGACCGGGTCGCCGCTAACGTCCCGGTACTGTGACGGTCGGCCCCGTGACAACGGCGGGCCTCGTGGCTCCTGGATGCTCCGGGCGGGATTCTGGGCGGGATGTTGTGAACAGGACTTCGGCAGGCAGGGGCACTCCGGCGGGCAGCGGTACTCCGGCGGGCGGGAGCGCCGCGGATACCGGCCCCGTGGCTGGCGGCTCGGACGGTACGGACGCCGGCCTGCACCGGCGGAGCCTGGCCGGCGTCGCGTCCCGGCGAGGTTTTCTCGCGGGCGGGGCGCTGCTGCTGGCGGCCGTGGGCTGCTCGGACGGCGGGCCGTCCGGAGGCGGTACGCCCGCACCGCCGCGCCCGACCGGGCGGGCGACCCTGCGGCCGGCGACCCCGATCCCCGGCGTCGGTGACGGGGTGTTCTCCCTCGGTGTGGCCAGCGGCGATCCGCTGCCCGACGGGGTGATCCTGTGGACGCGGCTGGTGGCGCCGCCCTCGGGTGGCACGCCGCTGCCCAGCGGCGACATCCCGGTCGACTGGCAGGTCGCCACGGACGAGAAGTTCGCCGACGTCGTCGCGGCCGGGACGCAGGCCGCCACGCCGGGGCTGGCGCACTCGGTGCATGTCGACGTCCGTGGCCTGCAGCCGGGCCGGGCGTACTTCTACCGGTTCCGCGCCGGCACCGTGCTGAGCCCGGTCGGCCGGACCCGCACCGCGCCGGCCGCCTCGGCTGCGGTGTCGAGCCTGAGTTTCGCGCTGGCGAGCTGCCAGGACTTCCAGAACGGCTACTGGCCGGCGTACAACGCGATCGYCACCGACAATCTTGATCTTGTCGTCCACGTCGGTGACTACATCTACGAGTACGACCCGAACAGCCGGTTCCCGGACCGCCGTCACACCGCCCCGGCCACCCCCGGTCTCAACCAGCTCCGGACCCTCGACGACTACCGGAATCGTTACACACAGTACAAATCCGATCCCGCTCTGCAGGCCGCGCACACCGCCGCGCCCTGGGTGGTCGTCTGGGACGACCACGAGACCGAGAACGGCTACGCGGGCCTCACCGACGAGTCCGGCGACACCGGGGACAAGCACCAGGACCCGGCCGCGTTCGCCCGGCAGCGGGCCGCCGCCTACCAGGCGTACTACGAGCACATGCCAATCCGGGTCGGCTACGTCCCCGACTCACCGGACCTGAGGATCTACCGTCGGTTCACCTTCGGTGACCTGCTCACCCTCAACATGATGGACACCCGGCAGTACCGCACCCCGCAGCCCGGCCGGGTGTCCCAGGACATCGGTGACGCGTCGCTCGGGGAGAACAACACCGCCGGGACGATGAGCGGCGCCGAGCAGGAGGCCTGGCTCATCGACGGCCTGCGGGCGTCGTCCACCCGGTGGAACGTGATCGCCCAGCAGACGATGATGGCGCAGCTGCACGCGCGGATCGCACCCGGTCTCGGTGACGTCCTCACCAATCTCGACCAGAACGACGGCTACGTACCGTATCGCACCAGGCTGCTGTCCGCCGTCCGCGACAGCCGGGCGCGCAACCCCGTGGTGCTCTCCGGCGACATCCACTCCGCATGGGTGAACGACCTGCGGGTCGACTTCAACCGGCCGGAGACGCCCGTGATCGGCACCGAGTTCGTCTGCACGTCCGTCAGCTCGGGGTTCCTCATGGTCAGCGACGACCTCGTCCGGATGAACAACCGGCTGCTCAACCCGCATGTGCGCTACTTCCGCGGGGACCGGCGCGGCTACACCCGCGTGCGCGTCACCCCCGGGGAGTGGCGGGCCGAGATGCGGGTGGCCGAGACGATCGAGCGCCGGGACGCGCCGGTCACCACCGACGCCACCTGGGTGGTCGAGGACAGCCGTCCCGGCGCCCAACTGGCCTGAGCGCCGCCGCCCCTGGCACGGGGGCCGCGCCCGGACTGGCCGCGGGCGGGGCCGAGCCGGAGCGGGTCAGGCCGGCGGCGCGAGGAAGCGGAGCAGGCCCGGCCGCAGGACGATCCGGGCGGGCAGGTCCGCGACCGGGTCGCCGTCGGCGTAGAGCTGGAACGGCCGGTCGGCGTCCACCCGGACACTGCGTGCCCGCAGCACCTCGACGTGCGCGGAGTCCACATGCCGCCCGGAGAACACCTTCGGGAACGTCGACAGGAAGGTGATCTTGCCGCAGTGCGCCAGCAGCACGACGTCAAGCAGCCCGTCGTCGAGCTCCGCCTCGGGCGCCAGGCGCATCCCGCCGCCGTAGCAGGCGGAGTTCGCCACCGCCACCGTCCAGCCGACGAGCTCGCGCGGGGCACCGTCGTCGATCTCCACGGTGAACCGGGCCGGCTTCCACGCCGCCGCCGCCCGTAACGCGCCGTAGGTGTAGACCTGCTGGCCACGGACGAACCGGGCCCGATTGGCGATCACCTGAACGTCCGAGTCGAAGCCGACGCTGGCGATGCCGAGGTAGGCCCGCCCGTTGGCCTCGGCCAGGTCGATGCGACGCTCGACGCCGCTGGCCAGGGCGGTGGCGGCGATCACCGGATCCCGGCTGACGCCGACGGTGCGCAGGAAGTCGTTGCCGCGCCCCCCGGGCAGCACGGCGAGCAGCCCACCCAACCGGGCCACGGTCTCGGCGACCCGGCCGGCGAGACCGTCCCCGCCGAGGGCGACCGCCACCCGGCCGTCGGCCACGGCCTGCTCGGCGAGATCGGCGGCATGGTCGATGTCGCGGGTCCGCTCGACGCGCACGTCCGCCGCCCAGCGCCGCAGCGCGGCGGACACGTCCGGCAGCGCCCGTGCGGCCCGTCCGCCACCGGCGTGCGGGTTGACGATGAGCAGCAGCCGCCGCCGGTCCACCTCCGCCACCGGCGGGGCGGCCGCCGTCCCAGGTTCTGTCATCCCCGCCAGCCCTTCTCGTTCCTGGCCCTGTTTCCCGGCCTCGCGCACGCACGTTCGCCGGCAGGATCATCCGCTGCCGGGCACGGCCCGGCCGTCGATGAGCCTACGAGCCCCGGAAAAGACGGTTCAGTGATCTTTGATGGTTGGCTGGCCACCACCGCCGTCAACCGCCAGGGATTCAGTGGTCTGTTCCGGCCGGAGCCTACGACACACGCCGTGTCGCGGTGCGAAATCCCTTACACGTGTCGGCATCAACGATCTTACGCAGCCTGGTTGACGTGATGGTGACTGGTCAGTTGATCGGCCGTGCGGTGGGGAACGCCTGGCTCGCAGGATTGAGGTGGCGTTTTCTTCGTCGGTGGCGAACTGTGACAGGCCAGCGGTATGGCCCGGAGGTGGCGGGGCCGTACCGCTGGCCTGTCACGATGAGGCCCCTGGGGCGGGGATGGCGGCTACGGTGCGGGCTGAGAGGCTACAGATGGGTGCTGTCAGCGCCGAACAGCAGGCAGGTGGCGAGCATCTCGGTGCTGCGCAGATCCCACAGGACGAGGTGCTCGAGCAGGAGCGTGGCCGCGTCGGACGGCCAGAGCGCGACCCACAGCCACACCCCGTGGGCCTCCCCGACGAACACCGCCCGGTCGGGTGGGCAGAGCACCGGCCACAGGGCGGTCGGATGCCCGGCCGCCTCGATCTTCTCCTCGGGCTTGCCGCCGATGCGCTCCGGATCGGTGCCGGACAGCCCCGCCAGCCGCGCCCCGAGACCCGTCCCGGGCTCCTCGGCGACGAGGACCAGCTCGGCCGGCCCACCGAGCGGGGACGGCCCGCCGGCGGCGAACGCGGTGGCCCGCGGCCCGGTGCGCTCGTCACCGGCCCAGGCGACCCCGCTGCCGAACCAGTGCACCGGCATCGGCCAGGGCACCCAGACCGGCGCCGTGGCCGCGCGCGCCAGGAAGAGCAGCGCCTGCTCGCGGGACGACGTCGCGACCCGGTACGGTGCGACCTCCCCGTGCTCCTCGCAGCGCCACTGGTCGTTCCACAGATCAGGTGGACGCAGTGCCCCCAGGCACCGGGGACAGGCAGGAGGGGTCGTCACCGGTGGGCTCCCCGGCGGACCTCCAGGCGATACGCACCATTCGACGACGCTTTCATAGCCGTGGTCACTTCCCTTGGCTTTCGTTCGTCAAACCCGTCGCGGGCGGACCACGGACGCCTCGCCCCGCAGCCTTCGTCCGTCACCGTGAAGCCGCTGCGGAACCACTGTGAGAGGCCACAGTGGGAAGCCCGGTGAGAGGCCGGTGAGAGGCCACTGTGGAAAGTCACCGTGGGACCGCCGCGGAGCCACTGCGGAGCCGCCGTTGGAGTCGCCGTGGATGTTTTGCCCTGCCCGAGAGGGTGCTTCATCTCGCCCGGGCCGGGTATTGCCTGACCGGGTGGCATCAGTGGACGTCACAACGGGTGTTGTGCTCGGCCGTCCGGCGTGGTCCGTGTGGCTGGTGTGACTGTGCGCTCGGCTCCGGCGTCCGGGATCCCGGCGTCGGCACGGCGCGTACATGTACGCGCGTGTCCACTCGGTCGTCCGGTCGTCCGGGCATCGCCGCTGGTTGACGGTTGTTGCCGGTTGTTCGGTATCCCGACGTTGTCCCGTCCCGCGTGGCGCCGCCCTTCCGAGCGTCCTGTGCACGAAGGTGGAGTGGTGGCATCCATGGGCAAGGTCGAACCGTTCTGGGTGGCGGGCCGGCCGGCGACGGGTTCGACGGCATTCGAGGTGCGTCACCCGTGGGACGGCCGTCCGATCGCCACGGTCTCGCAGCCGGACGCCGGCCAGGTGGACGTGGCGGTGGCCGCCGCCGCCCGGGCCGCGCGGGAGCTGGCGGCCGTCTCGGCGCACGGCCGGGCCGCCGCCCTCACCCACGTCAGCGGCCGGATCGCCGAGCGCGGTGAGGAGATCGCCGCGCTCATCACCGCCGAGAGCGGCAAACCGCTGACCTGGGCGCGGGCCGAGGTCGCCAGAGCGACGTCGACCTTCCGCTGGGGCGCGGAGGAGGCCCGGCGCTGGTCCGGGGACCTGCAGCGGCTCGACACCGACCCGGCGGGGGCGGGGCGGCTGGCCGTGGTCCGGCGCGTCCCCCGCGGCCCGGTGCTGGGGATCACGCCGTTCAACTTCCCGCTGAACCTGGTCGCGCACAAGGTCGCGCCGGCGCTGGCCGTCGGCGCGCCGATCATCGTCAAGCCGGCGCCGAAGACGCCGCTGTCGTCCCTGCTGCTCGCCGAACTGCTCGCCGAGACCGACCTGCCCGAAGGGTCGTGGTCGGTGCTGACCGTGCCGAACGAGGCCATGCCGGGCCTGGTCGCGGACCCGCGGCTGCCGGTGGTGTCGTTCACCGGCTCCGCGGCGGTCGGCTGGTCGATCCGGGACGCCGTGCCCCGCAAGCACGTCGTCCTCGAGCTCGGCGGCAACGCGGCGGTGCTCGTCGCCGCCGACTGGTCGTCGCCGGCGGACCTGCGCCAGGCCGCGCAGCGGATCGCGACGTTCGCCAACTACCAGGCCGGCCAGTCCTGCATCGCCGTCCAACGGGTGTACGCCGAACGTAGCGTGTACGAGACGTTGCTGAGCGAGGTGACGGCCGCGGTCGAGCGGCTACACACCGGCGACCCCGCCGACGAGGCGACCGAGGTCGGGCCGTTGATCGACCTGACCGCCGCGGAACGGGTCGAACGCTGGATCGCCGAGGCTGTCGACGCCGGCGCGACGGTTGTCACCGGCGGCAAGCGGGACGGCACGTCCATCACCCCGACCGTGCTGCGCGGCGTGCCACCCGAGGCGAAGGTGGTACGAGAGGAGGTGTTCGGGCCGGTGCTGGTCATCGAACCGGTCGACGGGCTCGACGACGGCCTGGCCCGGATCAACGACAGCCCCTACGGCCTACAGGCCGGGATCTTCACCCACGACGTGGCGACGGCCTTCCGCGCCCACCGCCAGCTCGATGTCGGCGGTGTGATCGTCGGGGACGTCCCGTCCTACCGGGCGGACCAGATGCCCTACGGCGGCGCCAAGGACTCCGGCGTGGGACGGGAGGGCGTACACGCGGCCATGGAGGACCTCACCGTCGAACGGGTCCTCGTCCTCACCGGCCTCGACCTGTGACCCGCCCGGATCCGTAGCCGGCCTGGCCTGGCCCGTTCCGACCCGACCCGACCCGGTCTGGCCCGGCTCCGCCGAGGCGGGGCCGGGCCAGACCACCTGGCGTCACACGGTCGGTCCCACCTCGACGGCGCCGAAACCGTGGGTGGTCAGTGCGCCGATCCCGGCGATGGCCGCGAACCGGCTCAGCGCGCCGAAGACGTCCGCCACGGTCACCGACGCCGTCTTCAGCAGGCGCAGCTCGGCGCTGCCCACGAACCCGACCTGCCGGATCTGTTCGGTGAGCGGGACCTGCCGGCTCGCCCCGGAGACGGAGTCCAGGAACACCGCGTCGGCCAGCTCACGCGCGATGCCTTCATCGATCTCCAGGGCAGCCGGAGCGTAGGCGTTCCACCGGGTCCACAGCGAGCGCACGATCAGTACCGGTTCGGGCAGCGGCAGGTCCCGGCCGCTACGGGAGAAGAACAGCGGTGTGATCATCCGTAGCCGGACGCGCCGCGCCGGCCCGGCCGACGCCRGCCGCGCGAACGGCCACGGGTCCACGTCGAACCCGGTGACCTGCTGCTCGCACGGCCCGAAACGAACCGTCCGCGGCGGCCAGCCCTCGGGCAGCTCGCCATCCCTGAGCCAGCCCAGCCGCCAGAGCGTCATCCCCGGACAGCCCGCCGCACCCGCGGCACCCGCCGCACCGGTGGACGACGTGGAGCCCGTGGAGCTGGCGGGACCCGTAGAACCCGCCGAGCCTGCGGCAGCACCCCCTGCTGCCGGCGCGCCCGAGCCGGGCGAAGGCGTGACAGGCCCGACCGCGAACGGCTTGCTCTCCGCGTGATGATCGCTGTCGACGGTCTCGAAGAGCCGCGCCGCGGCGCCGAGTAACTGGCGCGGCGACGGCGTACGCGGTGGAGCTGGAAACTTCAATATCAACGATGCCGGCATCGTATCCCCCCTGTGGACCCGGAATCCGGACGCTCAGAGTAGCCGCCGCCATCCGCCGGCACCTCGTCCACCCGGCACACCGCCGAGAACAGCCGTCCCCCGCGGTACCGCCGTCACCGGCGCCATGCTCCATCCGTACCACTCGGATCGGCCTGATCACGATCAGTACAGATAGGAATTTCCTGCCCTGCTGTAGAGCTGGTACGGCGAATGTAAATATGCATCTTTCGTCTCGGTCTTCTCAGGGGATGCGGGTTTACTGGGCGGATTGGCGGGGAAATCGAGCGGATTTCTCTGGTGGAATATGGGCGACGGCCYGGGTGTCGTTGTCGGTGAGCCATCGATGGTGCCGTGGGCGAATCTGGAAAATGGTTCGAGGTCAGGGGCGAAGAGGGCCGCTGCCGGGGTACCGGGCCGCCGTGGGGGAGGCAATGGTCAGGGCGCCCAGGTACTGATCGTCGGGTCGACGATCGTGCGTCGGGGGATGGGCCGCGAGAGCGTCGGACCCGGTATGTTGGCTGTCGGTGGCGGCTGTTGTCGCCGCGCGGCGGTGGGGCTCGCCGTATCCGAACCGTGACACCTGGTGTCGCCAGCAGTCCCTACCTGTGACGAGTCGTGCCCGGCCGACGCCGGGTGACGCGCAGGTAGGGAGGTACGCGTGGACGGCACCCGCTCGCAGGAGACCGTGCGGCCCACCGATCCGGATGTGGATCTGCATGTTCTGGCGCAGCGTCGGGAGTTGCGCCGCTGGCCGGTACCGCTGCTGGCGGCGATCGCGGTTGGTGGGGCGATCGGGGCATGCGCCCGTTACGGGGCGTCGCTGCTCTGGCCGACCCCGCCCGGTTCCTTCCCGTGGACCACACTGGCGGTGAACACGGCGGGATGCGCGGCGATCGGGCTGCTCATGGTGGTGATCACCGAAGCGCGGGCGGTGCACTCGCTGGTGCGGCCGTTCCTGGGCACCGGCGTGCTGGGCGGGTTCACCACGTTCTCCACCTACGCGGTCGACGCCGAACGGCTGCTGGACACCGGCCGGGCCGGGCTGGCGCTGGCGTACCTGGCGCTGACCGTGACGCTGGCGCTGGGCGCGGTGTGGGCGGCGGCCGTGGCGACACGGCGAGTGATGGGGAGGCGGACGCGGTGAGGCTGACCGGCCGGGCCCTGCGGCTGACGGTGTTCGTGGGGGAAAGYGACCTGTGGCACCACCGGCCGCTGGCCACCGAGATCGTGCACCGGGYGCACCGCGCCGGGCTGGCCGGCGCGAGCGTGTTCCACGGAGTGGAGGGGTTCGGCGCCTCCTCGGTCGTGCACACCACCCGGCTGCTGTCGATGAGCCAGGACCTGCCAGTGGCGGTGATCATCGTTGACGACGAGCCGCGGATACGCGCGTTCCTGCCACAGCTCGACGAGCTCGTCACCGAGGGGCTGGTGATCCTCGACGAGGTCGAGGTGATCCGCTACGTCGGCCGGGCGGCGGGCCGGTGAACTGGCTGCTGGTGATCGTCGGGGCTGCCGTCGGCGCGCCGCTGCGCTATCTGACCGACCGTGCGGTGCAGGCCCGTCACGATACGGTGTTCCCCTGGGGCACGTTCACCGTCAACGTGGTCGCCAGCGCAGTCCTCGGCCTGGTCAGCGGGGCGGTGCTGGCGGGGGCCGCGTCGTCGCGGGTGGGGCTGGGGGTCGGGACCGGGCTGTGCGGGGCGCTGAGCACGTATTCGACGTTCTCCTACGAGACGCTGCGGCTGGCCGAGGACGGCGCCCGCCTGCTCGCCGCCGCGAACGTGCTGGGCAGCGTGCTCGCCGCCGTCGGCGCCGCCGTCCTCGGCATGGGCGTGGCCCAGGCCGTGTGGGGATGATCCGACCGTGACCACTACGGCGGACCGCGTCCACTCCTCGTAACCGAGTAGCATCATCCCAGCTCAGCGGGGGGCCCGAAGGGAGCGCGCCCGCTGGTCCCAGCCCGATCATGTGGGTATAGAAACTCGTAGTACTCGTTGCCCACGTCGTAGTGGGCCTGGCCCCGCTGCTCCCAGCCCGATCGCGAGGGCATGGAAACCCGACCGGGGCCGGTCCTGTACATCACCTGTTTCTCGCCAACCTCGGCTCGATCGTGAGAAGGCGGAAGCGTCGCTGAATTCGTATGTGTAGTTGGCCGGATATCGGTGATATGACTATGCGTAGCCGCGCGGACGATGGYGATCCGTTGATGGGCGTCATCTACCAGAGAAGATCGGTGCGAGTTTGTCGTTGTGTACGCTCATGCGGCTGAAAAGCGTGCACAATGACAAAATTGCACCGATCATGATTCGCGTGGGCGGTCGCTGATGGTATCGGCGGGTGGGGTGGCCGGCTGTGTCGRCAGGTTGCCGGAGGAGGGCGTTCAGACCGGCCACCACGCCGACGGGAGGTGGCTGCGGATGACGCGGTCCTTGGTCACGAGGGTGGCAGCGGAGGTGAGGGCCTGTGCCGAGATCAGCCGGTCGAACGGGTCACGGGTCCAGTCCAACGCGATGGCGGCCTGGCAGATCTGCGCCGCCGGTGGATCGGTCAGCAGCATCTCCAGCTTCGACACAAGATCGTCCACAATGGTCGACGCCGGCACGGAAATCCTCCCCACCTCGTGGAGGTACTGCAGCTCCAGCCTGACGAATGGCGACAGGGCGAGCGGCTCGGCGTTGAGCCGCTCACGCACCGCGGGCGGCACCAGCCGCTCGGGATCGTCGTAAAGCCACACCATGACGTGCGTGTCCAGCATGATCACGGACGCCACTCACCGGACCAGTCGAGATGGACAAGATCTTCCGGATCGCCGATGATCGTGCCAGGATGCGCGGACAGGCGCGACAGCTTGTCGGACGCGTCGACGGGCACGATCCGCAGCCGCCGCCCGCCACGCTCGACCTCCAGCGGCACCCCACTGGCCAGCACTTCGTCGAGCAGCCGGTACACGTTCTGACGCAGTTCTGATGCGGTGACAGCCATCGCAGCCACACCTCCTCGTACGTACGCTGATCATATCACGTACGTACGATTCGCCGTATACGTTGGGGTATCTCGCGTTCACGAAAACACAAACACCCTGACGCCACCGCCCCGCTGTCCTGCCGATCGTGTTTTGCGCGGATGGTCGCGGGCGCGTTGCGGTGAGAGGCCGCGCCGGCCGTGTCGTGCTCGTGGAGGGGCCTGCCCCCATGGCTGGTTGACTGCGTGGCGGTACCGATCGGCCTGATCCCAACCGGTACGGAGCGTTTCGCCGGACCCCGTTTTTGCCATGATCCTCGACAGCTTCGTTTACGCAGGTCGGAACACATGTCGATCTATAGCGATGACTATTCGTCGATCTTTATGGAGATCGTTTGTGGCAGGTCCTCGCAACCGGGTAGCATCGTTCCAGCTCGGCGGCAGTCCCAAAGGGGGTGCCCTCGCTAACACCAGCCCGATCATGAGGGCATCATCGCCCGGATCTCGCTGTAGGCACGGCGGAAGGCATCCGCAGGTGCCCCATATACGAGAAGGTGATCGTCGGCGGATCGCTGGCAGGTGGCGTTGCCGAGGCTGCGGTTCAGCCGCCGTGTTGCGCGGTTAGCGGACGATCCAGAAGTCGGAGCGTTCCTCTACGGTGCGGGCACCGATGACGTGGCGTTCGCTGATGGTCGCATCGGTGGTCGGGTAGATCCGGATCTGGTCGGTGAGAGTGTCGATGCGCTCCCGCAGCCCCGCCTTCAGCGTCCGCAGCTCGTCGGTGGAGCGGACTTCGCATTCGAACACGGACAACTGCACCCGTGGACCATAACCGGAGAGGAAAACCGCGACGTCTTCGCGGCGTCGGTCGCTGACGATGTCGTAGCAGACCACCACGATCATCGGAGCTCCATATCCACGCTGGTCATTTGTCCACGCCGACTATTTCCATCGTAGTGGGACGTACGGCTCCCCAGGATCGCGCAGGGCGCGGGCAAGGGCCTTGGCCTGTAGCGACAGGGCGACCCGGTAGGAGACCCTCCGTCCGCTGGGCTGGTGGGTGGTGAGGGTGAGCATTCGTTTCTCGTAGGCGGTGACGAACGCGTGGCGGGCGTCGGCAGCCATCCGGCAGCCCTGGTTCGGGTCGTTCTCGAACTGCTCCGGGCGGATCTGCCCCGAGCTGATCGCCCGCCACATGGCCACGTCCACCGTGATCGGGCGGAACTCCTCCATCAGGTCGAGAGCGAGGGCAGGGCGTCCCCAGCGGTGCTGATGCAGGAAGCCGACCATGGGGTCGAGCCCGGCGGCCTCGGCGGCGGCGATCGCCTCATGGGTGAGAATCGTGTATCCGTAGGACAGCATCGCGTTGACCGGGTCCGGCGGCGGGCGGCGGTTACGGCCCTCGAAACCCCAGATCGGGTCGAGCATGCGCCGCAGTGTCTGAAAATACTCGCGGGATGCCGCCCCCTCGATGCCCAGAATTTCGTCGAGGGTGGCGCATTCGGGTAGTCGCCCGGCGAGCTCGCGCATCAGCTCGGCCGCCACGAAAGCTTCCGCGTCGTCCTCCCGGCGGGCGGAACGCAGCACTGCCACCCGTAGGTTGCCAACCTTTCCCTCGACAAAGGCCGCGGCGAGGGTACGGCCGCGCTGCTCGTCGTCCGCCGCTTTGTACTGGACACGGCGGATCTGCGGGTCAGAGGCGGTGGGTGCTGTCAACCGGGCGCCCAGAACGCCCTGTTCGGTGAGGAGCACGACCTCGATGCCGCGTTCCGCGGCCTGGTGCAGAAAGGCGGTGGTGAGTCCCACCCGGCCGTAGCAGACAACCTGCCGTACCCGGCGCAGGTTCAGCCGAAGCAGCGACTCCTCGCCGTCGGTGACGACCAGCTTGTCACCACGAGAGCGAACCAGTGAACCCTGCCGGTCCACGTAGACAACCGTTTCCATCGGGTGTGACAAGGTTTCGCCACTGTTGATCGTCGATGCGGTCGTCACTTCACCGAGAAACCGGACGCCCTCGTCGAACGAGACGACGTGTGATTTTCCCGAGTTGATTTCCAGGCGTAGATCCTCGAGTTCGGTGGACGCCGATACCAGCGCCTGTTCCGCCGCCACCCGACCTGTCGTGGGGATCGCGAAGTCGTCAGAATAGCGGATGACCCGGAAGCCGGCCCGCAGCATAGCCCGGTCGAAGGCGTTCAGATACAGGTTGCTCAGGAGTGGTGAAAGAGCGCTGCCCTGGTGCAGGCCCAGCCCGCGGTTTTTCGGATCGGTCCTGCCGCCGGCCACCGGGCGGTCGAGGAGAACACCCACCAGATGGATGATCCGTTCGTCGTCGACGACCTCGCGTAGCCGGCGTAGCACTTCCCACTGGGGGATGGAGGGAAAGCAGTCCCTGATATCCGACCGGGCGACCCAGGTCATCCCGCTGTCCCGGGCTTCCGCAAGCGCGGCGAGCGCGTCCCGGGCGCCGAGCCCACGGCGGTAGGCGAAGCTCCACGGCAGCAACAGCGGGTCGATCACCGGATCCAGCACACGCAGCAGCGCCCGCTCGACGATTCTGTCCACCAGCCGCGGCACGCCCAGCACCCGCACGCCACCGGACGGTTTCGGGAGGTCCACCCTTCGTACCGGGGATGCCTGCCATTCGCCGGCGGCGAGTACCGTTCCGAGTTCGTCGAGGTTACGGGCGGCGTTGGCCTCGAACGCATCGACCTCGCTGTCGGGCTGTCCGTCGGCGAGAGCGGCGTCGCGGACCTCTGCCCAGGCGTCCAGCAGAGCCTGCGAAGTGAACGCCCGCGCGTACAGCACACCCATCCGTTGCTCTCCCCCCGTCTGCCGACGGTGCGTACGGTAGCCGGCGAGCTCGGAGGTGGTTCGTGCCGGATGCGTCGCGCTCGTGGAGGCTTCTGCCTCCGTATCTGGATGCCTGCATGGCGGAACCGATCGGCTTGATCGTGACCGGTACAGATCGTTTCGCCGGGCCCCATTTTTGCCATGATCCTCGACGGCTTCGTTTGTGCAGTTCAGAGCACATGTCGATCTATGGAGACGACTGTTTGTCGATCTTCACAAAGATCGTTTATGATAGGTCCTCGCAACCGGGTACCATCGTCCCAGCTCAGCGGGGGTCCCAGAGGGGGTGCCCTCGCTAACCCCGGCCCGATCATGAGGGCATAGAAACCGCTTTCTACGACGAGCATGAGCACGAATATCGCGACCTCGCTAACCCCAGCCCGATCATGAGGGCATAGAAAC
>NZ_MOME01000030.1:0-8564 GCF_001983005.1 Protofrankia sp. BMG5.30 | reverse complement strand
CAGACCTCGTCACCACCCTCCTCGCCGCGCACGGCCACACCCTCGACGACGTCGACGGCTGGGCCATCCACCCCGGCGGCGCGCGCATTCTGCGGGTCGTCGCGGACCAGCTCCAGCTCAGCGAGGAAGCGACCGCCCCCTCCTACGACATTCTCCGCGAATACGGCAACTGCTCGAGTGCGACCGTTCTGATCATCCTTCAGCGGCTGCTGCGGACCCGCGAGATCCGACCGGGCAAGGTGGCGGTCGCCCTCGGGTTCGGCCCCGGCCTGACCCTGTTCGCCGCCCTGCTGAAAGCCCACTGACAGAACGCCGACAACCACACAGGCCACCAGCGGCTGCCGGTGGCCTGTGTGGGCCAGGCTGCCGGCAGCCGCCACTCCGCCACTGCCCGGACCCGCCGACACCCGATGATCCGCGCGGGGTGCGAGGACGTCCGCCGCACTCCATGCGACACGAGACGCGGCGCCGGGCACAGCCACGGCAATGCCGCCCGCCCGGTCCCGGTCCCGGTCATCCGCGCCGGGCCGGCCGTGGCCCGTGCACGTCCCCGCCCCGCAACGCCCGAAGGATGCCGGCATGCCGTCGCTCACCCCCCGAGAAATTCCCGTCGTCATCGTCGGTGCCGGGCCCAGCGGTACGACAGCGGCCAATCTTCTCGGCCGGCAGGGCATCGCCTGTCTCGTCGTCGAGCGCCACCACGACATCTACCCGCTGCCCCGGGCCGTACATCTTGACGACGAAACGTTGCGGATCATGCAGTCCGCCGGTCTCGCCGACGAGGTACGGGCCATCACCAGACCCGCGCTGGGCCTGCAGCTGCTGAACGCCGACCACCAGCCGTTCGCCCGCTTCCAGCGGGATCCCGTCGACAGTGGGCAGGGCCATCCCGGGGCCAACATGTTCGACCAGGCCATGCTGGAGGCTGTGCTCCGCCGGGGGCTCGCCCGCTTCCCGCACGTCGACCTGCGATGCGGTGCCGAAGCCGTCGCCGTCGAGACCGGGCACACCCACGGCCCAGCCCCGCTGCGCGTCACGATCCGTGACCACGTCTCCGGTCGTCTCGAGCAGGTCTGGACCCACGCCGTCCTCGGCTGCGACGGCGCGAACGGCAGCAGCCGCGCAACCGTCGGCACCACCATGGAAGATCTGCGTTTCACCCAGTCCTGGCTGGTCGTCGACGTGCACAGCGAGCAGCCGCTGGCGAACTGGGACGGCATCCACCAGGTCTGCGACCGACGCCGTGCCGCCACGTACATGCGGATCGGCCCSCGGCGCTACCGCTGGGAGTTCCAGATCCGGGCCGGTGAATCCGCTCACGAACTGTCACGAATCGAGGTCGTCCGCCAGCTCGTCGCGCCCTGGCTCGGCGGCGTCGACCCACGACAGCTCACCGTCGTACGCCAGACCACCTACACCTTCCACGCGCTCGTCGCCCGGCGCTGGCGGCGCGGGCGGGTGTTCCTCCTCGGTGACGCCGCGCATCAGACACCGCCGTTCCTCGGCCAGGGGCTGTGTGCCGGCGTCCGCGACGCGGCGAACCTCACCTGGAAACTCGGCCTCGTCCTGGCTGGCCATGCCGACGAGCGGCTTCTGGACAGTTACCAGAGCGAGCGTCGGCCGCACGCCCGCCAACTGGTCCGTATGGCGGTCATGCTCGGCCGGACGATGACCAGTGGCACAACCGCCGTGGGCACGGCGCGCCAGGCCCTGTTCGTCCAGGCCGCCGGCCTGGACGCCTTCCAACGGCTGATGGAACGCTCGGCGAGCCCGCCGCTGCGCCCCGGCCCGCTCGTCAGGCCGGCGTCGCGGCTGTTGCCGGGCCGCCGGCAGCCCGCCGGGCGGCTGTGCCCGCAGCCGCTGGTCCGCACCGCCGCCGGCACCGACACCGCCGCGCCCGTCGAGATCCCACTGGACGACCTGCTGGGCGACGGCTTCGCCGTCCTCGCCCACTGCACCGACTGGATCTTCGCCTTCAACTGGGCCTCCGTCATCGGCGAGGACACCCGGGCCTTCTTCGCCCGGTTGCGCACCCGCTACGTCGGCATCGTCCCGGCACCCGCCCCCCTCCCGGCGACCTCGGACGACGTCAGGCTCATCCATGATCCGAGCGGGGCGCTCGACCGCTGGCTGACCCGTCACCGTGCCCACGCCGTGCTGCTACGGCCGGACCGCACCGTGTTCGCCACCGCTCGCACCCTCGACCTGATCCGGTGGCGCCACGAACTCGCGTCCGCCGGGATGCGGGACATCCTCCCGCCTGCGCGCCTGGCCGGCCTGGAGCGGCAGCCACAGCAGTCCGCTGTCAGTAGCGCCGGCCGACGAGGTCACCATGCCCGTACGCCGGTTGAGCCGGGTTCGATGGATCTTCGGTCGTAACCTGTCCGGGAGGTTCGGAAGCACCGAGACTGTTCCCGTCGCCGCTGCGGGGATTTTCACCCCGTCCGCGGTGATGTGTTGTAGATGATATGTCATATATCTGACATACCGGGTGCTGCTGGCCTGGCCCCCTGTCCGCGATACCCACCGCGCCCCGCGGGTATCGGGGTTTCGATCATCGATTCGATCAGTCCGACCGAGTCGGCCGGCCCAGGCCTGGGGGCTTCGCCCGTGGACCTGCCGGCAGGCCGCGCGTGGACAGCGCCGTGGCGTTCACAGCCGGGCGCCCGCCGGGGCGGTCGAGCACCCGCCGAACCGGCGGGCGGACAGGTCCAGGCGGACGGACGTGGCCGGTGTCTCCCGCCGCACCGCCTAGATCGCGATTATCGTGAAGATCAGTCTGCCGGTCGTCCTGCTTGGTTGAGCGCCCCCTGCCCCCGCCCGTGTTCCCGAGGAGGGTCCGCGATGACCGTTACCCCGCCTGCCACCGTCACGCCGGGGCCCGTGCCGATACGCGCGCACCCTGTTCCAGGATCGGCCGGTGGCCTGCGCGCCGCGAGGAAGCTGCTGCGCGCCGATCCGCTCGCTGGCCTCGTCCGCCTGCGCCAGACCCACGGCCCGGTCGTGCAGCTGTCGTCCCGGCCGCTGTCGGCGTTCCTGGTGGCGGATCCGGACGCGATCGCCGACGTGCTGGTCGGGTCGCACCGCTCCTACCGGCGGGGGTTCGTCCGCCGTGGCCCCGGCTCTCGTGGCACCGCGGTGCAGCCCCTCACCATGGTGCTCGGGCAGGGCCTGCTGACCAGCTCCGGTGAGCTGCACCGCAGGCAGCGGCGGCTCATGCAGCCGCTGTTCCACCACCAGCGGATCTTCGAGTACGGAGAGACGTTCGCCGCGATCGCCGACGCGCGGGCCGCGCGCTGGCGGAACGGGCAGCGTCTCGACATACACGACGAGATGATCGAGATGACGCTGGCGATGGTCACGAAGACCCTGTTCGACGTCGATGTCGACGCCGATACCGACAGCGACATCGTGGCCGTGATCCGGGCCGCCATCAGTGAGAACACGGTGGCCGCCCGCAAGGCCCTGCACACCGGTTTCGAACTGCTGGAACGGCTGCCGCTACCCTCGGCCCGGCGCCGCCGCGAGACTCGCCAGGCCCTCGACCGGGTCGTCTACGACCTCATCGAACGCCGCCGCCGCGAAGGGGCGGAAGGCCGGGATCTGTTGTCGCTACTGTTGTCCGCCCGTGACGCCGACAGCGGGGACGRCATGGACGACAGCCAGGTTCGGGACGAGACCCTGACCATCATGCTCGCCGGTCACGAGACCACCRCCAACGCGCTGACCTGGACCTTTCATCTCCTCGGCCAACATCCCGAGGTGGCCGAGGCACTGCACGCCGAACTCGACGGCGTCCTGGCCGGCCGGCGTCCGACGGTCGCGGACCTGCCCCGCCTGCCGTTCACCGACGCGGTGCTCAGCGAGTCGATGCGGCTCTACCCGCCCGTGTGGGCGATGAGCCGGTATCTGGTGGAGGACCGTGTCGTCGGTGGCTATCCGTTGCCCGCAGGGTCGACGCTGCTGCTGAGCCAGTGGGTCGTTCACCGCGACGAGAAATGGTGGCCGGAACCGGAACGGTTCGACCCGGCCCGCTGGCTCGGGGACCGGGTCGACCCCGACCGGCCCCGCTACGYCTACTTCCCCTTCGGCGGCGGCCCGCACCAGTGCATCGGCAACAGCTTCGCCCGGACCGAAGGGGTGCTCGCGCTCGCGACGATCAGCCGCCACTGGACGTTCGAGCCCGTCCCCGGCTTGAAGATCGCCCCTGAGCCGCTGGTGACCCTGCGGCCCCGGGACGGACTGCCGATGACCATCCGTCGCCACGGCTGACGGCACGCCGCCCGCGCCCGACCCCCGGTCTCGCTCAGTCCCCGGCCTCGCCGATCCCCGTGCGGAGAGCACGGGCGAACGAAATACCACCAGCCGCTCCTTCACCGCGGCCGGCCGCCGGAAGCGTCGTTCTTCCGGCCGGTTATCCGACTATCCGACCGGCCGGCCGGGTAGCCAATTGCCGAGCGATCCCGGCTCCCGCCATGTACCCGGACGCCGTGCGGAACATTGTGATGAAGCCAGCGCCACAGTGCACAGCCTTCGGGTTCCGATACCCTGCCGGCCGACCTACTCTTGAAGAGGAACATCCGTCACCTGTATCCGCTGGGAGTAAAATGACTGCCAGAACCCTGCGGCGTGCCGTGGTCGCTATTGTCACCGGGCTTTTCGCCGTGTTCCTGGGCACAGCTCCCGCCAGTGCCCTGCCCACCAGCACCGACACCGGAATCGGCGGCGGAACCGCCATAACCATCGACGACCCCGCCACCGGCACAGATCCCGCCACCGGTGGGGACTCCGCGGCCGGCGCTGGCTCCAATGCCCTGGGCGCGATCTCCGGCGTGGTGGGGGGCCTCTTCTCCAGCGCCTTCTCCCAGGCCGGGAACGCTGTTTCCGAAGGATTGTCCAACGGGACCCCGAACTAACTCCTCCAAGAACGGCCGATAATACTTCCAATATTTTCGTGCTCGTCGTCCCGGCCGGGACAGCGAATTCCACATGTTGTTCCGGCCGGGAGATGGCAGCCGGCCGCCAGAAGATCATCCATGTCTCCCGTGTTCGACCGGACGGTGTCGTTCCCTGCCCACCACCGGTGCGGCTCCGGTCCACGGTCGTGACGGGGCGCCGCCCGCGATTCCTCCCCGGCGCCGCCACCCGCACCACCCACGAGACCGCACCGGAAGTGCTGTTTTCAAGGTGTTCATCCTGCTCGCAGGCTTTTGCCCCGGTCACGGCAACGGGTGCCGGGCCAGGGGCCGCCAGGGTGGTCTGTTCCCGGGAATGCCGATCGGAGAGCTGATGGTTGGGGCCGGATATGACAACCATTGGATTGATCGGTAGCGGGAACATCGGCAGCACGCTGGCCAGACTGGCTGTCACGGCCGGATATGACGTGGTCCTGAGCAACTCGCGAGAGCCTGAGACGCTGAAGGAGCTGGTCGACGAGCTGGGCCCGCGCGCCCGCGCCGCAACCCCAGGCCAGGCCGGGGAAGCCGGGGACCTGGTGGTCGTGACAATTCCGCTGCGAGCCTACCGCAGCGTGCCCGTCGAACCACTTGCCAACAGGACTGTCATTGACACCAACAACTACTACCCGCAACGAGACGGGCAGATCCCCGAGCTGGACGACGAATCGACCACGACCAGCGAGCTCCTCCAGAGGCACCTGCCAACGTCCAAGGTCGTGAAAGCGTTCAACAACATCTATTTCAAGCATCTGCTGTCGCTGGCCCGGCCGGCCGGGGCGCCCGACCRCAGCGCCCTGCCGATCGCCGGGGACGACGCGGACGCGAAAGCGGCGGTGATCGCCTTCCTGGACGCGATCGGCTACGACGCCGTCGACGCCGGCCCGCTCTCCGAAGGGTGGCGTTTCCAGCGCGACACCGCCGCCTACGCGACCTTGTACTTCGACCGAAGCTCGGCCAGCGGGCAGGACGGGTTCCCGGCGGCGGGAGTACCGGCCGATGCCGCGACGCTCCGCGCGGCTCTGGCCGCTGCCCGTCGTTATGCCGACGCTGGCGGAAACTGACCCGGAACGACCGGATGGAACGTACGCCGCCGGCGGTGATCGGCGGCGTACGGCGGCCATGCCCCAGTGCCCGGTATCCCCCTTTCCGCCGGATATCCGGCCAGCATCCCCGCCGGACTTCCAGCGAACGCCACTCGCACCGTCATCTCGCGGCAGCGCAGGCCCGCGCGGATCTCGGTCGTGACAGCGCGAGTCGCCGGTCACGCCGAGCGGAAGTCCCGCCTACCCGCTCAGTACTCCATCCGCCCCCGGCTCCATCCGCCCCCGGCTCCGTCCACCCCCACCGCCGGGCATCCTGATATGTCCATCGAAAGCGGCCGACCACCTGGTGGCGGTAAGGGCACATTACGTGACCGTCAAACGTCATATTGCGGGACGACGCGCGAAAGTGCACGAACCACGCCGGTGATGCTGGTCAGCGCGCGGAATCACGGGCGCCCGAACCTGCGAACCAGGTGGTAAGAAGACCCGGAAACGGAAATGAAAAGGCGATGAGGAGGTAAGTAGGGTGTGACGATGCCGGTTCGTCCACGGCCTCATGCGAAGGCGGGATCCGATGAACGGTGACAGACCGTGTACCGACACGCCGGCTGACCGGTCCGATGAGCGACCGCTCGACCGGCTGGCGGGGCGCTCGGACGTCCACCTGGCAGGGGGCAGCGTGACAGCCGCGGTGGACGCGCACGGGATCGTGACAGGCTGGAGCGAGAGCGCATACCAACTCCTGGGCTACACCCCGGCGGAGGTCATCGGGACGGCCGTGGGYACGCTGCTCGCCGATGCGCTGCCGAAGCCGGCCCGGCATGCTGTCGCGCACRGGCAGAGCTGGCAAGGACTGGTCACCGTTTGTCACCATGACGGCTGTATCCTCCCGCTGGGGATTCGCGCCCATCCCCTCCTGGACGCCGCCGGGGCTGTCACCCTGTGGTATGTGGCCGTGCTCCACACCGGCCTCGCACCCGTCCGGGCTCCTTCCTCGGCCTCTCATGACAGGCACGCGTGCGACCCGCGGGAGCCGCGGGAAGCGAGGGAGACACCGGTGGACGACCGGTCTCTGATCGGCTGGGCGTTCACGCAGGCCCCGATCGGCCTGGCGCTCGTCGACACCGAGATGCGGATCCGCCGGCTGAACACCGAAACCACCCGCATGATCGGTAACACCGACACCGACCTGCGCGGCCACCGGCTGATGGACGCCTTACCCCACCCCGCCTACCAGGCAACCTGGGACCATCTCCGCCACGTGATGGCCACCGGCCGATCCGCCCGCCACGAAAGCTTCAGCCGCGCGCAGGGGGAGACCCGCAAACGCGCCTGGGCGGTCCGCACCTCCCCGGTCCGCGACCCCGCCGGCCGGATCCACGGCGTGTTCACCGCCGCCATCGACATCAGCGAACAGTACTGGGCCCAGCAACGCCTGACCCTGCTCAACGAGGCCACCACCGCCATCGGCAGCACCCTCGAGGTCGATCGCACCGCCCAGGAGCTCGCCGACATCACCGTCCCCCGCTTCGCCGACCAGATCAGCGTCACCCTCCTCGACACCGTCTACCGCGGCAGCGAACCCACTCCTGGCCCGCTCAGCGCCCCGTTCCCCCTGCGCTGTATCGGCTACGCCGCCACCCTCCCCACCGGTCCGACCGCCCCCCTCGGCCGTACCACCACCTACCCCGCCGGCTCTCCTCTCGCCCATGCCCTCACCACCGGCCGGCCCGCCATCTGCCCGCTCCCTGATCCCGCCTTCACCACCTGGCTCCCGACCACCTGGATCCCAGGTACCACCGCCCCCCACTCTGCCATGATCGTTCCGCTGCGGGCCCGAGGCACCACGCTCGGGGCCGCCGTCCTCACCCGCCACCACCACCCCGCCCCCTTCACCTCCGACGATCTTCTGCTCGCCGACGAGCTCGCCACCCACACCGCCGTCTGTCTCGACAACGCCCGCCGCTACACCCGCGAACGCACCACCGCCCTCACCCTCCAGCACAGCCTCCTCCCCCATGATCTCCCCCGCCCGGCCGCCGTGGACGTCGCCCTCCGCTACCTGCCCGCCGGCGCCCAGGCCGGCGTCGGCGGCGACTGGTACGACGTCATCCCGCTCTCCGGCGCCCGCGTCGCCCTCGTCGTCGGCGACGTCGTCGGCCACGGCATCCACGCCGCCGCCACCATGGGTCAACTGCGCACCGCCGTGCGCACCCTCGCCGACGCCGATCCCACCCCCGACGAGCTGCTCACCCGGCTCGACGACGTCATCACCCGGCTGACCACCGATCGAGATCCCGGCAGCGGCGACCTCGGTGCCACCTGCCTCTACGCCGTCTACGACCCCACCACCGGCCACGCCACCATCGCCAGCGCCGGCCACCCCCCACCCGCCCTCGTCACCCCCGACGGCACCGTCACCTACCTCGACATCCCCCCCGGACCCCCCCTCGGCCTCGGCGGCCTCCCCTTCGAAGCCACCGACCACCACCTCCCCGACGGCAGCCTGCTCGCCCTCTACACCGACGGCCTGATCGAATCCCGCGACCGCGACATCGACACC
>NZ_MOME01000029.1:0-105559 GCF_001983005.1 Protofrankia sp. BMG5.30 | reverse complement strand
TCTGACTCCACGAACACGAGGATCTCCGATCACGCCCTCTGTAGCCAACCCGCACCCAGCGGATGTCTCACCCGAGACTGACACAGAGGGGGCCGGGGCAGCTATGCCTGGCTCATTTCATAGTTGTCAGGCCCGATCGATCATTTCTGGCCGTGGCCGGAGCATGGCCTGACCTGGACGGATACCGGCGGCACGCCGAAGGTGGGACTGTCCGTAGACGGTGTTTCCGAGCTGCTGAAGCTGGTCGACGAGGCCGTCGGGCGGTGCGGGCTTTGCCGCGGCTGTCTGGAGCGTGGGCGTTCTGGTTGACTGCCTGCCATGGCCGCGACGGTCTCGTCGATTTCGAGACGGAGGACTTCACTCACGACGGCAGGACGCGGACGGTGCACCGAGCCGGCACGGGCCCGGCYGTGATCGTGATCGCGGAGCTGCCGGGTATCACGCCGAAGTCCGAGCGGGATGTGACCGGGGCCGGTGGACCACCGATCCCTGCTACCAGTCGTTTAACTACCAGACACGTCAAGTATGAATGTCGATGCGGTACGTAGCGACAACGGCCATGGCAGTTGGGGATGTTCGGAGTGCGCCGCCGAGCGCACGCTGGTTGAGGCAGGTCAGAGCCCCGCAGCCGATCACACGGCGCGGGCTCTGGGCTTTTCTGATCTTCAGTACTGCAGTTTGTACTGCAATTGAAAACGATCAGCACTCGGGCGCTCCGACGCCACCCATACCATCATCACGTTCCGTAGCATCCGGCCGAGTCCACGGAGCCAACCGGCCAAGGATGCCGTCCACCCATGCTCGCCGGCCGCTCACCGATCCGGTTCACCCGCCTGCCGCTTGAGACGAGGATCTCGACGCCTGGATCGCCCGAAAATCGTCGATCATGAAGGATGGCTAATATATCCCATCGCAAACGATGTCAGCATTCCGTCCCGCACACCGCCGACCCGGATGTCGGCCGCACCCCGGGAGGGCGAGATGCCGCCCGCCAACGGCCTCTACAGGGTTTCCTGGCAGTTACTCGAACGGGACGAAATGTGCGCAGCGCTGCGCGCCCGTGACTTCGGCGCGGCCTTCCGGCTGATGAAGCAGTACGACGGTGCCAGCCAGAACCGCATCGCCTCCCCTGTGGAAGGACTCACCCAGAGCCGCATCAGTCGGGTCATGCGCGACAAGGAACGCATCATCTCCATTCACCCGATCGAGCGTATCGCCGACGGCCTCCGCATCCCTGGCCATCTGCTCCGCTTGGCTCCGCGCCCGTGGGAGATCCCCGACCCCGCATCCGGACCAGCACCGCCGAACGGCTTGCCACCGGATGTCGTGGTGGTTGTCGCTGCTGACGCCGGTCTCCTGAACGGGGCTTCATCGATGCCAAGTGGACCATCGGAATGTAGCCAATCGTGTAGCCAAGCCGGCGGACGTCCACGGACGGCGATGGTCGACGGCGGAACCGGCGCCCAGGCCCCGCCGACTGTGCGGACGAACACGGACGTCGGCTGACGAACCAGACCGACTTTGTAAGGCAGGGGTTTACGCCGAGTAGCACCGTCGACAACGACACTGCCTACACTCGGCGCTCGACGAGCACCRTCTGTCGTCCATCCGACACAGGGGCGTTCACTAACCCATCTTCCGTAACGGACGGTGCATGTCTACTATCCGAATGTGGCAGAAAATTTCCTGCTTGCTCTGGCGAGCGCGCTCCGCACGTTCGCGTCTTGGCTTAACGGTGAGTTCGGCTTCCCCTGACCCCTCGCGCTCATCCTTTTTCTGCCGCTCTTTCTCTGGCTGCTAAGCAGCTTAATATGGTGGATGCGCGGAACCGCTTTTCCAATTCTGTGCGAATACCAGACCACTCGTGATCAACCGTGCCGCCGGATTACCGCCGGAGAGTGGCACCGATGCTGGCAGCATACTCGCGTGTGGCGCCGTCGAACGGACCAGCACCTAGTCAATCCAAGGAAAATTAGACGATGGGAAGTCGAACGACGAGGGCGGATTGTTGAGCGCGATGACGTCCATGGCGCGGGATTTTTCAGCAACCGCTCTGGTCGTACGACACTCCTTTACCGTCGAGGGTTTGCGCGCCCTCCACGGACCGTTTTAGCGGATATACCGAGAGAAATACGGACAGCCTACAATAAGGTCGCGACAGCGTACAGGTTATTCAGAGCGGGGACGTTGTCATTCTCGCAAATTTTTGGACGTAGACCATTGCCTTCCACATCCGGCGTGTCCAGCGTGATACCTATGGTTGTATCTGCGACTCGGGTAATCGCTGCCATCGTCGYGGCCGGCCTTCTCCTCGTGCTAATCTCCGTGCTTGTTCCGGATACGCCGGCAAGATACATGGAGTACTCTTCGGGTGGGCTTTTCATTTATGCGTGGGCAATCGCCCACGCCGCCGTATGGGACAGGGACACCGCATGGCGCCGCCGCTCGACAACAGAAGCATTCAAGTGGACAGGTCAGTTCCTCTTGTTCTCGATTTTTCTCGGTGGGATTTTACAGATAGGGTAAAGCCCAGCTACTCGGCTACCTCGACGGTTATAGCGACGGGCGCTCTCTCCGGGYGGGACGCCAAGCCCATCGACAGTCGTGCACACTCGATGAGCTTCAAACCATTGACGCAAAAGGGTGCAGTTCGCGAAGATCGTATTCTGAGGAGTGAATTGCTGGACCACGGAGGGGCTGGTTTCGGGCATTCGGGAAGACGCTAAGAGCCTGGCTTCCAGCGTTGATCTTATCGGTGTTCGGTTAGCGGCTGCTGGCCTTCTTTCCTGTCCGGGTCGGACGGGTCCGGCTCGCGGGTTCGCGGCGATTCATGCTTCCTACCGGAGGCTGTCGACCGCGTCCTGAGCGTGCTTCCTCCGTCAAGAACACGCCTCGACGAAGCGTAACCGAATGGCTACTTTCGCCATATGGACAGCGAGTTCGTCGGCCGCGGAACCGCAAATTTCGATCTTGCCTGGCTTCGGATGGCTTTCCACGACAGGTTGACCGGACATGCGGACGGCGCACGACCGGTATCCGGTCGTGCTAGCGGTCCACCCGTCGGTGCTGGTCGCGCCCGTGTGCGCAGGCTCTGGCCGGGTGTGTTCCGAGGTTCCTCCAAATCCCTGGATCCAGGGGGCGGGCCCCGGCGGACGAAGATCTTTAGGGCGCTGGCTGGCGCGAGCCGTGCTCGTCGGTCCCGCCGAACACCCGGGAGCGCTCAGTCGCGTCCGGGCTGCCCCCGAAGTGACCGCGCTCCCTGGTGGGCGCGTCGACGCCCCGTCCCGTCCGGGAAACATCGATCCGAAAGGGCGAATCCGCTTGCCTACCAGACCCAGTCTGCCTGGAGTGCTCGCCATCGACACCGGCAACAGCAAGACCGACGTCCTTCTGATCGGCGCGGACGGCACCGTCCTGGGCAGTGCCCGTGGCGGTGRCTTCCGACCGCATCTGGTCGGGGCACAGGCCGCGGTCGCCATGCTGGCGCCGTTGGTCCGGACCGCCGCCGCGCAGGCCGGGTTACCGTCGGAGGAAAACCCCGTGGCGGAGCACACCAGCGCCTGTCTGGCCAATGCCGACCTGCCGGTGGAGGAGGAGCGGCTGCGGAAGGCCATCGAGGAGCAGGGCTGGACGCGGTCGGTGTCCGTCCGCAATGACACCTTCGCTGTGCTGAGGGCCGGGACGGACGACGCGTGCGGGGTCGCTGTGGTCTGCGGCGCCGGAGTCAACTGCGTGGGCCTGGTGCCGGACGGCCGGACGGTGCGTTTCCCCGCTCTCGGACGGCTGACCGGTGACTGGGGTGGCGGCGAGGCGCTGGCGGTGGAGTGCATGTGGCACGCCGTCCGGGCGGAGGATGGTCGCGGTGCGACGACCGCGCTCGCGTCCGCCATCGCCGCGCACTTCAACCTGTCGAGCGCGACCCGCCTCGCCGAGGCGGTCCACCTCGGCGAGATCGAGCAGGACAGGCTTCATGAGATCATCCCGCTTCTGTTCGCCACGGCCGCGGCGGGCGACGCGGCCGCGCTCGGTCTGATCGACCGTCAGGCCGACGAGATCGTCCGGCTCGCTCTGGTGGCGCTCACCCGGCTTGACCTGCTCGACACGCCGACCCCGCTCGTCCTCGGCGGTGGCATGCTGGCCTCCCACCAGCCGCTGCTGCTGGACAACCTCACCGCCCGGCTGGCCGCCTGCGCGCCGCTCGCCGAGATTCGGCTGCTGGTCGCTCCTCCGGTGGTCGGGGCCGCGCTCCTCGGCCTCGACCACCTCTCGGCCGCCCGGCCCGGCTTCTCGGCCGCCCGGCCTCCCGGCGGCTGCCGTGAGGCTCAGCAACGGCTGCGGGCCGCGTACCCGTCGCCGCTGCCATGGCCACCGCTGTGAACAGGAGCCTGCCGGGATGGCCAAGGGATGCGCTCCGTTCCCCGGATGGCAGAAATGATCTCTTTTGCCCACGCTGTCGGATGACGGTGGCCGAGCCGGTGGGCAAGGTCGGCCAGGCGCGTCCGCCGCTCGGCGGGCGTGAGCGATAGTGCCAGGGCCAGCCGTTCGACGAGGTCGTCGAGGGAGTAGGGATCGGTGAGCACCGCCGCCGTTCCCAGTTCCTCCGCCGCTCCGGTGTGCTGGGAGAGCACCAGTACACCCAAGCCGCCGACCGCTGCCTGTACGGCGACGTACTCCTTGGCCGTCAGGTTCATCCCGTCCTGGAAGGAGGTGACCCAGAGGACGTCGGCGGCAAGGTAGTTGTCGACGACCTCGGTGAAGGAGAGCGAGCGAGGCAGATAGTCGATGGGCTGCCAGCCATTCTCCGCCCAGGCCCGGTTGACCTCGGCGATCCGTCGTTCGAGTTCCCGCCGCGTCGAGTCGTAGGCGGTGATGCCGGGCTCGGGCGGGGCGCAGATCAGCCGGACGCGAAGGCGTCCGCGCAGCTCGGGACGGCGGGCGAGCAGCATCGCGACCGCTTTGATCTTCTCAACCGGGGCCTTGGTGTAGTCCAGGCGTTCGACGGAGAGCACCAGGTAGCCATCCTGTCTGCGGATGCGAGGAGCTCGATCGCGGGCGAGCGCCCCGATGGCGTCGTGGTCGACACCGAGTGGGTGGACACCGATCCTCGGCGGTCGCGGGCTCTCCGCGAGGATGGACCGGAAACGCTCGGCAAAGGTCGTGGTGTGGAATCCGGCCCAGTCCAGGCAGTTGAGCGAGGCGCGGATCTCGTCGGCGGTCGGCAGGGCTGCGAACGTCTCCGGTGGCGGGAAGGGGGTGTGGTGGAACAGTCCCACCCGCAGGTCCGGCCGGGTTCTGCGGAGGATGCCCGGTACCAGCCAGAGGTTGTAGTCGTGTAACCAGACCGTGCCGCCCCGGGGCGCCTCGTCGTCGATGCGTTCGGCGAAGCGCCTGTTGACCGTCCGGTACTGCTCCCAGGTGAGCGGGTTGAAACGCAGCCGTTCGGGTTGTGACATCAGTACCGGCCAGAGCGTTTCCTTGCATGCCTGATGGAAGTAGGAGCGCCATTCGTCCGGTCGCAGCGGGAGGAAGGAGAGCGGGATCTTGATGTCATGGCCATCGAGGTGAGCCGCGCGTTGCGGTTGGTCCAGGACCGCGGCGGCCACCCAGACGGCTTCCATACCACCGTTGAAGAGCGCGCGCAGGGTGGGCAGGATGCCGTTCGGGCTCGACGGCTCCTGCCAGTCGGCTTCGGGAGTCCAGCTGACCGGCGGGCGGTGATAGCCGATCACGAGCGGGGAGCCGGCCTCGACCCAGCCCAGCTCCAGCAGCGCCTGTAACACGCCCGCGGCGCCGGGCTGCTGGGGCCGGTGGACGCCCTCCTGACCGTCCAGCGCGGCGATCAGCATGGGCTCGGAGTTGCCGACCGCCACGCCATGCGCACCGATCCGGAACATGGACAGATCGTTGAGGCTGTCCCCGGCGACCAGGATCGATGCGGTCGGCCAGCCCTGCGAGCGGGCGAGAGCGACCAGGGCGTTGCCCTTGGACGCGCCCCTGGGCAGGACGTCGAAGTAGCGGTCCGCCGAGTAGCTCCAGGAGCAGCCGAGCGCCTCCACCGCATCGGTGATAACCGGTGTGAGATCTTCGGGACGGAGGAAGAACGAGCAGCGGCCCTCCTGCGGCACACTGTCCTGGTAGATCAGCGCGGGGAAGCCGCGCAGCGCGGCGCGTATGCGCCCGGTTCCGGGCCAGCCGGCTCGCAGTTCGCTCTGCAGCGGTTGGAGCGGCACGTGGTCGACACCGTCGAGCACGGTCGCGCCGACGTCGGCGATGATCCAGCGGGGCCTGGGCACCAGCGGGTCGTCCAGCGCCTCGCGGATGGAGGACAGTCCGCGCCCGGTGGCGAAGACGACCACCACCTCGGGGTGACGGTTCAGCGCGTCGCGCAGGCGCCGTCGGTCGGTTGCGGCTCCGCCCAGCAGGGTTCCGTCGAGGTCGGTGACCAGGATTGGCACACGGGTTCCCTTCGTGGCGGGGGTGCCTGCTGTGAAATGGACCGTACGGTTTATCGCCGCGTCCCCCACCACGCCCGCCAGCGCCGACCGAACAACTGTTTCTACTCCGGGATAATCAGCGACGATGACCGAGAGTCAGGAACGTGACAGCCAACTGTCATTCCGCGGTTACGGCCGACGGGGCGCGCCACCGGATGTGATCAGCCGACACCGGTGCGGCGCTCCCATCCACCGATCTGAGGTGRCCGCCCACACCGATGACATCCTCGCCCGGACGGCTGACCGCGAATACGGACCCGTCCTGTCCGCGGTGCAGACCACAGCCTCCCTCGGAGCGCAATGATCGCACTTTAAGTGATCGTCGTGTCGGCAGTGTGGCGGTGTGGCGGTGTGGGTCACGATGKGAGCGAGGGGCTGTCGCCCGAAGGCTGGCTGCCGGACCGGGTGTCGGTGGGCGTGCTGACGCGGGGTGTGTCCACCGGAGCTGGTGGACCGGGTGCTGGGTCGGGACATGCAGGATCGCGCTGGGAGCGTCAGGCGCCAGCATCCGTCTCGATGATGTTCAGTTGCGGGTTGCCATCACCGTGTAGGTGCCAGAAACTCGGGTCAGTACCTCGGACGCCTTCGGTATCACCCCAAATGAGAGTAAGCCGGGCGGCTTACATATCAGGGCATGCTGCCTGCCGGTATTCGTGGACGAGCCCGCCGAGCCGATCATGTCAGAGGACCGACACGCCAGGTTCGGGCGGTGGGCCGGTGCCTGTGCGGAGCGGTGCACATTGGCGCAGTGATCGGTGTGGCCGGTGACTGTTGTAGTGATCGGCATATTCGGCGAGGACGGCGGTGGCGTGTCGTTCGCCGAGGATGAGGATGCGGTCGAGGCATTCCACCGGATGAGCTGATGAGTAGCGCAGAAGCCTTGGTCAGATCCTACGGACGAGTTTCCGGCACCGGCAGGTTGGGCTTGCGGCCGTGCCACCGGAATGATTCCCGCCGTCCGGTCCACGACGGGCGGCACCGGGCCAATCAAGTGCTGGGCCGGCRCCGCCCATTCATTGCCCAGCGCTACAGCGGGAGCCCGGAGCCGCACGGAACGGGCTGGCTGTGCTGGGGGTCGAGGGCGTTGAGTACCAACTGGACAGTGGTCACGTCGTAAGGCATCCCGACATGTCCGACGGGGTCGTTGGGGCAGAAGGTCTGCACGGCCTGGTTGGTGACGTTGGGGCCCGCCGGCAGATAGCTCACCGCTTCCGCTGGTGTGGCTACCTCGTCGCGAGTGGTGATGATATTGGTGTAGGTGACGCTCRGGAACGTGGCCTGCGGCGAGTTCAGCGCGTTGAACGCCGGCCAGGTGGACAGTTCATAACAGGCCGGGCAGCCCAATAGTTCGATCGTCTGCCAACCGGGCACCATGTTGAGGATGGTCAGCAGCCCGCTGATGGTGGGCGGGGTCATGGATACCGGTGAGATCCCGACGAAGGTCGACACGTGTGTTGTGCCATAATTCTTCATGTACAGTCGGGAGATAAATCCGCCTTCGGAGTATCCGACCAGTTTTACCCGACTGACTCTGGTGCTGGACACCACCTGGTTGACGAAGTCGTTCAGTTCACCCGCCGAGTTCCCGGTGTAGCCGATGCCACCGGCGTTGGCGGTGTACCAGAGCCTTCCGTAGGTAATGGTGTAGACGCAGTACCCGTTGTTGGCGAGTATCGGCGCGAGCGCCTGCCAGTTGGCGTTCTGGTTTTCGGTGATGCCGTGCACGAGGATGACCGGTTCGGGATGTGCCGCGCTCGGCCTGCACGACCAGTTGTTCGCACCCGGAGGCGGTGAGGCGTTCAGCTGACCGGACGCGTAGGCCGATAACGCGTCCCAGTTCACCGGATACGTGGCCGCGGCCGCCGGGCCGCTGCCGATGACGATGGTCGTGGCAACGATCAATGTGACGACCGCGACGACGCGGCCCATTCTTGATCGTAAGTGACACTCCTTTTGCAATTTCCGGTGCAAGGCATGCTCCTTTTGCAGTTGTCAACGCGAGATGATGTCACRCCTTATTTCACACAAGGGTGATGGCATGACAAATCTGGCTTGTCCGGCTTACCATATATTCATGGGTCATGTCACCGGATGACGATGGGCGTGATGTGCCCGGCGAGCCGATGGCCGCCGCGAAGGGACGGARCACACCAGAGGGACTATCCGGCGACCTCCCCCATGCCGCCCTTGTCACAAAATTTGGACCTACTGTAGATTAGCCCCCTGTTCCGGTCAACGACGTTGTCCTGCTGGAGGGCGTGACCAGCACGTCGACGGTCRCCCGGCAGAGCCTCTGTCCGTCCGGGCGGGAAGGCCGGGATGAAGGCGTTGGGGTCACGGGCCGTGTCCTCGACTGTGTCACCGGGTCAGGCGTCGGTAGAGGCGCTGGTCACGGCGGTRCCGAGGGATGCCGTGGACGGCGGCCGGTCGACGGCTATGTCTCGTGGACGATCCGGGTGAGCGTGTCCACGGTGGTGCGCGGAGGTGCGCTGGCTATTGCCAGGCGGGACATGACCTGCAGGTACCGGTCGACCTCGTGGGCTTGTCGAGGAAAAGGGCTCCGGTGAGCTGCTCGAGGTACACCACGTCGGTCTGGTCCGTCGCGGGTGACTCCGGTCCTGGGAAGCGGAGGATGGTGAACGCTCCGCATTCGGCCACGTGAGCGCCGAGCGCGAACGGCATGATCTGGATCGTGATGTTCGGCCAGGCGGACAGGGCAATCAGATGTTCAAGCTGGGCACGCATACCGCCGGCCCGCCGATCGACCGCCACAGCACCGCCTCGTCGAGTACGACCCAGAGCTGGGGCGGGTTCGGCCGCGACAGGAGCTGTTGCCGGCTTGCCCGGACCGCGGCCCGTCGCTCCACGACATCTGGCGCCAGCTGGCGGCCGCCGGCCATGATGACCGCCCGGGCGTAGTCGGGCGTCTGTAGCAGCCCGGAACAAACTGGACCTCATAGCTGCGAAGCAGTCGCAGGTCGACATCTCGTACCAGGGCAGCCCGGACCGGTTCGTCGCCGCTGACGGCAAGATCGTGCAGCAGGCCTTCGTCACCAACGAGGTCTACCATCTCGAGCACGACGTGCGAGCGTGGCACAAGCCCGTCAGATACCTGCTCGTCGACGCCTACCCCATCTACCAGTCCGCCCTGGCCATCCGCGCGGACAAGCTCGCGGCCAGCCGCGCCTGTCTGGCCGCGCTCGCTCCGCTGTTCCAACGGGCGCAGCGCGACTACATCACCGGCCCCGGCCCCACCAACCAGTTCCTCGACAAGTCGGTCTCCCTCAGCTGAAGGCTGTTCCGTAACTCGGTTGGACGTGGTGCGGCTGCCTGGGCAGGGCCCGGGCAGCCGGCCGGTGCCGCTGTTCGCGCTGGTCGCCGTCGCCGGAACGTGGCTCATCACCGGCCGGCACCGAGCCGGGCCCCGGCAGCCAGCGCGTTCTTCCAGGGGTTCTCCTGACCGGCACCGTGTCGCTCCAGCCGCCGCGGCCGCAGGGCTTCTTCACAGGAGCGCGGCGGCGAGGGCCTGCCAGGCCTGCCGGGGCGGGCGGCCGCCGCGGGTGGCCAGGTCGATGTCCGGTGCGAGGACCTGCACGGCCACGTGGTCCGCGCCGGCGTCGTGATGTTCGGCGACGCGCTTCGCGATCTGCTCGGGGGTGCCCCAGGCGACGAGGGCGTCGACGAGCCGGTCGCTGCCGCTGCCCGCGACGTCGTCCTCGGTGAAACCGAGGGCCAGCAGGCTACGCACATAGTTCGGTAGCCGCAGGTAGTAACCGACGCTGGCACGGGCGAGAGCTCTGGCGGCGGACGGGTCGGTCTCCAGGACGACTTTCTGCTCCGGGGCGAGCAGCGGGCCGGCGCCGAGCGTCTCGCGGGCGATCCGGGTGTGCTCGGGGGTGACCAGGTAGGGATGGGCGCCGGCCGACCGCTGCCCCGCCAGGGTGAGCGCCTTCGGACGCAGCGCCGCGAGCACCCGCTGGTCGACGGGCACCGGCTCGGCGGCGTTGTCGAGCGCGTCGAGGTAGCCGGCGAGATAGTCCAACGGGCGGGTGTAGGAGCGTCCCAGCCGCTCCACGATCGGCGCGTGGCTGACGCCCAGCCCGAGCAGGAAGCGGTCCGGGTGGGCCGTTGCCAGCCGGTGGAAGCCCGCGGCCAGCTCCGCCGCGTCGACCGTCCACACGTTGACGATCCCGGTGGCCACTACCAGCCGGTTCGTGGCGGCGAGCAGTTTCTCGGGCAGGTTCAGGTCGGGTGCGGCGGCGCCGAGCCACAGGGCTCCGTAGCCTGCGGCGTCGATCTCCGCCGCGGCCTCGTGGGCGTCGTCGGCCTCCCAGATGTACGACGGGGACCAGATGCCCACCCGGCCCAGCGGTATCGCCATGGCAATCTCCCTCATGTGTTCGACGGTGGTCGAATAGATGTCAGTGTACGATACCTGTCGAATATGCAAGGAGTTCGAGAAGACGAACTCGAGGAGACGATGGCCGGTCAGGCGCGACGCGCCCGCACTCTACGTCACACCGATCCGAAGGACRTGCCCCTGCAGGACGCTCTGGAGGCGCTCGCGGACCCGGTCCGCAGGCTGATCCTGCGGACGTTGGCGGGCGAGCCGGAGTTCACCCGGGCCTGCGGCACGTTCGATCTGCCGGTGTCGAAGGCGACTGCCAGCCACCACTTCGCCGTCCTGCGGGCCGCGGGGCTGCTCGAACAGGTCGACCAGGGGCCGCGCCGGCTCAACCGGCTTCGCCGCGCCGAGTTCGACGCCCGTTTCCCGGGCCTGCTCGGCCTTGTGCTCGCCGAGGACGAACAGCCCGGACCAGCGCCGCGTGACGCCCACACCGCTCCGTCCCGGTAGCCTCCGAACACTGGTCGACACCCAGACACTTGTCGACACCCAGGACGAGGGCAACGCCCACGCCTGCTCGCCCCGGTGCCGCTTCGGGCCGACCGGGGCGAACAGGACCGGGTGAACAGGGCCGGGTGAACAGGTCGTGTACGGCGGAGAGGTCCCGCCTGTTTTCTGTTTCGTTCCTGCTGCTTCGTTCCTGCTTTCCTATTTCGCCGCGGTCGGCGTTGCGACCGGTCCGGCCGCGGGGATGCCGGCGGCTGTTCTCGTCCGGAAGAATCCTCCTGGGCCGTCGACGGGGGCCGTTTCACGGTGTCCGGCGGCGGGCGGCAGGAACAGACTGGCGCCCCGGACCGTAGCAGCCGCGAACGCGGTGCTCAGCAGCGACGCCAGCACGACGAGCAGGCGCGAGGTGTCCTCAAGGTGCAGGGCTATGATGACCGGCGCGCCGGCACCGAAATTCGCCATGAAGAATGTGCAGGGAAACACGACGAACAGGCCCAGCAGACCGAGGGGGTTCCGCACCCGCTCACGCAGCAGTGCCGCAAGGACGGCGAAGAGCATCACCTGCGCGGCCTCGAGCACACCGATGACCAGCGGGTAGTCGAAGACACGCAGCTCGTGCGGCCCCCAGTACGTGTAGGCGCCACCGTTGATACCGATCATCTCGAACGTGSAGGACGTCAGCAGTTCAACGCCCGCCCAGGCGAACAGCCCGTTCCGCGTCAGCGTRCCGAGCCGGATCCTCCGGGCGATCGTGAGCGCGGGTGCCGCGTAGAGCACAGCGTAACCGCTGTGGGTCCAGATCGGCTGCGGGATGCCGAAGGCGGTGAAATGCGTGTACATTCCTTCGGTCGAATAGAAGTAGAGCATCAGTCCTTCGTCGTAGAGCGGTTCGGCGAAGGCCGCCACCATGGCGGCGAGGACGATCAGGGTGTAGAAGGGTGTTCTTTCCTTCCGTCCCAGGTGTACCGCGTAACCGAGGAGGACCAGTGTGAGACCCCAGCTGCCGTACGTGAGAACGTCCTGAGTGGTCAGGTCAAGTTGATGGTCAACAGGTGCTGTCGGCATGACTTCCCCATTCGTGCCGCGACGGAAGAAAGGCTGTGACGACTGACGGACAACGATTTTCCAGATCTTTCTCATGTCGAGAACTGACAGCGCGGGCAGGCCGACCACGCGACATCGCGAATTGTCGCGGCGCGCCGTCTGCTCCGGATCCGGTACTTCATGTTCGCCCGTCACCCGCGGCGGGTCATCTTCCCTGTTGGTGGTATTCCTACCCAGCGGTGGTAGACGCGGGGGGTGCGGCCAGGGACGCTCAGTCCTGGACGACGCCGTGGTAGGCCGCGATCGCCTGGGAGCGGTTGACGGCGCCGAGCTTTGCGAGGATGTGCTTGACGTGGGTCTTGACCGTGCCGACGGTGATGACGAGCTGTTCGGCGATCTCCTGGTTGCTGGCGCCGCCCGCGATGAGCGCGAGTACCTCGCGTTCACGGGCCGTCAGCTCGTCGAGGCCGCCTTCGCTGCGGAACACCGATGACGCCGTCCGGGCGACGGGAGTGTCGTCGTCGGGAGCCGTGACGAGTTCGATCTCGGCCTCGGTGAGCTCCTCCAGCGCGGCGCCGACGACGGCCAGCGTCTGACGTACCCGGTCGCGCTGGAGACGCAGGCGCTCCACGAGCACCGAGCGCTCGTAGAGATGACCGAATCCCTCACTGAAAGCCCACAACACGTCACGATCGGTCTCGTCGCAGGTATGCCCGCCGCTGCCGTGGTCGGCGTGCAGGAAACCGACGACACGCCCCGCGGGAGTGATCGGTGCCACCACATATGACGTCGCCTCGCCCGCCCGGATGATCGGATGYACCCGCGGGTCCGCGGTGTTCGTCACCAGGCCTGGCCGGCGTTCGCTCAGCAGCTCCGCTTCCAGGACGAGATCGTCCAACGGGATCTCGCGCTGGACCCACTCGGCGAACCACGGCTCGTCCCGTATCATTTTGTTGACCTTCCACGGCCGCCAGACGCCGTCCTCAACGCGCGAGAGCAGCACCCGCGCAAAGCCGCAGTTCGCCGCGATCTCCTCACATACGCGGTCCTCCAGCGCCTTCGAGCTGATCACCGTGCGCAGCAGGCTGAGCCCTCGTTCGCAGCGGGCGATGCGTCGCGCTCGCGATGCCATCCGCGTTTCGGCCTGCTCGACGGCCAGGTCCTGTAGATCGCAGACCAGCCGGGCCAGCGCCGCGGTCGACTCGGCGTCGGGCGCACCCGACAGAAGAYGTTCGGCACAGGCCGCGCTCAGCGCGTCCGCCGCGTCCACCGCGTCCGCGCGGCCACGCTCCGGCTCGACACCCAGCAGCCGTACGGCACGCTCGAACAGGTCCGTGGCCCGCCCGCTCACGTCGCTCGTGGCCGGGGCGTCACAACTGGGCTTCATGAACGAATTCACGACTGGGACATTGCAATCTTGAGATATCGCGACACCGCTTCCGCGCGGTTGGCCGAACGTAGCTTGCGCAACACGCTCCTGACGTGAGACTTGACCGTGTCCTCGCTGAGCACCAGCCGGTCGGCGATCTCGCTGTTGCGCGCGCCGGTGACCATGAGTTCGACGATCCTCCGTTCGCGGGCGGTCAGCAGGCTCGCCACCGGGTCGTCGGCAGCGGCCACGGGCCGGAAGATGTCGGCGGCGCGGGAGGCGACGGCGCCGAGCTCCCGGTCACTGCGGGCGAGCAGGATCTCGTCCTCGGCGAGCTGCCGCAACTGCCGTTCGGCCAGCTCGAAAGCCTCCCGGGCCTGGGCCCGCTGCTGGGCGAGCCTCTCCAGCAGCACCGTGCGCTCGAACAGCAGGCCAAAGCCCTGGGCGAACGTCCACAGATTGTCACGATCCAGTGTTGTCAGCTCGCGGCGCGACCCGTAGCAGTCGGCCTGCAGGAAACCGATCACCCGGCCGGCCGGCATCACCGGCGAGGCCACGTATCCCACGCTGTCCGACACGGCCATCAGCTCCTTGTTGGTCCGCGGGTCATCGGCCGCGATCACCTCGGCGGTGCGCCTGCGGATCAGCTCCGTCTCCAGGACGCCGGGTCCCAGCGGAATCCACGTCCCACGCAGATACACCTCCGTCGCCCGCRACACGCTCGGATCCAGCCCCGGTGCCAGCCATACCGCTTCGGCACGCCACGTCGACCCCCGACGCCGCGAGATCACCGCCCGGTCGAAGTCGCAGCACGACCCGAGCTCGGCCGCCGCCGCGGGCAGTAGCTCGGCGACGGTCTCACAGGCCCGCAGCTTGGCCAGCCCGCGATGGATCCGGGCCACCGCCGCGAACCGCACCGACACCGCATGCTCGCGCAGTTCTCCCCGCAACCGTCTGAGCTCGACCAGACCCAGGCACAGCTCACCTGCCGTCCGGGCGTCGGGCGCGGGACGGGCGCACAGCACGGCACGGATCTCGGCACCGGCCGCCGCGAGCGCCTGCGCCAGTTCCGACGACTCACCGGCGTCCTCCACCGCCGGGCCCTCCAGCACCGCACGCACCCGTTCCGCCAGCTCACCGACCCGGTCGAGTAGTAATTCTCGATCGACAGCCACCGGACAATCATGCTGGTCGATCGCATTACACGGAAGTGAAAGAAACAAAACACGACCCATCCGGTTGGACACCGAGCGGACCGTCAGGGCGTCTTCTCCGCCGCATGTTTCGATGGCTTTCCGGTGGCGCTGGTGCGCCACCGGGGTGCCGGGCGGTGGGCAGCGAGCGAGCCCCGAAGGTGATCGTCAGGAGATGGGAGGCAGGAGATCCTGGAGAAGTTTCTCGACACGGGCCCGGATCTCGTCCCGGATCAGGCGGACGGCGTCGATGCCCTGGCCGGCGGGGTCGTCGAGCTTCCAGTCCTCATACCGCTTCCCGGGGAAGACCGGGCAGGCGTCCCCGCAACCCATGGTGACCACCACGTCGGAGGCTTCCACCGCCTCCGACGTGAGGACTTTGGGCGTCTGGGCGCCGAGGTCGATCCCGACCTCGGCCATGGCCGCCACCGCGACCGGATTGACCCRTTCGGCCGGCAGCGACCCGGCCGAACGCACGTTGACGGCGCCGCCAGACAGCCGGGTCAGCCAGCCGGCGGCCATCTGGGACCGCCCGGCATTGTGGACGCAGACGAACAGCACCGAGGGCTTCCCGGACATACGTCGGATCCTTTCTTCGCGTCTTCACGATGAGATGCCACGGACCAGCCCCGGCGCCGTGCTGCTGGACGTCCGACCATCGGACGTCGTGGCGTCCGACGCGACGTCCCTGGACGCGGTAGTGGGCTGATTGCGGGGCGACAGCACCCGCGCGGCGGGGCCGGGAGCGGTCGGGGGTGGCGGGTAGAACAGGCGCGCCAGCCCGTAGCCGATCATGCCGCCGATGGCCTGCATGCCGACGAACGCCGGGACGGAGGTCGGGGCGATCCCGGCGAAGGTGTCGGAGAACATCCGCCCGACGCTGATCGCCGGGTTCGCGAAGCTGGTCGAACTGGTGAACCAGTAGGCCGCGCCGATGTAGGCACCGACCGCCGCCGGGGCTCGGTCGCCTCGACCGGACCGCGTCAGCGCGAAGATCAGCAGGATGAGGCCGGCGGTCGCGACGACTTCGGCGAGCAGATGCGCGCCGGACGCCCGGTGCCGCGTCGAGATCGACACTGCCGGCTCTTCGAACATCAGATTCGCCAGCACCGCCCCGCCCACGCAGCCGGTGACCTGGGCGGGAACGTAGGCCGCGGCGTCCCGCCACGGCAGCCCGCCGAACGCGGCGTCCACCCCCGAGACCACCGGGTTGAAATGCCCTCCGGAGACCGGCCCGACCATCAGGATGATCGCGAACAGGCCGGCGGCGGTCGCCGCGGCGTTCTCCACCAGCTGCAGCCCGGTCTGTCCCGGGCTGAGCTGTGTCGCGGCAATCCCCGAACCGATCACCAGGGCGGCCAGCAGCATGCTGCCGACCGCCTCGGCGGCCAGCCGGCGCGCCAGCGGCGGTAGGCCCGGCCGTACCTGTGCCATCAGCGGCCTGCGTGACCAGCACGACCTGCGGTGGCGAGCGGAACGGCCGCACCGGTGTCCGCCGTCGGGGCGCAGTCACCGCCTGGCCCGCACGCGCACGCCGAAGCCGGCCCGCCGCCCGGTTCCACCGTCCGCAGTGCCGGCCCAACCCCGATAGCGGCGTCGGTCCTGTCAGGGACGTCGGCGAGCACCGTGTAGATCTCCCACGGGGCGCCGTCCGGATCGTCGACCCAGACCTTGTCCTGCACCGCGTAGCAGCAGGTGCTGTTCTCCTCGGTCGCCGTGTCCAGCCCGGCCCCGGCCAGCCGCGTGGTTGCCGCGGTCACCTCCTCGGAGGTGGCGACCTCGACGCCGAGATGGTTGAGCGCGCCGGCCACCCCGGCGCCCCGGGCCCGTGGGTTCTCGATCAGCACCAGCTTCAGTGGCGGCACGTCGATCGCGAAGTTCGCGTATCCCGGCCGGCGCTTCGCCGGGCCGGCCCCGAACAGCTTCGTGTAGAAGTCGACCGCCGCGTCCACGTCGGAGGCGTTCAGCGCCAGTTGCACCCTGGGAATCATGATCACAACCTCTCATCGCATCGATGACCATCAATGTCTTCCGTCAAACGCGACGATGCCCCCACACATAGACGGCTGTCAATAGGTAAGGCATGCTGAAGCGCATGGCGACCGCACCCCTGCCCACCCCGCTTCCCGCGCGCGCCGCCCCCACGGGCCCCGGCACGCGCGCGGATTCCGACGCGTCCGGCCTCGCCGGCCTCCCCGTGGCCTGCTGCACCCCGCTGACCAGGGCGCCGCTGTCCGCCGAGGAAGCGGAGCGACTCGTCACGGTCCTCAGGGCGATCGCCGTGCCCGCCCGGCTGCGACTCCTGTCGATGATCTATGCTCGTGAGAACGGCGAGGCCTGCGTCTGCGAGCTCACCGAGCCCCTCGGCCTGAGCCAGCCCACCGTCAGCCACCATCTGAAGGTCCTGGTGGACGCCGGGCTGATCACTCGGGACAAACGCGGCGTCTGGGCGTACTACCGGGCCGTGCCCGACGCCCTGGCTGCCCTGGCCACCGTCTTCGCGCCCCCGCGGTAGCCGCCTGACGGCGCGGGGAAACCACAGTACGAAGCGGGTTCCGGTCCGGACCGCTCGGGCGACCTCATGATCAAGTACCCGTGRGAGTCACCGATCACTACTGGCAGCGCCTGAAACCCTCCGGGCTGTAGCAGGGCAGGTGCCCATGGGTCTTCATGACGTCCTGACCGCTGCCCCTTGTCAGATAGTTCAGAAAGCTGGAGGTGAGAGAACCAGCGGGTGGGCTACCGTAGGTGTAGGCGTACTCGATCTCCGTGAAGGGATAGGAGCTGTCGCCGATACTCTCGATCGACGGCGCCTGACCGTTGATRCGCAGGGCATGCAGGTTCCTGGACGCGATGGCAGCCTGCAGTTCGCTGTAGCCGATGGCGCCCGGGAGCCTGGCCACGGTTCTCAGCACCCGCTCGGTGCTGTCGAGTTCACAGCGGACGACCCTGTCCTGCGGGGAATTCCTGTGCTCGCAGTCCAGCGAGGTCAGGGCTGGTTCACCGAACCCGTCGAGGATGTGCCGCCGGAACAGGTCGCGGGTGCCGGAGTTGGYGTCCCTGCTCACGAGCAGGACCGGGAGGTCGGGGCCGCCGACCTGGTTCCAGTTGAGAATGTCGCCCCGGTAGATTCTTTGTATCTGGTTGATCGTCAGACCTCCGATCGACACCTGGTCGTTCACCACCAGGGCGAAGGCGGAGACCGTGACGCGCTCCCCTGTCATCTGCGGATAGCCGTCCGGCTTTGAACCGTCGTAAATGGAGATCACGGCTGGTGACCCGCTCGTGGACCTGTCACCGGCGTCCACCAGTTCCTGTATGCCCTCGTTGCTGCCGCGTGAGTTCACCGTGATCTCTGAATCCGGGCAGTCGGACTCGTACTTCTCGGCGATTTCCCGTACGACCGGCGCGAAGGCCGTCGAACCGATGACGGTGAGCTTTCCGGTGGCGCAGCCGATGGGAGGCGGCACGTTCCGGCGGACGACAATGATGACTGCCAACGCCGTGACACAGAGGGTGAGCAGGACGGTGATCCAGCGGGCGGGTCTGCTGAACAGGGGTGGGGTGTCGTCCACCGTCGTGCTGCGGTTGGGCATCACGGCGCCGTCCCGGATCCCGCCGCTGACCCGGACGACGCAACCGACGCGGCCGCCGGTGAGCAGCACGAGCAGCTTGTAGTGCTGGCCGCGGTTGAGCGGGACACGGGGCAGGTAGATCGTGCTGTCGCCGTGCCGCATGGCCCCCGGTGCGGCGAAGTGGTCCATCAGATGCTCGGCGTCGGGCTGGGTGACAGCTACACCTCTGACGATGCGCTCGGTGAAGACAGCGGTGAGGCCGTTGCTGGTGTAGTCGGTGTCGGTGATGCCCTGCGCACCGTCGTTTTCGATGCGCAGGAGAACGAGGGTGGCATCCGACATGTCGGGGAGGTCGTTGAACAGGCCGAGCCGTATGTTCGCCTGGCCCTGCCCGCCGCGGTTGTCGCTACCGATGGGAGTGTCCATCTGCACGCGGTAGCCGATGCGCCGGTGACGGGGCACCCTGCGCTCGTACCAGACCACGGCGAAGGATGCCGCGATACCGAGCACTGCGGTGAGTACGGCCACGACACTCTCAGCGCTCAACCAACCCAYGTTTCGCCCCGTCCTCAAATGCACGATTGGACCGATATGATGATTCAGCGACCGTATGGGGTTCTGGTCKGGGTCGGCGCGCTCCGTGCTGTCCGACCGTCAGGTATTCGCCATGAATTCACCTCGGCCAGCCGCGCGTTCACCTCCGTCGGTCGCACGTTCATCTCGACCGGGAGACGGGCTGCCGGTACGACGCGGCCGACAGCGGACCATCCCCCGCGAGCCGTCACTCAACCGCGGGCGCACACAGTGGTCCGGGGACGTCGGCCCGAGGGACCGCTGCCGCCCGAACCGGGATTCAGATCACCTTATGTTCCTGCCGCCGGGTTCCTGGTCGGTGAGCCGCTGCCGGATGCAGGCGAGGAGCTCGTCGGTGTCGACCGGCTTGGTCACGTAGTCGTCGGCGCCGGCGGCAAGGCACTTCTGCCGGTCGCCCGGCATGGCCTTCGCGGTGACGGCAATAATCGGCAGCGCGCCGAAGCGGGGCATTTCCCGGATTGCCGCCATCGTGGCGTAACCGTCCATTTCCGGCATCATCACGTCCACGAGAACGAGCTCGATGCCGTCGGTGGCGAGCAGGATGTCGATGCCTATACGCCCGTCGGGCGCGTGAATCACGTTCAGGCCGTAGAGCTCGAGGATGCTGGTGATGGCGAACACGTTCCGGACGTCGTCGTCGATCACAAGAATCCTACGGCTGCGGAGCACGTCGTCCGTGGTGGCATGTGCTGGGACGCCGTTGTCGCCGGGTGTGGGCGCGGATACCAGCGCGGCCGCGGACACCTGTGAGCCGGACGAGCCAGAGGAGCCGGACGAGCCGGGCGGCAGTGGCAGGGCCGCGGGTGTCGGCGGGCCGGAAATGGCTGGCTGCGTGGCGCCACGGGCCTGTTCACCGATCGCCTCGGGCGAGGACAGCGGCAGGTAGAGGGTGAAGGTGCTGCCCTGCCCGAACTCGCTCCGGGCACGGATCACACCGCCGAGCAGAGCCGCGACCTCGCGTGCGATGGACAGTCCCAGGCCGGTCCCGCCGAACCTGCGGCTGGTGCTGCCGTCGCCCTGCTGAAAGGCCCCGAAAAGCCGGTCCAGATTCTCCTCGGCGATACCGATACCCGTGTCGGTCACCGCGAACGCGACGGCCGGGCGCCGTTCGTCGTCGAGCACACGGCCACTGACCACCCGTATCCGAAGTTCCACCCCGCCCCGCTGGGTGAACTTGACCGCGTTGGACAGCAGGTTACGCAGCACCTGCAACAGACGGTGCTGATCACTGACCAGCGCGTCCGGCACGTCGGGGGCGACGTCGACGGTGAACCGCAGGCCCTTCTCCTCGATGACCGGACARAAGATGGCCCGGACGTCGTCGAGGAGCGCGCCGAGCGCGAAACGCTCCAGGTGAATGTCAATCTTGCCGGCCTCGACCTTCGACAGATCGAGGATGTCGTTGATGAGCTGCAGGAGATCGGAGCCGGCGGAGTGGATGACGTTGGCGTACTCGACCTCCTTCGGGCTGAGGTTGTTCGCCGGGTTCTGCGCCAGCAGCCGCGCCAGGATGAGCAGGCTGTTCAACGGCGTGCGCAGCTCATGGGACATGTTGGCGAGAAACTCCGACTTGTACCTGGACGACAGGCCGAGCTGCCGGGCCCGTTCCTCGATTTCCTGTCGGGCCTGCTMGATCTCGAAGTTCTTGACTTCGATGTCGYGGTTCTGGCGAGCCAGCAGAGCCGCCTTCTCCGCCAGTTCGGCGTTGGAACGCTGCAGCTCGTCCTGCCGGCTCTGAAGTTCTTCGGAGCGTGCCCGCAACTCGGCGGCGAGACGTTGCGACTCCGCCAGCAGCGAGTCGGTACGCGAGTTGGCGACAATAATGTTGATATTGACACCGATGATGTCCATCAGCCGGTCCAGAAAATCCCGGTGCACCTGCGTGAAGGGGGTGAAGGAGGCGAGCTCGATGACGCCCAACACATGATCCTCGAAGAGGACGGGCAGCACGATCAGATTGACCGGTTCGGCGTGGCCGAGACCGGACGAGATCTTCACATAGTGCACCGGTGTCCGGTCGATGAAAATCGACTTCTTGGTTCTGGCCACCTGCCCGACCAGGGACTGTCCCAGGTCGAACTCGCGCGGCACGTCGGGGTGGGCCTGGTACCCGAAGCTGGCGATCAGGCGCAGCGCGGGCGCGGGTGTGTCCGCACCGGATCCGGCCAGGAAGAACGTGCCGTACTGGGCGCCGACCAGCGGCGTGAGCTCGTCCATGACCAGTTCCGTGACGGTGTTGAGATCGCGGTGTTTCTGCATCAGGCCGGATATGCGGGCCAGGTTGGTCTTCAGCCAGTCCTGTTCCTGGTTGGCGCGCGTGGTCTCGTACAGCGACCGCACCATCGCGTTGATGTTGTCCTTGAGTTCGGCGACCTCCCCCCGTGCCTCCACCGAGACGGACCCGGTAAGGTCACCGGCCGCGACCGCGCTGGTCACCGCGGCGATCGCGCGCACCTGACGGGTGAGGTTGCCGGCGAGTTCGTTGACATTCTCCGTCAGCCGCTTCCACGTCCCCGAGACGCCCTCGACCTCGGCCTGCCCGCCGAGCATCCCCTCGGTGCCGACCTCGCGGGCGACCCGGGTGACCTCCGCGGCAAAGGACGACAGCTGGTCGACCATCGTGTTGATGGTGGTCTTGAGCTCCAGGAYCTCCCCGCGGGCATCGACGTCGATCTTCTTCGACAGGTCGCCCCGGGCCACGGCGGTGGTGACCTGGGCGATGTTGCGAACCTGGCTGGTCAGGTTGTTGGCCATCGAGTTGACGTTGTCGGTGAGGTCCCGCCAGGTGCCGGAGACGCCCCGCGCGACAGCCTGCCCGCCGAGGTTGCCCTGTGTCCCCACCTCGCCCGCCACCCGGATGACCTCGTCGGCGAACGAGGACAGCCGGTCGACCATCGTGTTGATGGTCTCCTTGAGCTCCAGGATCTCCCCGCGCGCGTCCACCCGGATCTTCTGGGTCAGGTCGCCCTTGGCCACCGAGGTGGTGACCTCGGCGATGGAGCGGACCTGGACGGTGAGGTTGGCCGCCATGACGTTGACGGACTCGGTGAGGTCCTTCCAGGTGCCCGAGACACCTTTGACGTCGGCCTGCCCGCCCAGTCGTCCCTCGGTGCCGACCTCCCGGGCCACCCGGGTGACCTCACCGGCGAACGACGACAACTGGTCGACCATCGTGTTGATGGTGTTCTTCAGCTCCAGGATCTCCCCCCGCGCGTCCACGGTGATCTTCTGGGAGAGATCGCCGCGGGCCACCGCCGCAGCCACCTGGGAGATGGAACGGACCTGGCCGGTGAGGTTGCCGGCCATGAAGTTCACCGAGTCGGTGAGGTCCCGCCACGTTCCGCCCACCCCGGGGAACGCCTGCCCGCCCAGCCGCCCTTCGGTGCCGACCTCCCGGGCCACCCGGGTGACCTCACCGGCGAACGACGACAACTGGTCGACCATCGTGTTGATGGTGTTCTTCAGCTCCAGGACCTCGCCGTGCGCCTCCACGGTGATCTTCCGTGACAGATCGCCGCGGGCCACCGCCGCAGCCACCTGGGAGATGTCACGGACCTGGCTGCCCAGGCTCCCCACCGCCATGTTGGTCGACTCGATGAGCTCCCGCCAGGCACCGGGCGCGTCCGGTACCCGGAGGTGACGGCCGAGTCTGCCCTCTATGCCGACCTCCCGGGCCGCTCCCGCCACCTCGGACGCGATCGCGGAAAGCTGGTCGGTCATGCCGTTGAACACGTCGGCGATCTCGTTCATGAGTGGGTCGTCGCCGTAGGGCAGACGCACGCGGAAGTCCCCGCCACGCACCGCCGTCAGACCGGCGAGAAGCTGGCGCAGCGCGGGCTCGTCCCGCCCTCCCGTCGTTGCCCCCTCCGACTTCACCCGCTCCGACTTTGTAGCCTCACCCACCGGTACACCCCGCTCGTCGGCCGCCGACCCCGAACAGCCGGCCGGTCCCCGTGCTCCACGGTAGAGAGTTGGACGATTCGCAAACCAGGGTGAAACGGACAACGCACTCGACCCAGTTTTCTGATGTCCTAGGGTTTTCTCGAACGGTCTCGGAATCGTGGCCCGTAACCGACGCGGACAGATACCGACCAGCCACCGAACACGCATMGAACAGGTGCTGGGCAGGCAGCAGGCAGGCACCGAACAGGCACCGTCGCGTCGTCATCGGCCCACGGCGCCAGAGCCGGGGAGAACCACGGAACAGAAGCAACGAAGAACGGGAGAACAGCGGACCGCGGGGGCTTCGTCCGCCCGGTGGTGTCCGTGCGAGGATGTCCATGTTGGGGGGCCGCAGTCCGCATGCCGGCGGCACCCGAGCCAGTGAGGGACGTACGTGGTGGGAACACAGCGGCCGACCGGCCCGGCCGGCGACGACCAGGTGGCGCGTCTGACCGCACTGATCGTCCGCCAGCAGGGCGAACTTGAGGCGGTGCGGGCGCAGGCCGCCACCGAAGCCCTGGTGGATCTCGCGATCGGTGTCCTGACCGAGCGCCTGCGCTGCTCCCCCGGTGAGGCTGCCAGGCAGCTCACCCACCTGGCGGCCCGGTCCGGGATGCCCCTGGCAGAGCTCGCCGCCGACGTGGTCGGCCARCCGGCGGGCGACGCGCTCGTGCGGGGCTCGGCACAGCCGCCCCGCCACCAGCCGGCGCAACTGGCCGACGCCCCGGCACCACGGGCCGTGGACGGATCCCGGATCGCCGCGGCGACGCTGGAGGAGGCCCTCGCCCCGCTGGGAGCCGTGGCCGTGGCGCTGTGGATGACCGAACCGGACGGCGCGCTGGAGCTCGTCGGCGAGGCGGGGCTCAGCGCCCTGGAGGCAAGCCGCTGGCAGCGCCTCCCGCCGCAGATGGACTGCCCTGCCCAGCGGGTCGTTCAGGACGGCTGCCCCCGGTGGTGGCCGGCAGCCCAGCACCTGCCGCGCCCGCTCCCGCTGGTCGGGCCTTGGCGCGGCGCCCGGGCGGTGCTGCCGCTGACCGACGCCGGGGCGCTGCTGGGAGCGATGGAGATCTGCTGGCCGCAGCCTCTCGAGGAGTTCGCTCCCGCGCTGCGCCACCAGCTGCTCACGCTGGCCGGGATCTGCGCCAGCAGCCTCGGGGTCCAGGGGGAACGCACCTGGGGACGCCACGGCTCGTGGCTGCCCGCCCTGCTGGACTCCCTGCTGCGCTCCGCCCTCGTCGCCCACGCCGTCCGTGACCAGGACGGGCGGATCGTCGACTTCCAGATCGACCACGTCAGCGACGGGTTCGTCGACCCGGCCGGCCGCGGTCCCCGGGATCTCGTCGGCCGCCGGCTGTCCCACGTCCATCCGCTGATGACGGTCCCGGACGGACTGTTCGAGCATGCTGTGGACGTGCTGCGCACCGGTCAGCCGTATCAGGCCGACAGCCTGCCCGTCCACGTCATCGTCGGTGACCGGATCGTCGCGACGGAGATGGACGTGCGTATCGGCCGGCTCTTCGACGGCATCGCGCTGACCTGGCGGCGGGCCGACGACAGCAACGGGCTGACCACCATCCTCCAGCACGCCCAGCGGCTCGGTGAGCTCGGCGGCTGGCAGCAGGACGTGCTCACCGGTGACGTGCGCTGGACCGACCACACCTTCACGCTGTTCCGGCTGATGCCGGGCGCGCCGGAAGCGCCCATCTCCCTGCAGGGACTGGACGCCCACGTCCATGCCGACGATCTCGATGCTGTCCGCCGTTTCCGTGACGTGCTGTTCAACCAGGTGCGGCCGGCCGCCACGACGTTCCGGCTCCTGCGGGCCGACGGTGCGATCCGGCAGATACGCGCGTTCGCCGAACCCGTCACGGACGCCGCTGGCACCCTGGTCGCCGTCCGCGGCACATACCAGGATCTTTCGACTCTTTACCACACCCAGGTCGCCCTCGCCGCCACCCGCGACCAGCTCGCCGACACCGAACAGCGGGCCGACGACCAGCAGCGTCTGGCCATCCAGCTGCAACGGGCCATCACGCCGTTCTCGGCCGATCCGGTCGAGACCGCCGGGTTCGACATCGCCGTCCGCTACCGACCGGCCAACCAGGACCATCTGGTCGGCGGTGACTGGTATGACGCGGTCGTCCTGCCCTCTGGGGAGGTCCTTCTTACCGTCGGTGACATCGCCGGGCACGGGATCAGGGCTGTCACCGGCATGGTCACGTTACGCAACAGCCTGCGTGGCCTTGCCATGACCGGGGCGGGGCCGGCCCAGCTGCTGCGCTGGCTCAACGACGTCGCCTACCACCTCACCGACGACGTCACCGGAACCGCCGTCTGCGGTCTGTACGACCCGGCCACCCGCGTGCTGCGCTGGGCATGCGCCGGGCACCTGCCGCCCGTCCTGGTCCGCGACGGCGACGCCGGCACGCTCCCGCTGCCGGCCGGAGTCCTCCTCGGGGCGGACCCACACAGCGCCTACGAGGAGACCGCCACCGCACTGCGGCCCGGCGACGGCATCCTGCTGTTCACCGACGGGCTCATCGAACGGCGCGGGAGCGCCCTCGACGAGGCGCTGGACACCCTCGTCCTGGTAGCCGGCCGGCCGATCGCCGACCTCCAGCGGTATGCCGACCACCTCCTGCGCCACACCACCCCCGACACCGACGACGACACCTGCCTGATCGCCGTCCATCTGCGCTGACCCCGCGCCGGCAGGTACCACCGCCGGAAAACGCCGGACCAGACACCCTGGCCGCCGAGCCGCCACCGCGAATCGCGAATCGCGAATCGTCCGCGGGGACGGCGGCCACCGCCTCCCGGGTATTAGCAGCCCCACGCGACGAAAAAACAAACAGATAGTTACCGCCGCCTGAACAAACAGTACGCCACGGCTGGCGACCCACTATAAAACGACGTTCGATCATGCGCCGGGGGTAACAATGGCACCCTGCTCGCGTCGGGGGGCGCGGACGCGACGATCCACATCTGGGACGCTGGCACCGGCGCCGTGCGGACGGTCCTGCCGATCGACGCGGGCGAGGTGCGTTCGGTGGCGTTCAGCCCGGACGGCACCCTGCTGGCCACCGGCGCGGGCCCGGGCGTACGGCTCCGGGATGTCGTCTCCGGTAACCAGATCGGCAGCTTCGCCGGCCATGCCCGGGCCGTCGGGCCGCTGGCCTTCAGCCCGAACGGCGGCCTTCTCGCGACGGCCGACCGCGCCCGCATCCGCCTGTGGGACGTCGCGCCCACCGCGCCCACCGCGCCCACCGCGCAGATCGCGCAGATCGCGCGGACCGGCGTGGCCGGCGACAGCCCGCCGGCTGTGTCCATCGTCGCCGCCGGCTCCACCGCGGCGCGCGGCGGCATCCTGTCCATGGCGTTCAGCCCGGACGGAGCCCTGCTCGCGTCGGCGTGCGACGACGGGTCGGTATGGCTGTACGAGCCGGCCACCGGACGAACATCAGCGCGCCTGACCGGACATGTCGGTGCCGTGCGCACGGTGGCCTTCGACCCGGACGGCAGGCTGCTCGCGTCCACCGGCGCGGACGGATCGACACGGCTGTGGGAGGTCCGTTCGTGGCGCCCGATCGCCACCATGATCGACCTTCCCGCGCACGGATGGTGCCTCATCCTGCCGGACGGCGGCTACAAACTGGTCGGGGATCCCGCCGGCGCATTCTCCTGGATCATCCGCGAGTGTGTGTTCGAGCCAGGCGAACTGGACGATTTCCTGCCCGGTGTGCGCAGGCTCCACGACAGCCAGCCGATCCCTCCGCTCGACGGCTACCCCGCGGTTTCCCGAACCGTCCTTGGTATTTCGCTCGCGGCCAGAAACGAGCCGGACGCCAGTGCCCCCCATCCGTCGGAGAAGGACAGGCGCGGATGGCGACGACACCTACCAGGCCACCGCTGAAAACCCGCGCACCCGCCCCGGGCCGGCAGCCAGACGATATTCGTCGACGGCGGGTTCTCGGCAACCTGACCAAGATTGTCTTCTCGCCGGTCACATCAGCTGCCGGCGGAGGCGGGTTGACGCAGCTCCCACAGCCGCACCGTCTTGTCGTTGCTGCCCGTGGCCAAGGTGCGCCCGTCCGCGGAGAACGCCACCGACATCACCCAGTCGCCATGGACGGTCAGGGAGTCGTTGCGCGGATACGGACTGGAAAGATCGGTGACGTTCCACAGTCGGACCGTCCCGTCGAAACTGCCGCTGGCCAGCGTACGGCCGTCCGGAGAGAACGCCACCGACCGCACGGTGGTACTGGAGACCCACAAATGATCACCAACTGGATGCGGATCGGAGCGGTTGGTGACGTCCCACAGCCTTATCGTCCCGTCGTAGCTGCCACTGGCCAGGACATGGCCGTCCGGGGAGAACGCCACCGAGAACACGAACATGGTGTGACCGGCCAGCGGGGCGCCGAACAGGCGCGGGCGGGAACGGTCGGTGACATCCCACAACCGTACCGTCCCGTCTCGGCTGCTGCTGGCCAGGACCCGCTGGTTCGGGGAGAACAGCACCGACAGCACCCAGTGGGTGTGGCCGGTCAGCGGCGGGGAGAGCGGACGGATGCTGATATCAGACGGGTCCCCACTGCGGGTGGCGGCAACAAGAGCCACGGCGCCGGCGAGGAGAAACGCGATGACGGCGATACGGCAGCGAGAAGCGCCACGGTGGCGAGGAACACCGCCGGGACGGCGGTGCGCGGGCGGTACGGCCGATCGATGGTGTGGCCGGACGCGACGCACCCGGCCGGTAGGACGGTCACCCGTCTGCGTAGCCGACGGTACGCTCTGCGATAGCAGACCGTCAGCGGGTGCGTCATCCGCCGAAGGCGAAGGCGCCGTATCGCTGGCCGGAGATGGAGTGTCACTTTTGGTGATAGACGGCAGCGGCGGAGGGGCGGACACGGACGGGCGTTCGGCGGCGGCACGGACGTCGTCGTCGAGATGTAGCACGAGCCCCGAGCGGGCGAGCCAGCCAGCGCCGTAGGCTTCGGCCGCGGCTCGAGCCAGATACAACGCGAAGGCCTGGGCGGACGGCGGGCGGGCCACCGGGTCGTTCGCCAACGCCCACATGATCGCATCCGCTACTCGAACCGGCACGTCTGGTGGCGGCGGTGGGACCTGCTCGAGACGCTGCCGCAGGGTGGACGGGGCCGGGGCGAACGGCGTCACCCCGGTCAGCAACAGATAGAGCAGCACCCCGAGCGCGTAAAGATCGGTGGCCGGCCCCAGCCGGCCCCCCTCGATCTGCTCGGGAGCCATGTACAACGGCGTCCCAGCCACCGCGCTGGCGGTGACCGGCAACCCGCCCACCTGTTTCGCGAGCCCGAAATCGACCACCTTGAGCAGGCCCGTGGTGTCGAACAGAATGTTGTCGGGTTTGATGTCGCGGTGCAGGACCCCCGGGAATGCGCACAGGCCAGGGCCGCGGCGATCGCCAGCCCCACCGCGCAGGCCCCCTCCGGGAGCATCCCCGCCTGGTGACGGCAGGTCAGCGTCCCGCCGGCCAGCATCTCCATGACGAGCAGACGCAGTTCTCCGGTCTCGACATAGTCGTAGACCCGGACCACATGCGGATGATCCAGAGCGGCGAGGATCTGTGCCTCGGCGGTGAATCCCGCCACCGCCCGGCCGTACCCCCCGGCCAGTACCTTGACCGCGGCATCACGCTGCAGGCTGCGGTGCCATGCGGCCAGCACCACCCCGAACGTGCCCGCGCCAAGCTCGTCACCCAACTCGTAGCCGGGAAGCGCCGCTGCCACCCGAGCCCGATCAACAGTCATCGATCCGCAATCATGATGTGGGCGTGACCCCACGCCGACGCCCATCGTGAACCGCCACCGACACCCCGTCCCGTCATCTCGGCACGCCATAATCACATGAGCAACGCCATCATGTGAGTCATGTTCTACATATCACGGCCCCCGCGGGCGAGTGATATGGGACGCACCGCGGTCATCCCGTCGACCGACAGATCTGTCGAGCGGCGCGGAGAATCCGGGACGCCGCCGACCATACCGGGGATGGCGACAAAGCCGGGGCCGCCTGTCACGCGCTCCTGGTTCAGGGCGGCCACCAGGGCAGATAATCTCACCCAACATCAGTTCGGTGCCGCGGACGGCCAGGGGAACGACGTCGATCATCGGATTACCGCGACCAATACACTGGCCAGCCACAGACACCCGATATTCATATGTCTGCAACAAAAGCAGGCGCGCTATCGCGAGAACGACAGGCCCGGAGCCCGGCAGGGCAGGCCGGCACACAGTGCGTTCGGAGAAAAACAAGGAGCGACCCGTACGCCCGGCTGAGCCCTCGGGTGAACATCCAGCGAACGGCGGCGCAAGAACCAGYGACGGAAGGCGGAGCGGCACGACCCCTCCACCGACCATACGTAAATCACTCAGGACGCTCGTCCGACTACCCTCAAGAAACCTGCCGTCGCATACCAGCAGTCATTGAAAAACTACTCTCAGACACCTCGCGTCGAAGTTGCACAGCATTTACCGTCGACGCATTCCAGCGAAGGTCGGAAACGCTGGGGCGACATCTCATCCAACCATGAACCTATCGATTCACAACCTACGGCCACCGACCTGTGCCCGAATGCGTGACCGACATTGACCGCCCATTGACCACCCATTGGCCGCCCAACAGCCACTTCCCGGTCCGGGAATATGGCGTATAACGGCGGTGGACACCTCGGCGGTGTGCCGGAGTTCCAGCGGTGAAGCGTACCCGCGGCTTACCCGATCCAGGCTGTTCGACGAGGTGGACGTCTACCGTGAGCAAGCATCGGCGTGTCCCCAGGAACACTGGCATGCGCCGGCACATGGACGTAGCCGTATCCGGTGAGACCCGCCCACGGGCGCGACCCGCGCCACGCTCACGCCGGGTGCGAATACTCCTGATGCCGGCCGCCACCACCGCGCTTCTCTTTCTGATCAATGGTTCCACAACCATCTCACAAGCCGATTCCCCCGCCGTGCCGCCACCCGGACCGGTCAGGCTGCCGGCCGACGGTGGGGCCTTCCCGATGCCACCGCTCGCCAGCCCGGGCAGCGGCGGCGGCTCCGGCAGGGCGGGCGGTACCACCGCGCCGAGCACGCAGAGTCTGGCCACAGCAGCGGCCGCCGGGGTGGGCGGAGCCGTCACACTCACCGTTGGTGACAAAGGCATACCGGAACGGATACTGGCCGCCTATCGCAGAGCAACCGAACGGATGGCGGCCGGGCGCCCCAACTGCCACCTGACCTGGCCCCTACTGGCCGGAATCGGCAAGGTGGAATCCAGGCACGGCGCCGGCCACGCCATCAGCCCCGCCGGTGCCGTCACCCCGTCGATCATCGGGCTTCCCCTGGACGGCGTGGGCGGACGCGCGCGTGTCACCGACACCGACAACGGCAGGTGGGACGGCGACACAGTGTTCGACCGGGCCGTCGGGCCGATGCAGTTCATCCCGTCCTCCTGGGCGAGCGCCGGCAGCGACGGCAACGGTGACGGCCAGCGCGACCCGAACAACATCGACGACGCAGCCCTCGCCGCCGCCGGCTACCTCTGCGCCTACAACCGCAATCTGAGCGACCCCGCGCAGCTACGGACAGTGATCCTCGCCTACAACCCGTCCGATGACTACGTCCGTGCCGTGCTCGCCTGGATGACCGGTTACGCCGGCAGCGGGGCAACTCCCCTGCCCACCCCGACACCGCCCCCGGCGCATCCCGGCGGCAGCGCACCCGCGGCCCCCGCACCATCCTCACCCGCACCGCCCACATCACCCGCACCGCCCGCGGCGCCCACACCGGCGGGTACGCCCGCCGCGATCACGGTCACCCCACGGCCCGAAGTGGACGCGACGCCCGCCCCGGCACCGTCCGCGAGCTGTCCGACGATCACCATCGTGGCCGATTCACCGGCCGCGGCGCCCGCCGACCTCGACCCGGCTGTCACCGGCTACGACGCCCTCGACATCACCGGCGTCCTGAGCACGGCCGGTATCCCCGCCGGCGGGGCACCGGTCAGCGTCCCGATCGACGCGACGCTGTTCGACAGCCGCGGATACCTGATCACCAGCACTCGCACCGTGGTGATCGCGGACGCCCGTGCCGGCACGCCGGCACGCCGGCAGCTCGCCCGCTTCAGCGGGCATGACATCGGCGAAGCGGGCGCGGCCGGTGCCCTCACCGCCCGTCTCACCCCCGAGCCCGCGAGCATCGGCTGCGCGGCGCAACCGGCCACCGCCTTCGACATCACCGGTCTGAACGCCGCGGACTTCGCCGGCTGGAGCACCAGCCCGGCATCCCTGCGTGACCGGCTGGCGCACTACAACCGGCTGGGCCAGATCGACGCGCCTACCACCGACGCGTTGGACGCGCTGATCCCCGGCGCTGTCACCGGCCCCGGGACGCTCACGCCCTTCCTCGACCGGCTCGCCGACGCCACACCCGTCGAGGTCAGCGACGAAGCACGCGACAGGCTCACAAGCATCGCACAACGCCTGAACAACCCACCAGTGCAGCCCATACCGCCGACGCCCGATCCGACGCCAGCGCCCACGTCCGGTCCGCCGTCCGCACCGGCACCGGCACCGGCGGCGCCACCCCCGGCTCCCGCACCGGCCGGTAGCGCTCCCGCATCCGCGTCGACCCCGGCAGCATCCGAGCCGACCAGGACCTCCCCCACGCCACTCACGGATCTGGGAGGCCAGCTGGGCGGACTACTGACAGTATCCAAATGACAGTATCCAAGCCGCTCTGGACCTCCCCCACGCCACCGCCCACCTCGGCCGCGGCCGCATCAGGTGCCCGCCTTCCGTAGGCGAGAAGCATTCGGATGGTGACCTACAGAAAGCCGCCTGGCCGTCATCCGGCGGTCACGGCACGGCGCAGAAGCTCGCGGACCTCGTCATCGGTCGTCTGGGAGAAATCGGCGTAGTACTGGCCGACAGAGAAGAAGGTCGACGGGGTGCGCAGACAGAGCACACCGTCGGCGACGAACCGCATCTGCCGGCACGCCTGCTCCGAAGCCACGGGCACAGCCACGACCACCTGCGCCGGTCCACGCTGGCGGACGGCGTCGACGGCGGCGTACATCGTGGCACCGGTGGCCATCCCATCGTCGATCAGCAGCACCACGCGGCCGGTGACGTCGAGCGCGTCCCGGCCCAGGCGGTAGGCATCCTCCCGGCGGGCGAGCTCACGGCGCTCGGCGGCCACGACCTCGGCGATCGTCTCCTCCCCGATGCCCAGGTTATAGATCACCTGATCGTTGCGGACGAGCGTCCCGCCGCCGGCCAGCGCGCCCATCGCGAGCTCGGCGTGCCCGGGTGCCCCGAGCTTGCGCACCGGGAAGACGTCCAGCCCCGTACCCAGCCGTCGCGCCACCTCGAAGGCGACCGGCACACCGCCTCGTGGCAGCGCGAGGACGACGACGTCGTCACGACCGGCGTATACGGCCAGCTGCCCGGCCAGGGCACGGCCCGCCGCCGGCCGGTCGGCGAACAGGGGATGCACCCGCCACCTCCGTATCAGGGCGGCCTTGTCAGGGCGTCACAGGTGGCATCCGGTGGCGGCGGCCGGCCACCTGTCAGCTTCCGGCCGCCTACCTGCTGCTACCGGCTGCCRTTGCCAGCCCGCTCGCCCGTGGCCGCGGTCGCCGCCTCGGCACGTGGACGCACCTCCGCGTCCGGGCCCGGATAGGTGAAACTGACATGATCGGAATCGGACCAGCTGACCAGGAACGGCGGATCGCCCGAGGGGGAACGCACCTCCAGGATCTCGCCGGACCGCTCCGGCCGGCCCAGCGTCCGCCCGTGGATGACCAGGGTGTCACCGGGGTGGGCCCGCACCAGCCGGCGGGAGGCGATCACTCCGCTGTCGGCGTAGGTGCCGCCGCTACCGGCACCGCTACCGGCACCGCTACCGGCGTAGGTGCCACCGTTGTCGGCGCGGACGGCGCCGTCGCCGGCACGGGCAGCCCCACCCGTGCCCACCGGCGTCCTGCGGTGCCGGGCGATGACCTCCCGGGCAAGGGGACGTACGACGTCCTCGATCCGCCGCGCGTCACGGATGAGGATGTCGTCGATGGAGAGGACCCCGACGATCCGGTCGCTGTCGAGGACGGGCAGCCGCCGCAGTGCGTGATCGCGAAATACCTCATACGCACGGTCGAGCTCCGCGTCAGCGGGCAGGGTGAAGACCTCCGTCGTCATCAGACGATCGACGGATGTCTCCATCGGGACACCACGGGCAACGCCCCGTAACACGATATCACGATCAGTGACAATCCCGACCAGGTGATCGCGATCGTCTGTGACGAGAAGAGCGCCCACCCCGTGGAGGTCCATCTCATGGGCCGCTTCCCCGATCGTCCTGTACCGCCGSACCGTCACCGGTGGCACGCTGGTTACGCTGAGTACGTTCGCCATCGAGACTCACCTCCCAGGCCGCACGCCTTCCCAGGGCCACAAGCCCGCGAGGTCGGTTCGCGAGCCCGCGCGGGCATGCCGTTTCTCCGCTTCCCCGTCTTCTTCGTTTCCTCGTCACTTCCTCGTCGTCTTCTCCACTTCCCCGTCCAGCGTGCCCGGCACACCCGCACAGCCGCTCTTTCGGACGAAACCGGAGAACGCATGATCGTGATGTTCACGGCTGGGATCCGCGGACCGCTTCCGGAGCCGCCCGCGGCCAGCCCCGGCCCCCCGGCTCCTCGGGTCCCTCCTCTGGTACTTGGACCTCTGCTACTTGGACGATTCGAGATGCCGTGTCCGTGGAAGGTGGCAGGAGTCGACCGATACGGCAACCAGCCCCGGCCGCCCGCCACGTCCCGATCATCGATCGTTTCGTCCCCACGGAGGACGCATCATGATCTTAGTTGTCACGCACGGCAATCCGTCCTCCTCGCGGCTGTCCTCCTCGTGGTCGGCATCCGGCCCGTCCACCGCCCGGCCCGTGCCCGCACCCGCCAACCCCCCGCCGTCTCCCGGACCGATGCCGACAGCTGATCCGACGCCGGCGCCGACGCCTGGTCCGGTGCCGAGGCCGGGCCCGGACGTCCCACGGCCTGGCCCCGGCCCAGACGTTCCGAGGCCTGGCCCCGGGCCCGCCCCGCCGGTTCCCGGCCCCGATCTGCCCGGCCCGGGCCCAGGGCCCGACCTGCCAGGTCCCGGCCCCGGCCCTGACCTCCCACCGCCCGGCCCCGGCATCCTTCCGCCGGACTCGCGGCCCAGCGGTCGGCACCGGCCGGGACGGCGGTAACCACAGGAACCACCCGAGGAACGCGATCAACAACAGGAGCACGACGATGTCGATGCAGCGCGGCAGCACCAAGCACGGCCCCGCCAAGGACGACAACCTCGCCCAGGAAGTGGACGGGATCGTGCGGGCGCGGCGGGACACGCGCACCGAGGAATGGCGCTCCGCGGAACCTCCCGGCGAGGATCAGCCCCAGGTTGCGGTGATCCCGGAACGGCCGGCGAGCGAGGCTGCCGCCAGCACGGACCCCACCGCGGCGGTCGAGGCGCGCTCCGAACTCGCCCGGTGGTTCGACCGCCACGACTTCCCCGCTCGAGCCGCTCAGCTCGCCTACGTGCTGCGTGGCCGTAACGCGCCGGAACAGCTCGTCGAAAGGCTCGCCGCCCGCCCCAAGCGGGAGCAGTACGACTCGTTCGGCCATCTGTGGCGGGCCCTGCACGGCGGCGAGGACGTCGAGGCCGTGCGCTTCTGATCCCAGCACTTTTCAGCGGGACGAGGACGGGCCCCGGCCACCGGACGGGAAATCCGAACGGGCCAGCTCCCGCATGGGCCTCGGCTGCCGGACCGGGGCTCTCAGGCGGGCTCCGGTCCGGCAGCCGAGCAGGGGCGTCGGGTGGAGCCCGGATGAGCCGGATGAGCCCGGCCTACCGCGCCGAACGACCTCGCACGCCCCCGACGGTCCCTCAGCGGACGATCGAGCCGGCCGGCGCGTGACCGGACAACCGGGACAGGTAACGATGGCACGCGACCGCGCGCTCGGCGTCCTGTTCCAGGACGGTCYGGAAGAAATCGGCTATCTCCGGCTGCCCCTCCTCATTCGCGYCACGGATGTACTGTTCGTATTCACGGCCCCCTTTGAGGGCGTGATACTGCACCGAGATAAGATCGTGGACGACGTCACTGAATCCTGTTCCGCCGGTCGCCATCGTCGGCCTTCTTTCCGTGTCGGTCGTATCTTCCCTGGTATCAGCCGCCGTCACCGGACCCCACGACCAGTGGCACCGGTGGATGCGGTGGGTACCGGTGACGCCGACCGGCGCCGGGCCGCCACAGCGCGGTGCGRCCGACCCTTTCTTCTTCGACAGCCGTCGGGGAGGCCAAACGTGGGCCGGCGCCGAATCCTGGTCGCGAACAGGCACCAGGCTGGAACAGGGCGTGTGGTGCAGCGGCAGGTGACCCCGCCCCGGACACGCCCCGGAAGTGGCCCACGACCCARCGGAAAACACCCGATACATGACACGGTGGGCATATCGAACATAACGGCCGCGATCCGCGCACCACGTCCAGGAACAGGAATTCGATACTGTCTCCTGGAGAAGGCGAACCACATCGGAAACGCGGATCTCTGGAAGGGTGGCCGTGGCAGCGCTGTGCGGAGTCGAACTTGAGCATCCGCTGATGAACGCCGCGGGCACGTGCAAGAGCCTTGACGAGGTGAGCGCGCTCGCCCGCAGCGCGGTGTCCGCGGTCGTCGTCGGCTCCATCACGCTGCGGGCGCGCACCGGGAACGGGGGCAACGTCTACTATCCGGGGGATTTCTTCTCACTCAACGCGCTCGGCCTGCCCAATCCGGGGCTTGCGTACTACCGCGAACACCTGCCAGCGATGATCTCGATGGCGCATGCCGCCGGTAAGCCACTCGTCGTGAGTATCGCCGGATTCAGCGAGGCCGAGTACGCAATCGCCGCCCATGACGTGGCACTCGCCGGCGTCGACATCATCGAACTCAACCTGGCCTGCCCGARCGTCTGGGACGACGGCAGGCAGAAACGCATCGCGTGTTTCGACAACGACCGGACCGAGGCCATCTGCGCCCAGGTGGGCCAGGCGCTCGCCGCGGCCGCGTCCACCGCCACCGGTGGCAGCGAAGATCGCCAGCCGCCGCCCTTCGGCATAAAGATCTCCCCGTTCTCGGACCCGGCCGGGTTGGCCGCGCTGGCGGACCTGGTGGCGAGACTGTCCGGCACACCGCGGGGCCCGCGGTTCGTCTGCGCGGTCAACACCTTCCCGAACGCCTTTGCCCTGGACGAGGCGAACCGGCCGGTGATCGACGTCGAACTGGCCGGGCTCGCGGGTGCCGCGCTGCGGCCCGTGGCACTCGGCCAGGTACGCCAGCTGCGGCGGCTGCTGCCGGAGACGGTAGAGCTGATCGGCGTGGGCGGGGTGTCCCGCGGCCGCGACATCGCCGACTTCCTGTGCGCCGGGGCAACGACGGTGCAGGCCGCCACCRCCTTCTGGAACCGCAACGGCGATGCCGGGGTCTTCGGCGACATCCTCACCGACTACGTCGATCTTTTCTAGACGCTCTGTTCCAGCTAGACGATCTTCTCGCGGCCGTGTCCGGTGGATTGATGGCCGGCGCGGGCGATGAGCCCCGGGCGGATCCCGCTCCCGGTCGCCCGCGGTGCAAGAATCCGGTGAGAGGTGTGAATCCGGTGGAACCGCATTGGAGAAAAACGACGGTGACACCGGTACGGGCCGCGCCGACACGGGAGCGGGAACAACGACGTGACAGGGATTCCGGACGAACGGGCCGGCGGCGGCCGGGCCCTGTGGCTGATGTTCGCGGTGCTTTTTCTGGTGGCGGCCTTCCTGGGTGCGTGGGGCCTGACCCAGCTCGACCAGCCCGACTCGCGGTGCCCCCCGCCGGACACCCGGGCCTGCCGCTACCCGGCCGCCGACATCGCCTACTTCGACGCGCAGCTCTTTCTGCTGGCTTCCGAACCGCTACAGGACGGCGGCCCTTTCCCGCTGCCGCTGGAGGTCGCCCGGTTCCTGGCACCGTTCGCCACCGCGTACGGCGTGACGGCGTCGGTGTGGAACATCCTTGTCGACCGGCGTCACCGGCGCGCGGCGCGGCGGGCCCAGGAGCACGCTGTCGTCGTCGGCGACGACCCGTTCGCCCTGACCATCACCACCGCGCTGCGCGCCGCCGGCACCGCGGTGATCCGCGTCACCGGCGACGCCGACCAGCACGCCCAGGGTCTCGTCGTGGTCGGTGACGCCTGGAAACCGGCGACACTGCGCGCCGCCGGTGTGCCCAGGGCCACGACCGTGTACGCGTGCCTCGCGGACAACGCCGCCAACGCGGCCGTGGTGGCGGCCGTGGCCGCGCTCACCGGCGAGGAAGGCGACCATCCCGAACCACTCGCCTGCTACGCGCGTATTAGCGACGGTGAGCTCGCGCTCGCGCTGAAGGCACGCCGGCTCGGGCTCTCCGCKGGATCGGGTTTCCGGCTGGATTTCTTCACCCCGGAGGAAATCGCCGCCCGCAAGCTCGCCACCCACATTCTCGAGCCCCATCTCGGTACCGGCGACCCGCTGCCCTCGGTGGCGATCGTCGGGCTCGGCCCGTTCGGGCGCGCGCTGATCGTCGCACTGGCCCGGCTGTGGCGGGTCCGCAGCGGTGCCCCTCTGTTACCGCTGGTGCTGGTGGACAGGCACGCGTCAGCGCAGCTCGCCGAACTGCGCACGCGCTACCCACCGGTCGCGGCGCACTGCGCCCCCCGTGTCAGGGACGAGCCCGCGACGACCGTCGATCTCGGAACCGTCCTGCCCGAGCCCCCGTCAGCGGGCGCGTCGGGCGACGCGGGCACGCTCGGCATCCGGCACCTGGTGCTGTGCGACCAGAACGAGGACACCGTCCTGCCCCGCGCGTTGAACACCACCCGCAACACCGTGGACGTCGGCCAGATCGTTACTGTGTGTACAGGGCAGCGGACGGCCCTCGGCGACCTGCTCAACCCCCGGCTGCTCGACTCCGCGCCGGGCGAGGTACGGATCTTCGCGATCACCGACGAGGCAGCGGAGCCCGACGAGCTGCGCAACGACACGTTGACGGTCCTGGCCCGCGCCATCCACGAGCAGTATCTCATCGACGAGCAGGCAAAAGGACGCACCATCGGCAGCGCCGAGCCCATGGAGCTCTGGGACGACCTCCGCGACGACCTGCGCGCGGCGAACTACCGGCAGGCCGAGGACATCGGCGTGAAACTCGGAAAAATCAGCGCGGTCGTCGTCCCGATGACCGACCCGCCGACGGACTTCTCCTTCACCCCGGCCGAGATCGACCTGCTCGCCCGGCACGAGCACGAACGCTGGTGCGCGGAACGGCGCGGCCAGGGCTGGACGTTCGCCCCGGTCCGCGACGACAGCCGCCGACGGCACAACCTGCTGGTCGACTGGCTGGATCTCCCGGACGACCAGCGCGCCAAGGCCATCGCGACCGTCCGCCACCTGCCAGCGCTCCTGGCCGACCACGGCCTACAGATCCTGCGCCTGGGTTGAGAGACCGGCGGGGACGGCAGGGAATTGACCGACGCGGCGGGGCGAGGGAACGTTGATGTATGTCAAATGTGGGTGAGCCGCTGCGGATCGTCGAGGACGAACCGATCTCCTGGCCGGAGCAGGAACCGTTGACACTGCCCGAACCGACTGAACCGGCCGAGACCGAGCCGGTGCCGGCCGGCAGGTGAGCGTCATCGGCTGGCGCCAGTGGGCGGTGGACGGCGCGGGCCGGCTGCGCCCGGCGTGGACGCCGTGGTCGCCGTTCCCGACCGACCTGCTGCTGTGGTATCCCGACGGCCTGACCAGGGCGCTCTGCCTGCGTGGCGTGCGGGACGACTTCGGCGGCCAGCCCTCTTCGGCGTCTTTGGCGGCGTCTTTGACGCCGCATCCGCGGATGCCGGGCGAGGCCTGTGCCTGCGGGTTGTACGGCTGGCTGTCGGCGCGGGAGCTCGCAGCCGCGGCCACCCCGAGGTGGACGTCCCGGCCGATCGTCGTCGGCGCGGCCCGCCTCGGCGGCCGTCTTGTCGTCAGCGAACGCGGGTACCGGGCTCAGCTCGGCTATCCGGTGGCCGTTGTCGACCCCGACGGTGTGGTGTCCTCCGCTTACTCGGTGGCCCGTTACCGTACCTGGGGCGCGCTCGTCGCCGAATGGGACCAATCGGCCGACTGGGATCAACCGGTGAAATAGGAATTACGAGCAGCAGCGAACGCCCGGTCGGTGGCCGGGCCCCAGACGCCGTCCACGCCCACTTCGAGGATGGACTGGATCGTCCGCACCGTCGCGACGTACGCGGCCTGCGACCGGGGGCCCCAGGCGCCGTCGACGGTCGTGCCGACCGCGGCCTGCTCGGCGCGGGTGTGCTGGTTGGCCCGGACCGCGGCCAGCGCCGCGTCGGTGGCCGGCCCCCAGACACCGTCCGCGGCCACATGCACCGCGTGTTGCAGAGCCACCACCTTGGGCTGCGTGGGCGACGCCGAGCCGCCGACGATCTGCGCTGCCCGCACAACGATCTGCTGACGTTGACCGGCTCGGATGGCCCCCGGGCAGCCCGGATGATTACCCCAGGCAAGCTTGCCGGCGCCATGAGTGATCAGCCCGGACTGGCCGGGGGTATCCGTCACCGCCAGTGCCCAACCGAAGGCGCGCACCCCGTCGGCGYAGGCGACGGCCACGCTCTCGATCTGCTCGGGAGTCAGCGCCTCGGTGTCGAAGCCCTCGGTTTCGATCGAGTTGTAGGTGCCGTTCCCCGCGAGCTGCGCCCACGCCCGGACATCCGAGGGCACGTACTGCTCGCGCTGCCCGGCCTTGCCCGCCCATAAGTTCGACGACACCTGAGATCGCGGATCGTTGAACCAGTTGAACTGGGAACCGTTACCCTGTGCGACGTGCAGAACGAGGCCGATCGGACGGATCGTGTCACCGGCGGTGTTGCGGACCGGCCGATACTGGAAGCCCTGAACGATGTGCGCCACGGCCGTATCTTAAACCGGCAGGCCGGAGCGCTATCAACCAGGTTCCCCATTCGCGGCCACCGAGCCCATGCCGCAGCCCCTTCCAGTTACCCAATACGCGGTACCGTCAATTCATGCACGTGCCCGTTACCGCTGGTACGGCTCTCCCCCATGATGTCGAGGCAACGCTTGTCCAGCAGGGACTGCGCCCGTACCGCTGGTCCGCCGGGCCGGGCGAGATCTTTGACGAGCACACCCACGCCCAGCACAAGGTGCTGTTCTGCGTCGACGGAAAGATCATTTTTCGGGTGGGTGGAACCGACTGGCCGATGCGCCCAGGCGACCGGCTCGACCTGCCCGCGAACACCCGCCACGAAGCCGTCGCGGGACCCGCCGGCGTCACCTGCGTGGAGGCGTTCCTGCCAGTCACCGGGCCGCAGCCTGGCGACGTCTCCGTTTGAGAGCCCGCCAGCCGCAACCCCGTCCGCATTCCGACGAATCCGTCCCGACAATCTTCTGACTACGTTAGATTGGTGCGCCAGGTGCACCAATTGAAGAGGATGCCGGATGAGCGACGCACTCCACGCCGAGCCAGGCCCCGTCGATCCGCCCAGAACCGATCTTTCCCGGCTCACGACGCTCGACGATTCGGCCCTGGGGCACGCCCTGCGGCGCGTCCTACGCGAAACCACGGACCCACACACCGTCATCGCGGGCTTCAACAGCTTCAGCTCGGACCCCACCAGAAGGCACAGCAACAGAGGTCCGCTGCCGCACCTGTAATGGCTGGACACGGCCACCAGGATCGTCCCGGAGAGCGGCCCGGAAACATTCTGGACGTGTCCGCGCTTCGGAACACCGACTGGCGGCCTGTACCTTTCAGGCAGTTTGTTCCTAAAGTACACAGCCGTTGCAGTCTTGCCTGTGACTACTGCTACGTCTACCAGATGGCGGATCAGACCTGGCGCTCCCAGCCGGTCACCATGCCCCGGTCGACGGCTGCCAGCGCCATCGATCGCATCGCCGAACATGCCAGCAGCCACCATCTCCCGCTGATACACGTCATCCTGCACGGTGGTGAGCCGCTGCTCGCCGGCAGGGAGTTCATCTCCTACCTGGCAACCACGTTGTGCGAGGCCCTTCCAGTCGGCACAGTCGTCGAATCCGGCGTACAGACCAACGCCGTCCTGCTGAACGAGGACCTCCTCCAGGTATTCCTCGAACACCAGATAGGTGTCGGCGTCAGCCTGGACGGCACCCGAGAGGCACACGACCGTCACCGCCGTCATCCGAACGGCAGAGGAAGCCACCGGGAGGTCGCCCGCGCGCTGCGGCTGTTGGGTACCGAGCCCTACCGCGAGCTGTTCACGGGACTGCTGTGCACCATCGACATCGACACGGATCCGCTTGTCGCCTACGAGGAGCTTCTCGAGTTCAACCCACCAATGATCGACTTCCTGCTGCCACACGGCAACTGGACCGACCCACCGCCTCAGCGGGCCGGCGACAGCCAGTCGACCCCGTATTCCGACTGGCTTGTCCCGTTGTTCGACCGATGGTATTCGGCGGCCAGCCAGGAAACCAACATCCGCCTGTTCGGCGAAATCCTGGCTCTCGTGCTGGGTGGCGCCAGCCACAGCGAGGCAATCGGCCTCACCGCCGCTACTCTGCTCGTCATCGAGACCGACGGAGCGATCGAGCAGGTCGACACCCTGAAATCCACCTACCCGGGCGCCGCGGCAACCGGGCTGCACATAACCGACCACCCCTTCGACGCCGCGTTGGCGCACCCGGCCATCGTGGCCCGGCAGATCGGCCTTGCCGCGCTCGCCGACACCTGCCAGGGCTGCACCGTCCGGGACATCTGCGGCGGTGGTTACTACCCCCACCGCTATCGCGCGGGAGCAGGCTTCCGCAACCCGTCCGTCTACTGCCCGGACCTGCTGGCCCTGATCCGACACATCCGCACTCGGGTCCACGGCGACCTTCAGCGGTTACAACGGCAGATCCACTGACGGCTCTCGCGACTCGGTCGGATCCCGCGGACGGGTGGGCGCGGCAGAAAGCGGTAGCACGATGCGGCAGACGGCGGGGCGCGGGGCGGTTATCCGGGGGGTGCGGGGGAGGAGGTTTCGCGTTCCAGGGTGGTGATCGCTTCGCTGACGGCGAGGATGCGCTGCGCGTTGCGGACGTGCAGGTTCTCGATCATCCGGCCGTTCACCGTGGCGACGCCGCGGCCGGAGGCCAGCGCCTCCTCCCAGGCCGCGAGGATGTTCCTGGACTCCTCGACCTGGGCCTCGGTGGGCGCGAACACCCGGTTGCAGGGCTCGACCTGGCCAGGATGGATCAGCGTCTTGCCGTCGAAGCCCAGCTGTCGGCCCTGGACACACTCCGCCTCGAAGCCGTCGAGGTCACGGATGTTGTTGAACACCCCGTCCAGGATGGCGATACCGGCGGCCCTGGCGGCGAGCAGACACAGCCCGAGCCCGGTCAGCAGCGGCGCCCGGCCCGGCACGTGCTCGGCGTGCAGCTCGTTGGCCAGGTCGTTCGTGCCCATGACGAAGACGGCGAGGCGCTGCGAGGAACGCGCGATCTCCTCGATGTGCAGCATCGCGACCGGGGTCTCGACCATCGCCCAGATCCGGGTGTGATCCGGCGCGCCGGCTGCCTCCAGGCCCTTCTCGACCGCGTGCACGTCCCGCGCGGAACCGACCTTCGGCACGACCACCGCGTCCGGGCCGGCCTGGGCCGCCGCGCGCAGGTCGTCGGCGTGCCAGCGGGTGTCCAGCGCGTTGACCCGGATGGTCACCTCGCGGCTGCCGTAGACCCCGTCCGCGACCTTCGCGCCGGCCCGCTCCCGGGCGGCGTCCTTGGCGTCCGGGGCGACAGCGTCCTCAAGGTCGAGGATGAGCGCGTCCGCAGGGATGCTTCTGGCCTTCTCCAGCGCCCGCTCGTTCGCGGCGGGCATGTACAGGACCGACCGGCGCGGGCGGTAGGCCGCCGAGTCGGCCGAGCCGGCCGTCAGGTCACCGTTCACGCCGCTCATCGGGCCGCCACCTGCTCGGCGGCGTCGGCTGGAGCTGCGTCGGCCGGGGCGGCGTCGGTGAAACCGTACGCCTCGACCAGCCGCGGATCGCGCGCGGCAAGGGTCCGGGCCAGGTCCAGGACCACTCTGCACTGCTTGACCGAGGCGTCGTCCTGCATCTTTCCGTCGACCATCACCGCTCCGGTTCCGTCCCCCATTGTCTCGATGACCCGCCGGGCCCAGGCGACCTCGGCCGGCTCCGGGCTGAAGACCCGCTTCGCGATGTCGATCTGCACCGGGTGCAGGCTCCACGCGCCGACGCAGCCGAGCAGGAAGGCGTTGCGGAACTGGTCCTCGCAGGCCACGACGTCCTTGATGTCTCCGAACGGCCCGTAGTACGGCAGGATGCCGTTCGCCACGCAGGCGTCCACCATCCGGGCGAGGGTGTAGTGCCACAGGTCCTGCTGGTAGCTCGGGCGCGGCGCGTCCGGGTCGGTCGGGGACGGGTCGGCCCGGACGAGATATCCGGGGTGGCCGCCGCCGACCCGGGTCGTCTTCATCCGCCGGTCGGCGGCGAGGTCCGCGGGCCCGAGCGACAGGCCCTGCATGCGGGGGCTCGCCGCGCCGATCTCCTCGACGTTGGCGACACCGCGCGCGGTCTCCAGGATCGCGTGGACGAGCAGCGGGCGGGTCAGCCCCGCCTTCGCCTCAAGCTGGGCGAGCAGCCGGTCGACATAGTGGATGTCCTCCGGCCCCTCGACCTTGGGCACCATGATGACGTCCAGCTTGTGGCCGATGGCCGGGACGAGGGTCAGCAGGTCGTCGAGGCCCCATGGYGAGTCGAGGCTGTTCACCCGCGTCCACAGCTGGGTGTCGCCGAACTCCGTCGCCGTGGCGAGCTTCACCAGCCCCTCGCGGGCTTCGATCTTGCTGTCGGCCCGGACGCCGTCCTCGAGGTTGCCCAGGATCACGTCGATGCGGGGAAGGATGTCCGGGACCTTCGAGGCCATCTTCGTGTTGCTCGGGTCGAAGAAATGGATCACACGGGAGGGGGCTCGTGGGAGCTCTCGCAGGGGCGCCGGCGCTCCCACCGCGAGCGGGGCGAAGAAGTCCCTCGGGTTACGAGGCATCTGGCTTGTCTCCCGTCGGCTGCTTGTCTCCCGTTGGCGTAGCCGGCCCGGTCACGCGGGCAGCTTGGTCAGTATCCCGGCAGCGRCCCCCGCAAGCATCTTGTCCGTGACACCCGCGATGAGCCACCGGTCATGRCAGGCATGGGACGCAGCCGACACACCGCACACCGGCTTGCGGGGCAGCTTGCGGGACGCGGCCACGGGCCGTTCCTGACGACCGCATGGCCACCCCTGGCGACACGGCCACCCGGGGCGCGGCTTCGCGTTCCCAGCGGCCGCAGATGCCCGGCGGCCCCGGCCCCGGATGCCCGGCAACTCCAGGCGGCCAGTGACCCCGGATGCCGGCGACCCGGATACCCAGCGCGGCTCCGGAATGCTCAGTAACGCGACTCCGAGGCGGTGACGACCACCATGGACGGGGCCCACCAGTAGCTGCAGTCCGGCGGTGGCCGCAGCCCGTCCACGACCTGCATGCGGATGGTCCGGAAATAGCGCAGGAGGGATCGCTGATGGCGCCGGGAGAGGGAGTCGATCTCGTTCGAGTAATAGGTGAACGAACCGCCCTCGGTAAGATGTTCGGCAGCCGCCGGGAAGAAGTGCTCGGCATAGGTCGAGCCGCCCAGGAAATGGGACGCGAACTCATTCTCGTCCAACGGGTAGGTGTCGAAGAAGATACCGTCGAACCGCCCGAGTGAGTCGATGGCGTCCTGCCATCTGCCGAACACGATCTCCGTGTTCTCGTGGCCGGGCGCGCGGCTCCACTCCACGGCTGTCTCGAACACCTGCGGATTYGCCTCCACGATCGTGTGGCGCGCGGGCCGGTACTCCTGGATGTAGCCAGCGGAAATACCCAGGCCGAAACCGATCTCCAGGACCGAACGGCCGGGGCCGGAGACCTGGTCGGCCATGGCCTTCATCAGCGGCTTCTCCCAGGTCTGCATGACCTGCTGGCCGGAGACGAGCAGCGAACCGTTGACAATCGTGGGAGCCGCGGCGTCGACCGGTTCCACAATATCCGGCCGGGGGGCGCCGGAAACCATGTTCTCGGCTGCCGCGTCCAGCGCCGTCAGGTCGGATACGAGCTCGTCGAGAGCCCGCCCGAGCAACCAGTTCCGCGGCTGCTCCGACAATGGCGCGAGCAGCGATTCCGATATCTCGGAGAGTGATGCGTCGAACTTGTTGGTGTGCCTGAGCACATTGGCCTCCCGGTACCGACGAGCGGATGACGGTGGCCATCAATGTAGCGCAGGAACCAGCGGTGGGAGCCTGCTCCACGGGGTCCTTTCGAGCCCGGCGGCGGCATGTTCCGCCGGGCACCCGGCGCCGGGTGCCACGGGTGTGGCCACACGGCGCCCGACGGCGACGACTACGGCATACGGTCGCCACCTGGGTGCGGCGTCCAGAAAACACGCACGGCGCCCCGGGGCGGAATTCCGGCCGGCCGCCCGGCATCCGCCGGCGAAAAATCAGATGAGAACCGAGCGCGTCCGACCTATGGTCCACGGTATGCCCCTGCCTCGTACGGAGACCCTGGCCACGACCACCGGGCCCGGGGATCAGCCAGGCGAATCCGCGATCTCGATGAGAAATGTGGTGAAAAGGTACGGGGAGGTGGCCGCGGTCGACGGCCTCGACCTCGACGTCCCCGTCGGCGTGTGCCTGGGCCTGCTCGGGCCCAACGGCGCCGGCAAGTCCACCACGATGCGGATGCTGACCGCCCAGTCGATCGCCGACACCGGCCGGATCAACGTCCTCGGGTACGACGTGCCGCGCGCGTCGAAGCAGGCCAGAGCCGCGATGGGAGTGGTACCGCAGGAGGACAACCTCGATACGGAGCTGACCGCCCGGCAGAACCTCGCCGTGTTCGCCCGGCTGTACCGGGTACCCGCCCGCCGGCGCCGGGCCGCGGTCGAGCAGGCCCTCGCGCTGGCGCAGCTGAACGACCGGGCCGACACGGTGACCGAGAAACTCTCCGGTGGCATGCGACGACGGCTGCTGATCGCCAGGGCGCTCGTGCACCGCCCCCGGCTCGTCCTGCTCGACGAGCCAACCGTCGGGCTCGACCCACAGGTCCGCCAGGAGCTGTGGAGCCTGATCGCCGGGCTCGGCGCGGACGGCGTGACCGTGCTGATGTCGACCCACTACATCGAGGAGGCGGAGCGGCTCGCCCAGGACGTCGCCATCATGTCGCGCGGCCGGGTGATCGCACGGGATACGCCCGCCCGTCTCATCGACGCGCACGCCGGGCGGACCGCGGCGGAGTACTACGGCCCGCCGCCGAAGCTGGCCGAGATCGCGGCGCGGGCGGAGGCCGCGGGCTTCACCACCCGCCGGACCGGGCCGTCCGTGTCCGTGCTGCGCGCCGAGAACATGCCCGCCGAGCTGGACGACCGGCTCGGGATCGGGGTCCGACGCGCGGCGACGCTGGAGGACGTGTTCGTCGCTCTCACCGGGGAACGGGTCGAATGAGCACCACGGACGATGCCGGGGCAAACACAACCGGGGCAAACACAACGGGCGGGACGGGCGAGACGCGCYGGCTGCGGCGGATCGAACCGGCCGCCCTGGCGGGAGTGATCACGCACGACATCACCCTGTTCCGGCGCTACTGGCCGTCCACCAGCTTCTCCGCCGTGGTGGAGCCGACGATCTACCTGCTGGCCTTCGGCTGGGGGTTCGGCTCGCTGGTGTCCGTGGTGGCCGGCTATCGGTACGTGGAGTTCCTCGGCACCGGCGTGGTGGCGAGCGCGGTGCTGTTCGCCTCGGCCTTCGCCAGCATGTTCCAGACGTTCGTCCGGCGGACCTACCAGAAGCTCTACGGAGCCGTCCTGGCCGCTCCCGTCGACGTACCCGAGATCGTCCTCGGGGAGGCGCTGTGGATCGCAGCCAAGGCCGGGGTCTACGGATGCGCGCCGTTGCTGGTGGCGATCGCGTTCGGCCTGGATCCGACGCCCGGAATGCTCGTGATCCCGTTCGTCGGATTCCTCACCGGGCTCGGCTTCGGCCTGTTCGGGATATGGACGTCCGCGCTGGTGCCGTCCATCGACAGCTTCAGTTACATCATCTCAGGGGTGCTGACGCCGCTGTTCCTCGTCGCGGGCACGTTCTTCCCGGTGAGCGAGCTACCGGGCTGGGCGCGGGCTCTCAGCTGGGCCAACCCGCTCTACCACTGCGTGGAGCTGGTGCGCGACGCGGCATTCGGGTTCGCCCCGCTCGCCGACCTCGGGCACCTGGGGGCGCTGGGGGTGTTCGCGGGGATCATGTGGCTGCTCGCGGTCCGCTCCATGCGCCGCCGGCTCATCGACTGACGAGCCGGCCCGCCGAGCCGGCTGCCCCGCCGGGCCGGCTGGTCCGGCCGAGCCGGCCTATCCCGCTGCCTGCCACATCCGGCCCGGCGGTCCGCCGACGTGGGTCTCCACCGGCAGCGGCACCCGCCCAGTGGTTCTTCCCGGGCAGGCACACCGAACGGCATTGACACCAATATCAACATTCACGTATGGCAACCGTGCAGACACCTTGAATGCAGAGTCGAGATTCTTCGACAGCAGTTTGTCACCGAACGCTTCTCCGTGAAAACAGATCGGGATACGACCTTTCCCGGCCCGRCATCGTCGTTGATTCCCGGYCGAACGGAGATCGACCCGGATATYCGGTGCGGACAGCCGGCGAACCAGGGATGCCATGATCGCATTCTTTCCGTTCCCGCCCCACCCGCCCGCTGCCGGTCAGGCGGCGGAAGGCTACCGTTGCTCCGCGCCATGAGCATTTCCGGGGTCGGGCGGGGGAGGAATTCGCATGCCGTTCACGGAACGTCYCCCTGGTAATGTGCGGCCCCGATGAAAAGGCCCTGGTGCTCCTGGCCGCGGCAACTCGGCGCGCCCGCTCTCCTGCTCGCCGCGCTGACCGGCTGGATCTTCCTGTGGACACTGACAAACCCGCTGGGAACCGCGCCGGACGAGCCGAGCCACTACGCGAAAGCGGTGGCTGCCGGGCACGGGCAGGTACTGGGCGAGCCCGTCCCGCTCGCCAGGCTGCGCTCCTTCGGGGTGTTCAGCGAGGATTCACTGCGCCAGGTCCGCAACGCCTACCGCGGCTTCGAACTGCCGCCGGAGCTACGGACCACAACCAACCCGCCCTGCACCGCCCTGCAGGCAACGGTGTCCGCGGCCTGCCTGCGCCAGCCCCTCGCGGTCCCGCCCGGCCGGGCCGAAAGCATCGTGGGCGCCTATCCGCCGCTGATGTACATCTCCGAGGGTGTTCTCACGCGGGCGGCCTGGTCGGTCCGCTCCGGCTACGTGTTCGCCCGGTTCGGTTCGGCGCTCATCTCGGCGGTGCTGCTGGCCGCCGCCACCTGGCTCCTGCTGGGGGGCCAGGGGCGGCCTGGCCGGCGCCCCCTGGCGCTGGCCGGGACCGCGGTCGCGGTCACCCCAATGGTGATCTTTCTTGGCTCCCAGGTCGGCGCCAGCGGTACCGAGCTCACCGGCGCGCTGGCCTGTGCCGCGGCGGCGCTGCGGCTGTCCCGGGAGGAACAGCCGCCGGCCCGGGTCTGGTGGGTCGCGGGCGTCGTCATGGGCGTGACGGCGCTCAGCCGTCCCATGGCGCCGCTGTGGATCGTGCTCGCGGCCGCCCTCGGGGTCGGCCGTCTCTCCCCACGCACGGCGTGGCACCGCCTCCGCGGGGGCGGCCGGCCCGCGGCCGCCGCGGTGGCGATCGTCATGCTGGGGCTTGCCGGGTCGGTGCTCTGGACGCAGGCGCTGTCGCTGCGTACCCCCGTCCTGTGGGGCAGGCTGGGCCACGGGCTGGTGATCGCCACCGAAACCGCCGCCGAGTCGGCGCGTCAGACGATCGGGGTCTTCGGCTGGCAGTCCGTCCCGCTGCCGACGGCCCTGTACGGGCTGTGGACCCTGCTGGCCGGGGGGCTGTTCCTCGCGGCGTTCGTGGTCGGCCGGTGGCGGGACCGAGCGCTGCTGGCCGGGGGCCTGCTGGTGGTCGTCGTCCTGTACGAGCTGCTCGCCGCGGCGGTGTTCATCCAGAACGGGTTCGGCATGCAGGGCCGGTACATCCTGCCAGCGCTGGTGATGCTGCCGTTGCTGTCCGTGGAGGTGCTGGCCGACCGGTTGCCCGCGCGCCTGTCCGCCCGCGCCGCCGTGGCCGCCGCCGGCGTCATCGCGGTGAGCGGGGCCGGTCAGTTCGCCGCATGGCTGACCAACAGCCACCGGTACGCGGTCGGCCCGGACGGGCCGCTGTGGTTCTTCCTGCGGCACCCGGCATGGTCACCGCCTGGCGGGTGGGCGCCGTGGACGGCCCTCGCCTGCGTACCCATGATCGCCGCCTTTGCGGCGGCCCGGGCTGCCCACCGGGACGCCGTGGCCGCGACCGCTCCCGCCGTCGGGCCCGGCTCCAGCCCCGACCCTGATTCCTTCCAGCGGGACTACATATCGCTGCGGACGTGGCACATGCGCCCTACCCGCCGGTGAAGACGAGCGTGACCTCCCGGGAGCCGCCGGCGTTCACCTGGACCCGCTGGCCGTAGCCGGTATAGGTGAGCGTCGTCTGTCCGCCGGCGATGTTCTGCTGTTGGAACGTGTAGCCGGCGGAAGGCATCGACTGCCGGTAGTACCGGATGACATCGTCGGCGGTCACACCACTCAGCGCGACCGTCGTCGCCTGTGCCTCGGCGCTGACGAGCCGGGGAGTCGCATCCTTCGGGAACGGGAAGTGCTTGGGGACGAGCGTCCCCCGCAGCGCCCCGATACCGGTCGTCACGGCAGGGGTGGGCTGCGCGGACGCCGTCTGGCTCGGCAGCACGAGGTCGGTCGGCAGGTCGGTCGGCAGCGCACCAGCACCCGCACCGGCACCAGCCCCGGCATCGGTCACCGACGCCTCCGGGACGGTGACGGCCGCGTCATCGGAGGCAGACCCGCCGCACCCGCCGAGCAGGAGTGCCAGACCCACGGCACCGGCCGCCGCTGTCCGACGTCGCGGCAGCATTCCGGCCCGGCCCATCGATACCTCCAGTCGCAGTACGAGCAGTCACAATATGGGCAATAGCGATGACAAATAGTCACCATTGTGCGGTAACAACAACAGCGGCCACAGCGGCGGCCACAGCGGCGGCCACAGCGGCGGCCACGGTGGCGGCCACGGTGGTTGGGCCGCCGGCGCCGGTTTGCCGACCACTAAAGCACCACCCCACCGCCGCGCCGCCACCCGGGGACACCTGTCGGGCCCACCGGCCGGGCTTTCCAGCCCGGCTTTCCGACCGGCGGCCTCGGAACACCTGACGGCCCGACGACGCCACGGGCACCGGCCCCCGGCCCAAGTGGCATGCTGCACTGGGAGAACGCGGTACGAAAACATCACGGAGGGGGCGACGTGGCTGCCGCTCCAGAGGTGAACCGCCTTGTGGCCGGCCGGTACCGGCTCATCGAACGGCTTGGTGCCGGCGGAATGGGCACGGTCTGGCGCGCCTTCGACGAGGTGCTRCTGGCCGACGCCGCGCTCAAGGAAATCGACCTCGAGGACGGTCTCGACCCGTCCGAACGCGCCGACCGGGTCGAGCGGGCGCTGCGGGAGGCCCGGCACGCCGCGAGGCTGCGCGGCCACCAGCACGTGGTGACCATCCTCGACGTCGTCGTCGAGAACGGCCTGCCATGGATCGTGATGGAGCTCGTGCCGTCCCAGTCGCTGCTCCAACTGGTCCGCGGCCATGGTCCGTTACCGGTCGCCGAGGTGGCCCGCGTCGGAGTCGCGATCAGCGACGCGCTGGAGGCCGCCCATGCCTTCGGCATCCTGCACCGGGACGTGAAACCCTCGAACGTGCTGATCGGCACGGAAGGCCGGGTGGTGCTGACGGACTTCGGCATYGCCACCCGGGACAGCGACTCCGCCCTCACCGTCACCGGGGTGCTCGRCACGCCCTCGTACATGTCACCGGAACGGCTCAACGGTGACCCCGCCACCCCGGAGGCCGACCTGTTCGGCCTCGGCGCGACCCTCTACTTCGCGGTGGAGGGCAGGCCGCCGTTCTACCGGGAGACCTTCGCGGCGATGGTGGCGGCGATCCTGTTCCAACCGCCGACGCCGACCAGGCTGGCCGGCCCGCTGGTCGACGTCCTCATCGGTCTGCTCGAGAAGGACCCGCGTGCGCGCATGACCGCGCGGCAGGCGCGCCAGCTGCTGGCGGACATCGCCACGGCACGGCCGGGCAGCGCGCCAGCCACCTCGGCACGGGCCGGGACGCAGACGCAGGCTGGCGGGCGCTCGCGGATCGTCCGCCGTGACGACATCGGTACCCGCTATTCCTTCGGCACCATCCCCGACAGCGGCAGCACCGTTGTCGACGGGGGCAGCACCGTCGTCGACGAGGGCACCGGCGGCACCGGTGGCGGTGGCGGCACTGCCGTTGTGGACGGGCCGGCCCGTCCACAACCGAAGGCGGTCGATCCCGCCGGCGTCGACGACGGCCACATCGCCGATGCCAGCGGCCCCGGCGGGACCAGCGAGTCCGGCGCGCTCGCGCCGCCGTCCAACCTCACCGCCAGGGAGGACAACGGCGCGGTGCTCCTGCGATGGACCCCGCCGCGCTCGGCGGGGCCGGTCGCCTTCCGTGTTCTGCGGGTGGTCGCCGACCCGAGCGCGCCGGGCGGGCGCTTCGAGCGCAGCCTGGGCACGACCGGTTCGACCGAGCTGTCCGACGCGGGCGTGCCCCGAGGGGTGACGGTCTGGCACGAGGTGATGTCGACGGCTGGCGGCAGACGGTCGAAACCGGTCCGTACCCCACCGCTGGTGATCGTCCCGGAGGTCACCAGCCTGCGCGCCCACATGGACGGCGACGGTGTGGCGCTGGCCTGGCGGCTCGACGCGGGCTACGACGACGTGCTGATCGAGCGGACCTTCGACGAGTCGTCGCCGTTCCGGGGGGCCGCCCGCCGCTTCCGCGCCACCGGCGGACAGCATGTCGACCGCGACGTGCAGACCGGGGCGACCTACCGGTACCGGGTGCGGGTGTCCTATCCGGATCCCTTCGGCGCGCTGGCCCACACCAGCGGGGTGGAGGTGGTCGTGACCGTGGTCAGGCGGCCCCGGCCCGTCCTGGACCTCGAGGTGGACGACAGCGGCGGAACGACAGTCCTGCGGTGGACGACGGTACCCGGCGCGCTGGTCCGGATCTATGCCACCGAGGCACCGCCGGATCCGGTGGCGGTAGCGGGAGCCGAGGCGGGGGCGTCCGAGGCGGGGGCGTCCGCGCCGGAGGCCCCCGGAGGTGACCCGGCGGGCCACGAGCACGGCCCGCGACCGGCGGCGGAGCCGGAACCGTTCGGCCCTGTTGATCACGAGCTGTCCACCGCGTCCCTGCGGGGACGGGAACGCCTGGTCGGCTCCAGCCGGCGTGGGCGGCTGGTCGACACCGCGGCGCCCGACCCGGCGCCCGACCCGGCGGCCGACCCGACAGCCGGCCCGACGGTGTACACGCCGGTCAGCATCGCCGAGGACAGGGCGGTCGTCGGCCGTTCCATCCGGCACCGGCCGGGGCCGCACATCCGGGCGCTGCGGGCCGTGGACCAGGGCAACACGATCACCCTGACGTTCCAGATGCCGCCGGGCATCACCGAAGCCCGCGTGCTGTGGCGGCACGACACCACCCCCACCGGGCCGGACGATCCGGCCGCCCGGCGTGCGAAGGTCACCAACAGCAGCCTGGAGATCAGAGGTGGCTGGCACCTGCGGGACCCGCAGGACGGGGCCACCTATTACTTCGCCGTGTATCCCCTCGTCCGGACGGCCGGTGAGGTGCGTGCGGTGCCCAACGGCGCCCACGTGACCGCCCGGGCCGGGGCCCGCCCCAACCCGTCGGAATGATCGACGCATGGCGGGCGCCTGACCGGTAGTGCCTGTCCCGACACTATCAACGCCGACCCCACCACCCACCGGTGGCCGTGGCGGTGATTTCCCGGTGACCGGCACCAGGTAGTGGTCCGAACGACACCTGACTGTTGCACTTTCTCGTCTCCGGCCCGCCGACCGCGGCCGACCGGGACAGTTCGGGGACAGATTCCGGACCATTCCCGGCGCGACCCGATGTCCACTGTCTTTCAACTCGGCCGTCTACCGACCCACAATCCGTAAACACCCACCCGTCCACGACTAACCTTTTCGCAGCTCGCCAGTCACAACAACGAACGTCGATCATCGGGCCGCGCAATCCGTCACGAATATCATCCGCGCCTATCCCGGAGCCGGCCGGCGGGCTGCCCGAGYATGACCGGACGGCCAACCGATGATCGCCTATTGATCCGATTCGAGCCCGTTCCCCACCCCCCTATACCCCTGTTCAGAGAGGGCTTAATAGCCCGGGTACAGTTGTCCGGCCCAGGGGGAAAGAGCCGCGGCCACGGTCTTCGCCGTGGATCGAGGTGTAAGCCGGCACACGGAACGCCGAACCAGAACGCTCGCCCCGACAAGGCGTCAGGACACTGCGTCGAAGGAGAGGATCGGATGCTCCAGAACTGGCCAATCCGCTCCAAGTTGGTAGCCATTCTCATCCTCCCGCTGGTGGCGTTGGCCGTTTTTAGCGCCCTCCAGGTGCGCGCCGACCTTGAGAGCGTCGACACAGGCAACCGGGTGCGGGACCTCGCAGCCTTCTCAACCAAAGTCAACGATCTTATTGACGCACTCCAGCAGGAACGCTATGCCTCTTCCGCGGTCGTGGGCAGCCAATTCCGTGAGGGCGTCGAGGAGATGCAGGCCAGGCGCGGCCCGACTGACACCGCCGTCACGACCTACCAGCGGGAGGCGACCAGGCTCCCCAAGAGCGTGACCGAGGACCTACAGCAGGTCATAGACACCATCCAGCGCCAGCTCGACCAGGTTCCCGACCATCGGCAGGCGATCGACCAGCGGCAGACCGACCGCGTGAAGAACACGGAGTTCTACAACAAAAGCATCAACGACCTGCTCGATCTCATCGCCCAGGTGGGAGCCGGCACCGACAACGCCAAACTGATCAACTACGTCGGCGCCCTCACCAGCGTGTCACGGGCGAGAGAGGCCGCCGCCCAGCAACGCGGCAGCATCTCGGTGATCCTCTTCCACCAGACCAACGTCGCGGTCGTCAAACAGGCACAGGCGAACGCCGGTGCCGAGGATGCCTGGATCGCGCAGTTCCGCACCACCGCCTCCCTGGAGGAACAGGACTTTTACGACAAAACGGTCGGCCCGGTCGCGGACAGCGTCTCCCAGATGCGCGACGCCATCGTGTTCGCGGCCCAGATGAACCAACCGATCACCATCGACAGCCAGCGTGCCCTGGAGTCCATGGCGGACAAGATCTCCCGGATACGCCTGGTGGAAAACCAGATCGCGGCCGACCTGACGAAGGAGAGCAACGCGATCGCCTCGCACGCGACTCGCAACGCCTGGCTGAGCAGCCTCCTCGTCGCGCTGGTCCTGGCCGTGTCGGTGGGTATCTCGCTGCTCGTCGCAAGCCCCATGATCCGCCAGCTTCGGCGGCTGCGGGGGGCTGCCCTCGAGGTGGCCAACGACAGCCTGCCCAGCGTTGTGGAACGGCTGCACCGCGGCGAGCAGGTCCAGGTCGAAACCGAGGTCTTCCCCATCCGGATCGGGACGAAGGACGAGATCGGGCAGGTGGGCGAGGCGTTCGGCACCGTCCACCAGGTCGCCGTGCGCACCGCTGTCGAACAGGCTGCGATGCGCAAGAGCATCGGCGACACCTTCCTCAACCTCGCCCGCCGCAGCCAGGCGCTCATCCACCGTCAGCTGAAGGTCATCGACGCGCTGGAGCGCAAGGAGACCGACCCGGACGAGCTGGCCGAACTGTTCCGGCTCGACCACCTGGCGACCCGTATGCGCCGTCACGCCGAGGACCTCATCGTGCTGTCCGGGTCGAAGCCCGCCCGTGGCTGGCGGCGGCCGGTTGCGATCAAGGATGTCGTGCGTGGCGCGGTCGCCGAGGTCGAGGACTACACCCGGGTGAAGGTGCTGCCGATCGCCGGTTCCGCCATCGGCGGGCATGCCGTCGGTGACGTGATCCACATGCTCGCGGAACTGATCGAGAACGCCACCTCCTTCTCCCCGCCGCACACCCCCGTGCACGTGTCCGGGCACCAGGTCTCCAACGGATCCGTGATCGAGGTCGAGGACCGCGGCCTGGGCATGACCGACGAGGAATACGCGGAGATCAACGGACGGCTGAGCAACCCGCCTCCGTTCGACCTCCGTACCAGTGAACGACTGGGCCTGTTCGTCGTCGGTCGCCTCGCCCAACGGCACGACATCCAGGTCCGTCTGCGGCCGTCGCCGTACGGCGGCACCCTGGCCATCGTCCTGGTCCCGACCAACCTGCTGCGCGAGATCGACGACGCCCCGCAGGAGGAGCCGACCACGTCCAGGCCCGAGCGGACCAGGACGCCGGCACTGGACGCACCGTTGGACGTGCCCCTGGACGCGCACCTGGAGGATTCCATCGACTTCGGTGACCCGACCGCGCTCACCGATTCGCTCGCCATCAGCAAGCCGCTCTCGCTGCGGGACCCGATCCCCATGGACGATTCGGACCCGCTGGATGACCGGCTCCCCCTCTCCGGCTCCTTCGACACCAGCGAACTGCTGTCGGTGAGTGCGTCGCCGATGCCGTCCGCCACCTCCGGCTCCGGCGGTGGCGGTGGCGGTGAGGACAGGCCGCTCATGGACGATCTGCCGGTCTTCCCCACAATCCGTTCAAGCTGGTTCGTTTCCGAATCCGACCAGCTCGGTGACGGGGACGCCGACACCGGCACCGGCGTTGACGACGGCATCGGGAACGAACATCCGCGGGAGCGGTTGCGCTCCAACAACCTGGCGCTCGAGCCCAACTCCTGGACCGAGCCACCGTCGGACAGCCCCGCCCCACCGCCACTTCCGTCCGCCCGCTGGGACGACGCGCCCAGCGCGCCCGCTGGCTGGCCGCAACCAGCGGACCGGTGGGCCGACCCACTGGATGCGCAGCGGCAGCGCGGCCTGCCCAACCGCAGGAGGAGCGGCCCCGCGGCAGAGCCGTTCTCAGGTACCGGCTCCGGGTTCCCCCAGGCGTCGGCCGCGCCGGCCGCCCCGCCCGGGCAGCCCGACGAGACGGGGCTGCCCAAACGGCAGCGGCGGGCCAGCCTCGCGCCTGAACTGAAGGGGACACCCACCAACGCTCCCGTCGCACCGTCGCTCCTCACCGGAACGCGGTCACCGGACGAGATCCGATCCATGATGTCCTCCTTCCAGTCCAACTTCGGCCGAGGTCTACAGGAGGGACCGAACCCGAACGGCGACGACGACGCGAAAAGGGTGATGTAATGCGCCACATCGGCCCGGTCGAGAACATGAGCTGGCTGTTGAACAACCTCACGCGGAAAGTCCCGGAGGTTACCTATGCCGTCGTGTTGTCGGCGGACGGCCTCCTGCTCGCCACCTCGAACGGAATGAACCGGACGACAGCCGACCAGCTGGCCGCGGTCGCCTCGGGCTTCAACAGCCTGGCTCGCGGCGCCGGCCGTTTCTTCGGCGGCGGCAACGTCCGCCAGACGATCGTCGAGATGGAGCAGGGATTTCTCTTCGTCACGGCGGTCGGTGACGGGTCCTGTCTGGCCATCCTCAGCACGCCCGGCGCCGACATCGGTCTGATCGCCTACGAAATGGCGCTGCTGGTCATCCGTGTCGGCGAGTTCCTCACCCCCGAACTGCGTGCCGAGATGCAGGCCGCGCTCCCCCGCTGACAGCAAACCGGAACCCTGGCGGCCCGGGTTCCGGTTTGTCCCGCGAGAGTTTCCGCCGGAACTCGGCCCGAACGGTCGTCGTCGGGCCGAGTTTCCAGCACAGTGCCGCCGACCACCGCCGCCCGATGTCGGCGGATTCTTGACCGAACGATTTTCACGGGACGAGTTCCGGCAGGACGAATTTCAGCGATTACTGTCAAGCCCTGATCAGGAGGACCGGTGGACGAGGAGTGGTACGACGACGACGCAGGTCCGGTCGTCCGTCCCTATGCCGTCACCGGCGGCCGGACGCGACCGGCGGCCAATCGCGCGCTGGAGCTGGTGGCTCTGGTGTCGACGACGGAGCACGGGCGCGCGATGGTCCGAACTCTTGATCCAGAACAACGGAACATCGTGCTGCTCTGCCAGAGCATCCAGTCGATCGCGGAAATATCCGCGCAGCTCAACCTGCCGGTCGGCGTGGCACGTGTTCTCGTCGGCGACATGATCGACGCCGGTCTCGTACGCGTCACCCGCCCAGCCCGACCGAGCGAGCGTCCCGACGTGGCGCTGATGGAAAAGGTGCTCGATGGACTACAGACCCTCTAGACCGCACACGGTCGGCAGACAGATAGCCAGCCCGGCGCCCAGCCCGGTCAAAATCATAATCGCCGGTGGCTTTGGCGCCGGAAAGACGACGTTCGTCGGGACGGTCAGCGAGATTCCCCCGCTCACGACCGAAGCCGCACTGACCTCGGCGAGCCTCGGCATCGACGACACCTCCCAGGTCGGTGCCAAGACCACGACGACGGTCGCCATGGACTTCGGCCGAATCACACTGCTCGACAGCGTGATTCTCTACCTGTTCGGCACACCTGGCCAGGACCGTTTCTGGTTCATGTGGGACGAACTGGTTCTCGGCGCTATCGGCGCCATCGTCCTGGTCGACACCCGCCGGCTCGCCGACTCGTTCCCGGCGGTCGACTATTTCGAGGAGCGGGATATTCCGTTCCTGGTGGCGGTCAACCGGTTCGAAGGCGCCAGGGAATATCGGCTCGACGAGGTCCGCAACGCGCTCGACGTCGACCCCCGCCGGCCCATCATCTTCTGTGACGCGCGCCGGCGGGAATCCGTCAGACAGGCCCTGGTGGCGCTGGTCCGTCACTCCCTCGACGTGGTCACGAGCGAAGAGGCGCAACGGGGCCTGCCCAGGGCCAACACCCGCGTGGACTAGTCGACCGGGGAGATGACGATGCTCGACCTTCTCGGTATCGATGACATCGCTCTCGCTGCCTACCGGTTGTGGCTACGCCGGAAGGACATGAGCGCCGAGGAGGTAAGCATCGCCCTTGGGTGTTCCACGACCACCATCCGGCAGGCCTGCGACAGGCTCGTCGAACTCTCGCTGCTGGTGCCCTCCCGCGAGAACCCCGACCGGCTGGTCGCCGTGCACCCCGAGGTTCCTCTCGAACAGTTGTTCCGACAGCAACACGATCAGCTCATCCGCCGACAGGAGGAACTCATCCGCGCTCGTATGCAGGTGAGCACGCTGGTCGCCGACTACATGCAGGGCCGGCAGCCGGAGCAGGCCGTCGATGTCGTGCGACTGAAGGGCGCGGAAGCGGTCACAGACCAGCTGCTCGATCTCGTAGCCCAGGCCAAACGGGAGCTGCTGGTTCTGCACACCCGACCCTGGCAGCCATCGATCATGACGGCGGAGTGCTCCCAGGCCGTGCTGCAGGCCCTCCGCCGCGGGGTCGCCATACGCGCCATCCGGCCACGCCCGGCTCAGGGGGACGACGCCCCCGCCGGATGCGACCTCGTCGACGCGCAGGGCCTGGAACTGCGGATGGCCGACGCCCCGCTGGCGGACGTGGCCATCGCCGACCGTGAGACCGCCCTGCTCCTGCTGGCGTCCGACCCGGACGACGAGCGTGGCTGTGCGCTGCTGCTCCAGGAGCCGGCACTGACGGGTCTGGTCACGATGCTGTTCGATCAGCTCTGGAGAGCCGCGCGGCCCCTGGAACGGGCCGGTGAGCTCGACCAGGCCGAACTCCGGCGCGCCGGCCTCGACCACATCGCCTTCGGCCAGGGCGCGCCGGGTGACAGTAGCGGCTCCTCCACCGTTCGCGGCCTGGCCGGCCAGGCCAACCTGATCGATYAGGCCGGCGGTCTCCCGAACACAAAAAAACAACGAATTGACAATTCCGCTCCAAGCGACTCCGAGCGCCTCCTGCTGCGACTTCTGAGCCTCGGCGCCAAGGACGAGGCCGCTGCCCGACACCTCGGCGTGTCGGTACGAACAGTCCGGCGTATGATCGCTGATCTCATGCGACGAATGGATGCCCGCAGCCGGTTCCAGGCCGGCATCCTCGCGGCGAAAAAAGACTGGCTATAGCACTTCCACGCCGGTGGAGCCACACCAGCGGCACCAAGTTGCCACTACACGTTCTTGCCATGCCAACTGCGAGACACGACAGGCCCAATACCTCATGCTTCCGTAGAGAGACGGGCCGGAGCGGCGGCCAGGCCCCAGCCTTCGCGAAGTGACGCCTTGCGGCACTCGCGCTGACCAGGCTGGGCGATGGCCACCGCATCGGCTCTCACACCGGAACCACCGACGACGGCGTCGGGTCACTGACTTGCGCGGGCAGCTTCCGCACCATCGACGCCGACGGTGCGGCATGCTTGCCCGTCCTTTTCTTCAAGCTGTCAGGGGGCAGGCATGTCAATATTCTCCGGCCGGCTTCCGGCGGCCCGGAACAGGGCCGTCGAATGACGCACCGTACTCTCATCGTGGCTCGTGTCAGTGCTGACGACGAACCCCCCGTCGCCGATATCTTCCGAGAATCGGACGACGGGGAGCTGCCACACCTGCTGGGCGTCGTCCGGCGTGATCTCTTCAGTTTTCACGGACTTTACTTTCATCTGATCGAGGCGACCGACGACGTGGCGCCCGCCCTGCCCGCCGTACGCGAGCACCCATTGTTCGTCGACGTCAACACGAAACTCGCCAGACACATCACCGCGTACGATCCGGACACCTGGCGCAGCCCACGCGACGCGATCGCCCGGAACTTCTATTCATGGGTCGCGGATCGGCACCCGGTGAAACCGGATCACCATGACGAAGGAGAGAACCATGGCGGATCAGTGGACCGCTGACCAACTGCTCGACTTCCTCGTGGAACGCACGGTACTCGTCGCCGACGAGCGGCCCGACCATCTTGGCGTCACGTTCGCCGAGGTCGGGGTGGACTCACTGGCCTACCTGCACCTGCAGACCGTCGTCCTCGACACCTTCGGCGTCGAACTGCCGGCGGAGCCGCCCGAGGACTACACTCTCGCCGAAATCCTCACCACCATCAACAGCACCGCCAGAGCCGGYGTCGCATAGGCTGTCGACCGGACCGGCGGCTCCGTCTCGTATCCGACAGGAATTCACTCCGTATCCGACAGGAATTCACGACCGGACAGCGAGAATCATGCAACCAGGGGGAACGCGCGGTTGTGCCGACAGCCGTCCGCGCACACGATGTCCGTCCCCGACCGGGACCGGACACCTGGCGACCGTCTGACCGACGCTCCAGGGCCGAGGACGACACGATCGTACGTGGGCCCTGTCGGCTCGGAGCTCCCGCCGGATCCGGCGGGCTCCGACCCCGGATCCGGTGCGGAGGGACGTCCAGCGAAGGGGGCATCCAGAAGCCGTCGAACGGGCGAAGTCGACCATCTGTGGTTCTTCGCCGTCCGCTGGCACGTGTACCCGGATGACGAGCCGGTTCAGACATATCAGCGATGGCGCCACGGGCCGTGTCCCGCGCTGGCCCGAACCTGACCACAGACATCCGAACGGAGATACCCGATGAGTGCTTCCAGCACTTTCCGGATCGTTCTTACGCAGCAGATCATACCCGGCCGGGAACGCGAGTTCGAGGAGACCTGGCTGCAGGTCGCTCCGGACGCCGCCAAACAACCGGGAAATCTCGGCGCCTGGCTGGTCCGTTCCACGGACGATCCCAGCACCTACTACATATTCGGCGAGTGGGCCAACGAGCAGGCGTACCAGGAGTTCCAGCGCAATCCCGAGCACTTGGAGCACCGGAAGCGGCTGCACGCGCTGYGCACCAGCTTCTCCGCGGCCACCGGGACCGTGGTGGCGCACCTGCCCGGAGTCGGCGCGCGCGCGTACGCCGAGCAGGCTGGCTGAACCAGCGCCGACAGCTTTCTCGACCGGAACATCGTCAAGCAAACGGAGAGCCATGGCCGGGCACACGGAGAACTCGATCTGGATCGACGCCGACATCGATCTGGTCTGGACGATCACAAACAATCTCGAGGACTGGCCGAATCTTTTCACCGAATACGCCGCGGTGGAGATTCTCGAGCACCAGAACCAGACCTTCAGGTTCCGTCTGACGATGCACCCGGACGCGAACGGAAAGGTCTGGAGCTGGGTCTCGGAACGGACACTGGATCCGGAGAAGCACCGCGTCCGGGCACGCCGGGTCGAACCAGGCCCCTTCGAGTTCATGAACATCGAGTGGACCTACGAACCCGAAGGCGCCGGCACCAGGATGCGCTGGGTGCAGGACTTCCACATGCGCCCGGACGCGCCGGTCGACGACGAGTGGATGACCAACAACATTAACAACAACACCCGACGGGAGATGGGCGTCATCCGGGAGAAGGTCGAGCGGGCCGCCCAGCACGCGAAGGCCCTTCCTCAGCAGGTCTGATCAGCTCCGATCAGGGCCTGGCGTCTGTTGTGAATCCCGCGCGCAGCGCCGGGCCCATCGGATCCCGTCCCGGAAGCCGATCAGGCGGCTCCGGGAGGTCCGCGACGCACTCAAGGAGAAGCGATGACCCTGACGACCGACAACCCGGCCGTGACGCCGAAGGTGCTCTCCATCCATGACGTCCCGGCCAACCGCCGCCGCGGTGGCGACATCCGCACGCTGCTGTCCCCCGCGACGGTGGGCGCCAAGTCCGGCTTCCTCGGCACGCTGACGCTGCGGCCCGGCGAGTTCGTCAGCGAACACTGGCACCCGTACTCCGAGGAGTTCCTGTACTGCGTGTCCGGGCAGGTCGTCGCGCGGCTCGACGGCGAACACACCGCGCTCCCCGCCGAGCACGGGTTGCTCATCCCGATCGGCACCCGCCACCGGATCGTCAACGACGGCGACGAGACCGCCTTCCTCGTCTTTCATCTCAGCCCGCTGGCACCGCGGCCGGACCTCGGCCACGTCGACACCGAACCGCTCCCCCAGCCCTGACCCAGCCCCGAAACACCCGCTATGGAACACCCGTGAGAAACGCCCCGTGAAGGAGCCGGAAGTGAGAAGGACGGCCATAACCGGCATCGGCGTGGTCGCGCCAGGAGGCACTGTCCGCAAGGAGTTCTGGGATCTGCTGACCGAGGGCCGGACGGCGACCAGGCGTCTGTCGTTCTTCGACCCGACGCAGTTCCGCTCGCAGATAGCCGCCGAATGCGACTTCGACCCGGCCGCTGCTGGCCTGACCCCGCAGGAGATCGCCCGCAACGACCGCTTCGTGCAGTTCGCCCTCGCGGCCGCGACCGAGGCCGTGGCCGACAGCGGTCTGGATCTCGGCCGGGACGGCGCCGACAGCGCCGACGGTGCCGACGGCGGTGGCCCGGTGGTGGCCGTCAGCATGGGCAGCGCGGTCGGCGCGACCACCCGTCTGGAGGACGAGTACGTCGTCGCCAGCGACAGCGGACGCGACTGGCTCGTCGATCCCGTCTACGCCTCGTCGTTCCTTTATCACGCTCTGGTTCCAAGCTGTCTGGCCACCGAGGTGGCCTGCCGTTTCTCCGCCCACGGCCCGGCGCACGTGGTCTCGACGGGCTGCACCTCCGGGATCGACGCGGTCGGGTACGGCCACCAGCTCATCGCCGACGGCGAGGCCGACATCGTGATCGCGGGGGCGACGGACGCGCCGCTGTCCCCGATCTCCATCGCCTGCTTCGACGCGATCCGCGCGACGTCGGCCCGCAACGACGATCCCGAGCACGCCTCCCGACCGTTCGACGCCAGCCGGGACGGGTTCGTCATGGGTGAGGGCTCCGCCGTGCTCATCCTGGAGGATCTCGAGCACGCCCGGGCCCGGGGCGCGCACGTGTACTGCGAGATCACCGGCTATGCCGCCCGCTCGAACGCCTTCCACATGACCGGTCTGAAGGCCGACGGGCTCGACATGGCCGAAGCGATCTCGGACGCCCTGCGGCAGGGCCGTACCGACCCGACCAGGATCGGCTACGTCAACGCGCACGGCTCCGGGACCAAGCAGAACGACCGCCACGAGACGGCCGCGTTCAAGAAGTCGCTCGGGCAGCACGCCTACGACGTCCCGGTGAGCTCGATCAAATCCATGGTCGGCCACTCCCTCGGGGCGATCGGCGCCATCGAGATCGTGGCCTGTGCCCTGGCGATCGAGAACCGGGTCGTCCCGCCCACGGCCAACTGGTCCAGCCGGGACCCCGAGTGTGACCTGGACTACGTGCCGAACATCGCCCGCGAGCACGACGTCGACGTGGCGCTGTCGGTCGGCAGCGGCTTCGGTGGGTTCCAGTCGGCCATCGTGCTCGACCGCGGACGAGGTGACCGGTGAGCGCCACCCGCGCCGGGCTGCGTCCTGTCATCACCGGCATCGGAGCGGTCACCCCCAGCGGCATCGGGACCGAGGAGCACTGGCGTTCCACGCTGCGCGGCGAGCTGCGGGTGGGGCCGATCACCAGCTTCGACGCCAGCCGGTACGCCACCACGCTCGCCGGTGAGGTGACCGGCTTCGACCCCGCCGACCACATCGGCGGCCGGATCATCCTGCAGACCGACCGGTGGACATGGCTGGGCATGGCCGCGACCGGGTTCGCGCTGACCGACGCCGCCTATAACCCGGCGGCGTACGACCCGTACGCGACCTCGGTGGTGTTCGGGGCCGGATCCGGCGGTAACGACTTCGGCCAGCGGGAGATCCAGCGGCTGTGGAGCCGGGGCCGCCAGGCCGTGAGCGTGTACCAGTCCATCGCCTGGTTCTACGCGGCAACCACCGGCCAGACCTCCATCCAGCACGGAATCAAGGGGCCGTCCGGGGTCGTGGTCTCCGACGACGCCGGCGGTCTCGACAGCCTGGCGCAGGCGCGGCGGACCATCCGCCGCGGAACGCCGGTGGTGCTCRCCGGCGGCGCCGAAGCCGGCCTCACCCCCTACGCGCTGACCTGCCAGACCACGAGCGGACGCCTGTCCACCAGCCGTGAGCCACGCGGCGGCTACAAGCCGTTCGACCGTGACGCGGGCGGCCATGTGCCCGCCGAGGGCGGCGCGACGCTCGTCGTGGAGGACCCGGCGTCCGCGGCGGCCCGCGGCGCGCCAGGGGTGTACGCCGAGATCGCCGGGTACGCGGCGACCCACGACGCGTACCACCACCGCGACCCGACGCCGGATCCGCGCTGGTACGCCGAGGCCATGCGCCGGGCGCTCGCCGACGCGCGGCTCACCCCGGCCGACGTCGATGTGATCTTCGCGGACGGCGCGGGCTCCCGTGACCTCGACGAGGTCGAGGCACGCGCGATCCATGCCGCGTTCGGCGCGCACGCCGAACGCGTCCCGGTCACCGCCCCCCAGGGGCTGACCGGGCGGATGAGCGCGGGCGGCTCGGCGCTGGCCGCCGTCAACGCCGTGCTGTCCATCCGCGACGGGGTGATCCCGGCGGTGGGCAACCTCGACGACCCGGCACCGGAGTACCGCCTCGACCTCGTCCGGGTGCCGCGCGAGGCCCCGGTGCGAGTCGCCATGGTCAACGCCCGCGGCTACGGCGGCTTCAACAGCTCGCTGATCCTGCGGGCCGTCGACCCCGCGACCACGGACGGAGGAATCCGATGATCAGAGCGACGCTGCGCATGCTCGTCCGTCCCGACCGGGAACAGGACTTCGTCGACGCCTGGGAGAAGATCGCCTCGGTGGTCCGCCAGGCGCCGGGCAACCTGCGCCAGAGTCTCCTGCGCACCGGCCCCCGCGAATTTGTGATCACCAGCGACTGGGACAGCCCGGAAGCATTCCAGAAATTCGAGCGAAGCCCGGAACAGGACGTCCTGACCGCACCCCTGCGCGAACTTCGGGAAAGCGCGAGAATGGAAGTCTCAGAAATCGTCCTGCATGTCGAGAAAGAAGACTCGGAAATTTCTCCGGAAAGAGCGGAATCCGCTGTCGACAGGCAGGTCGAGGCCAACCGGAGAACGATTCTCGAGCACTTCCGGTCGCTGGAGCGCGGGGACGTCGACGCCGCCGTGTCGGCCTTCGCGCCGGACATGGTCAACCACCGGCTCCAGCCAGGCAGCCCCCCGGGGCGCGACGGGCTGGCCCAGACCCTGGCGGTCGTGCTGCGCGCCTTCCCGACCGCGACCTGGACGGTCGAGAGCATCGTCGCGGACACCGAGAACGTCGTGGCGAAACTGGCGGTCGAGGGCGAGGTACAAGACGTGATCATGGGTGTGYGGGCGACCGGCCAGCGGGTCACCTGGCGGCACATCCACTGGTTCCGCATATTGGACGGCACGGTGGTCGAGCACGACGCCATCCGTGACGACCGCGGCCTGCTGCGCCAACTCGGTGTGGGCACGGGGGGAACGCATTCCGGCGGGCTCGGCGTCAGTCTGCCGGGAAGTACTCGCACACTCCAGCCGGATACCAGTGACCGCGACCCGGCGTTCACCGCCTGAAACGGGATTCCGGCCCGGGACGACCGTCGCGGGCCGTGTCCCCATACCTGTCACACCCGTAAGGAGCAATTCGTGCGAGTGCTCTTCACCACTTCTCCGGTCCACGGTCATCTCTTTCCGCTGGTTCCGCTCGCGCACGCGCTGCGGGCGGCCGGCGACGACGTCCTGGTCGCCGCGCCGGCGAACTTCACCGGCGCCATCACCGAGGCCGCGCTGCCGGCGGGGGCGACCGCGCCGTCGGTCGACTTCCTCACAATCATGACCAGGGACCGGGACGGCCGGCCGGTGCCGCCCGCGACAAACGCCGCGGAACGCAACGAGGGCACCGGCCGGGCCTGGGGGCGCCTGACCGCCGCCACCCTGCCGTACACGCTGRAACTGGTGGAGCGCTGGCGCCCGGACGTCATCATCAGCGAACCGACCGAGCACGCGGGCCAGCTCGCCGCCGAGACGCACGGCCTGCCCTGGGTCGAACACGGCTGGGGTGTGACGACGATGCCCGAGGCCCGGCCGCCCGCCCGCGACGAACTCACGCCGGAACTCGCCGGCCTGGGCCTGACGGACCTGCCCGAACCCGCGCTGCGCCTGCACCCGTGCCCGCCGAGCCTGCGGCCCGCGGACCCGCCCGGATCCCGCGACCGGCACATCCGCTACGTCCCCTACAGCGGAGCCGCCGCGCTGCCCGAGTGGATCCTCGGGCGGACGGAGCGGCCCCGGGTCACCCTGGCCGTCGGCAGCAGCCTGGTCAGGGCCGCCTTCCGGGACCTCGCGGAAACGCTGGCGGAGGTCGCCGCCGTCCTGCACGGCCTCGGCATCGAGGTCGTGGCCGGCCTGGAGGATCCGATCAGCCCCGGCTGGACGCTGCCGCTGCCGGCCGGCGCCCCCACCGGCCTGCTCCCGCTGCACCTGGTCGCACCCACCAGTGACCTTGTCGTCCACCACGGGCGCTCCGGGGCGACGCTGACCGCGGTGACGGCGGGCCTGCCGCAGCTCGCGCTGCCGCGGTTCGCGGACCAGTTCGACAACGCCGCGCGCATCAGCGCCGCCGGCGCGGGCCGGCAGCTGCTGGGGGAAGGCGTCACGGCCAAGTCGGTCGTCGCGGCCTGCCGCGACCTGCTCGACACCCCCTCGTACCGGGACAGGGCGGCGGCGCTCTCCGCCGAGAACGCCGCCCAGCCGACGCCCACCGACGTCGTCGCGGTCATCCACGACCTCACCGCCGCCCTGGTCTGACCAAACGGGAGCAGCTTTCATCATGGAGACAGATTTCTGCGTCATCGGCGCCGGCCCGGCCGGGCTCAGCCTGTCGCTGCTGCTGGTGCGATCCGGCGCCCGGGTCGTTCTCGTCGAACGGGCGACGTCGTTCGACCGCGAATACCGCGGCGAGATCCTCCAGCCCGGAGGCGCGCTGATACTGGACCAGCTGGGTGTTCTCGACGGCGCCCGCAAACGGGGCCACTACGAGTGCTCGCGCTTCCGTATCGTCTCCGGCGGACGCCCCCTGTTCCAGGCCGAGTACGACCAGATCGAACCGCCGTACAACCACTTCCTCARCATCCCGCAGCCGAACGTCCTGGAAGAACTCTTCGACGCCTGCAAACAGTACGACCGCTTCGAGTATCTCGACGGCCGGTCACCGAGCGGGCTGCTCCTGGACGGCGAGCGCGTCGTCGGCGTCACCCTGCCGGACGGCGACACCGAACAGCGGATCAACGCCCGGTGCGTGATAGCCGCGGACGGGCGGCACTCGAAGACCCGGCGGCTGGCCGACATCACATTCACCAAGATCGACGCCTTCGACTACGACATGGTGTGGTTCAAACTGCCCGCCCCACAACGACACGGCCCCGAGGTGACGGTCTTCCAGGGCGACGGCAACCCGATCATCGTCTACGACGCCTACCCCGACAGCCTCCAACTGGGCTGGACGCTCCCGCGGCGCAGCTACCGGTCGCTGGCCCAGCACGGGATCGAACACATCAAGGAACAGATCCGCCAGTCCGTTCCCCGCTACGCCGACCTGATCACCAAGTACATCAACGTGCCTGGTGACCTCGCGGTGCTGGACGTGTTCGCCGGTTTCGCCGACACCTGGGCCCGGGACGGTCTGCTGCTCATCGGGGATGCGGCGCACACGCACGGCCCCATCGGCGGCCAGGGGATCAACCTCGCCATCCAGGACGCGGCACTCGCGCACCCGATCCTCGTCTCGGYGCTGGCCGCCGGCAGCTTCGACCGCGACACGCTCGGCCAGTTCGAACAACAGCGGCGGCCGGTCGTGGAAACGGTCACCCAGATGCAGGCCAGGCAGGCCAAACTGCTGTTCGCCCGCCCCGGCGGCCCCCCACCCGACCTGGCCGCCGAACACGGTGCCCCCGGCGCCCCCGGCGAGCACGGCGGCCCCCCGGCCGGCCCGCCCGCCGAACACAGCGGCCCTCCAGCCGGCCCGCCCGCAGGGCACGGCGGGCCGCCGGCCACCCCGGATACCGGACGCGGTGGTCCCCCAACCGGCCCAGGCACCGGCGGCGGTCCCGGGGACGGCCATGGGCACGGGCACGGGCACGGCGGCCCGCCGAGCGGCCCGCCTGCCGGCGGTGGTCCCGGCCGCGGTGGCCCGCCGCTCGTCGTCAACGCGTCCCCGGTAGCCTTCGGCACCCAACGCGTCTCAGCCCGCACCGACATCTTCGTCGACTGATCTCTTCTGGGAAGCGATGCTCTCCAACGCTTGGAGCGGCCGCGTCTCGGCCGTCAGAATACCGTAAAGCAGATTACCGGACAGATGCGGTGACCTCTCTCGTGTCGAGACGGTCACCGCATCTGTCAGTATCATTCCGTGTTCGGAACTATGATCACGATCGACTGGTCGTGGTTGAAGGAAAGGCTGGCGCAGGGCCGGCCCACGGCCCACGGCTGACCGAAGCCGCTGTCGTYGATCCGCCAGGACTGCAGGCCGTAGGTATCCAACTTCTGCCGGACCATTTCGATGATCTCGCCGCGGGGGCGGCAGTGATCTGCCCGCACGGCGGTTACCACGTCGTTCTGGAAAGCCGCGAATCTGCGCGCGGAATCAGACAGGCCCGTAAAAGGACGCAGCCCCAGCGCGCGGCAGGCTTTCTTCGACGGAAACACCGCGATGGCCCCACCCGAGGTAAGGCAGGCGGCGAGTTCCGACGGTACGTTCATTCCAATGGACCGCCACACCTGCCGGCAGGATTCTACTGGGTCCGTCACCCCGCCGCCGACAATGTCCGTGTCACCGTGAAGACTCACCGTCTTATAACATGACACCGTCGTGGCCTGGGTCGCCACATCACCGGGAAGCAGTTCTCGGCCGGCGGCCGTCCCAAGAACAGCCACCACGGCCACGGCCGGAACGACTATCAGCTTTCGCCGCCACCACGGCCTCCGGGCCGGCTCGGAAGCCGCCACGACGTGGCGTTCGAGCAGTTCCTGGCGCTGTGCCAGACGATCCGCCGGGATGGCCCGTTGCGGCGGAAGCCGCGGAAAATCCAGATCGGACATGTCACGCCCCTTCCCGACCGTGTCGGCCTGTGACCGGTATCGCCGGATCAATGGATTCCTGAACCGCGCCCGTCCCCGCGGCCCGGGTCTTCGCGAGCCGGGCACGGGCACGGGCCAGCCGCGACCGGACCGTTCCCACCGGAACGCCCAGAGCGACCGCGGCTTCCGCATAACTCAGACCGGCCATCGCCACCAGGGCGACGACATCCCGCTCACCACGGTTCAGGACCGCGAGCTCGCGCAGAATGTCCCGCATCCGTTGCTCGTCGTCGAGCCGCGCCACCACCTCGTCGGCGGGATCGGGCTCCACCTCCGCGGGCGGCAGCCGGTACAGCGCCGCGTCGTAACGACGGGCGGCCCGCGTCTGGTTACGCACCACGTTCGTCGCCACCCCGAGCAGCCACGGGCGCAACGAGCCGGAGAGAGCGACCGCGTCGGCCCGCCGCCGCCACGCCTCCAGGAAGACCACGGACGTCGCGTCCTCCGCGCCGCTCCACGAACCGAGCCGGCGGAAGCAGTAGGTGTAGACGGCACTGGAGTGCGCGCGGAACAAAAGCCCGAACGCCGTCCCGTCCCCGGACCGGGCCCGCGCAAGCAGCTCACCGTCATCAGCCGGCTCAGGCGTCATCGATCGCTCTCATACCTCGTAATGTCCGCACGAGCTCGTCAAGTTCCCAGCGAACCACCGTTTCCAGGACGCAAGCTTCGGCGGCTCGCGGGGCTCCGGAGTCCCGATCCGCATCGGCCCCGAGACGGCGGCCGAAGAATCTTTCGGCAGGTTGATCACCAACGGCATCCATGCGCTCGCGACCTGTTCACGCCTACAGGCACCGTGAATCGCCACGGTGGCAGCCCTCACCGGTCACGGTATCGATCGGATGCGGACGGTCACGGAGGGGCCCACGACCGTTGCCAGGAACGGGGAGCAGAGTGGAGTTTCTCACCACCGTCCTGGCTGAAGCTCCGCACAGAACAGGCAAGCCCCTGCGCTTCGATCTCGAAGGAATGTGGGCGGCCCGCCGAGGCACCTATCGCATCCTCTATCGGATCAATGATGACAAGCACGAAGTCGTCGTCCTCCGCGTCGAGCACCGCCGGGATGCCTACCGACCACTGTGACCCGCTACCGATTTTCTTCGCGTATGGCGGATCACCCATGGCAGGAGGGAGCGGGTGGGAATCTTTGCACTCGCGGTTACGTGAAGTTGGTACTGAGGGGTGTGGAATCTTTGCATCAGACGTTGCGGAATCTCGGCAGTCTGCCGCTGCGGGCACCACCCGACCCGCCCGATCTGCGGGACTACGTCGAGCTGGCGTTGCGCGGCGGTTTCCCGAAAGAAGAAGAGGTGTTCGGTATGCAACGGCACGGGGAAGGTGTAAGCAGAGCCGATTTCATTCCTGATGTGATCTGGGTGAACGGTGAGGGCTCATGGATGGTTCCGCTGAATCGGGCCGAAGAACCCGAACGCTGGCAGGCCGCGGTTGACAGCGACGCACCCGTCATCATCCAGGTCGACGACGGAGCCGACACGTACGGTGTCAGCAGAGGCATCTTCCCGACGAGCTCGAGCAGCGCTCCCGGTGTCATGAATCGGCCGCCTGGAACTGAGCAGACTGACCTGGGCAGACCTGGACAGGCTCTCAGTCGGCTCCCAGGCTCGCATCAGGTCAGCGTCAGGCTGAAACCCCACTATCAGGTCCCATGACGGTGACTCTCGACCTTCGACAGCAGCCCGGACCGACGGCGAGGATCCGGCCATGACCACGACCGTTCCCGAGCGGGCGGGCATTCCGCCCGCCCCGGCCGCGGCACCCGGCCGCCCCGGCGCCGGTTCCCGGGCGGGGGGCCGGTGGGCGCGAAGCCTCCTGCGCGGCCGGGAGAGCGATCCGGCATGGGTGCGTCTCGCGCTGCTCGCCCTGCTGGCCGGGACGGCCGTGCTCTACATCTGGGGGCTCGGCGCCTCCGGCTGGGCGAACAGTTTCTACAGCGCCGCCGTCCAGGCAGGGTCGTCGAACCTGACGGCGTTCTTCTTCGGCTCCTCGGACGCCGCGAACTTCATCACCGTGGACAAGCCACCGGCATCACTGTGGGTGATGGACATCTCGGTGCGTATCTTCGGGCTGAGCTCGTGGAGCGTGCTCGTCCCGCAGGCGCTGGAAGGTGTCGCCGCCGTCGGGGTGCTGTACGTGACCGTCCGGCGCTGGTTCTCCCCGGCCGCGGCGCTGCTGTCCGCGGCCGTGTTCGCGCTGACACCGGCCGCGGTGCTGATGTTCCGGTTCAACAACCCCGACGCGCTGCTCGTCCTGCTGCTGCTCCTCGGCGCCTACGCGACCGTCCGGGCGGCGGAGACGGGCAGCGCCAGATGGCTGGTCTGGGCGGGGGTCTTCGTCGGGTTCGGCTTCCTCGCGAAGATGATACAGGCGTTCCTGGTCGTGCCGGTCTTCGCGGCCACCTACCTGCTGGCCGCGCCGATATCGCTGCGGCGCAGGATCGGTCGGCTGTTGCTGTCCGGGGTGGCGATGTTCGTCGCCGCCGGCTGGTGGGTGGCGGCCGTGGAGCTGTGGCCGAAGGGCTCCCGGCCCTACGTCGGCGGCTCGCAGAACAACAGCATCCTCAACCTCATCTTCGGCTACAACGGCTTCGGACGGCTCAACGGCAACGAGGCCGGCAGCGTCGGCGGAGGCGGCGGCACCGGCGGCCGCTGGGGGGAGACCGGCCTGACCAGGATGTTCAACACGGAGATGGGCGGGCAGATCTCCTGGCTCATCCCCGCGGCACTGATCATCATGGTGGCCGTGATCGCGATGCGCGGGCGCGCCCCACGCACCGACCGGACCAGGGCCGCGCTGCTGCTCTGGGGCGGCTGGCTGGTCGTCACCGGCGTCACCCTGAGCCTCGCCAAAGGGATCATCCACCCCTACTACACGATCGCGCTCGCGCCGGCGGCCGCGGCCGTCGTCGGCATCGGCGGCGTCCACCTGTGGCGCGAACGCGACCGGCTCGGGTCCTGCCTGGTCCTGGCGGCCGCGGTCACCGCCACGACGGCGTGGTCGTACGTCCTGCTGCACCGGACGCCCGACTGGCAGCCGTGGCTGCGAGCGCTCGTGATCGCTGTCGGTGCCGTGGCGATCGTCACGCTGATCCTCACGCTGGTGCTTCCCGCGCGTCCGGCACGTCGCGCCGCGACGGTGCTGGCCGCCGCCGGCATCCTGGTGACGCTGATCGGGCCCGCGGCCTACGCGGTCGAGACGGCCGCCACCCCCCACGCCGGCGCCCTCCCGTCGGCGGGGCCCACCGGCGGCTTCGGCGGCGGCCCTCGCGGGGGCGGTTTCGGCGGCGGAGGCTTCGGCGGCGGCGTCCGGATGAATGGTCCGGGCGGGGGTGTCTCGCAGGGGATGCCACCAGGCGGCACAACAGGCCAGGGCGGCGCGACGGGAGGCCAGGGCGCTGTGCCGGGCCAGGGCGGTGTGGCGGGCCAGGGCGGCACGACGGGCCTGGGTGGCGGCTTCGGCCAGCAGGGTGCGGCGATGTTCGGCCGGGGCGGAGGCCTCGGGGGGCTGCTCGACGCCGGGACGCCGAACGCCGAACTGGTGACCGCGCTCACCCAGAACGCCGAGCGCTACACCTGGGTCGCGGCCACCATCGGATCCAACTCCGCCGCCGGCGTCCAGCTCGCCGCCCGTGCACCAGTGATGGCCATCGGCGGCTTCAACGGGACCGACCCGGCCCCCTCGCTRGCCCAGTTCCAGGAGTACGTCGAAGCCGGAAAGATCCATTACTTCCTCGCCAGCGGTGGCATGGGCCGCGGTGGCGGCTCCGGCGGCACCACCAGCGCGATCATCACATGGGTCCAGCAGACCTTCACCACGACCACGATCGGCGGCACGACCGTCTACGACCTGACCAGGCCAGCCGCATAAAGTAATCACCGCGCAGCATCTCCGGAACAGGACCGGGGCACGGGCCTCCCGGTGGCGCGAAAAGCGCTTTTCGCGCCACCGGGAGGCCTTCTTCCATTTTTCAGCTTCTTTCCACTTTTCAGCTGCCAGTTTTCAGCTGCCAGCTTCCAACCGGCCGTCCTTTCAACCGACAGCAGCCACTTGCGACCGTCCGCAGGCGGCCAGGGCGCCGCCAGAGCCGGAACATGCCGGGCGGCCCGGCACCTGAGACGACCTGGCGCACGGGCAGCCTGGCCGCCTGGGTGGACGCCGGCAACAGGCCCGTGTCCCGGCGTCCAGCGGGATGATCCTTGTCACGGGCGCCGGGGGCGGCCCGGCTACCGGGGCGGCGGTAAACAGAGGGTGATGCGCCGGGTGGCAGTCCGCCCCGCCGGGCGGTCCGGCTACCGGGCGGCGGTAAACCCGGCGGTGGCAGGTCGTCGCGGATTTACGGTCCGGAGCCCGAATTCCACTACCCGCTGTTAGGCTTCGGCATTGTCGGCCCGGCCGAACGCGGCCGCGCCCGACCGGTCGATGACGACACAGCGCAGTCACTCACCGCAATCACACTGTGCTATCTGAACCATTAGCAACCAAGCAGTTACAAGCATCGGCGTCACCCTGAGAGGTCTGGGATGTCACGACCACGACCACGAGTGCTGGGTGTCGTGCTGGCGGGGGGCGAGGGCAAGCGGCTCGCGCCACTCACCGCCGACCGGGCCAAGCCGGCCGTCCCCTTCGGCGGCCTCTACCGGCTGATCGACTTCGTCCTGTCGAACCTGGTCAACGCGGGCTACCTGCGTATCTGCGTGCTCACCCAGTACAAGAGCCACAGCCTGGACCGCCACATCACCACCACCTGGCGGATGAGCAACCTGCTCGGCAACTACATCACCCCGGTACCGGCCCAGCAGCGACTCGGCCCCCGCTGGTACACCGGATCCGCGGACGCCATCCACCAGTCCCTCAACCTCGTCTACGACGACCAGCCGGACATCGTGGTTGTCTTCGGCGCCGACCACGTCTACCGGATGGACCCGCGGCAGATGGTCGACCAGCACCTGGCCAACGGAGCCGGCGTCACCGTCGCCGGCCTGCGCGTCCCGCGGGCCGACGGCACACAGTTCGGCGTGATCCGCCCCGGCGCGGACGGTTACACCATCGACGCCTTCCTGGAGAAGCCCGCCGACCCGCCCGGCCTACCGGACAGCCCCGAGCAGACGTACGCCTCCATGGGCAACTACGTGTTCTCGACGGACGTCCTGATCGACGCGCTGCGGGCCGACGCGGACGACGACACCAGCGTCCACGACATGGGCGGGAACATCATCCCGATGCTCGCCAAGGCCGGCGTGGCGCAGGTCTACGACTTCACCTCCAACGACGTGCCCGGGGCCAACGAGCGGGATCACGGCTAYTGGCGTGACGTCGGCACCCTGGACTCCTACTTCGACGCGCAGATGGACCTGTGCACGGTCGACCCGGTGTTCAACCTGTACAACCGGAACTGGCCCATCCTGACCAACGTCCCGTCCCTGCCGCCGGCGAAGTTCGTCCACGAGCACCCGGACCGGACCGGCACGGCCGTCAACAGCATCGTCARCAACGGCGTGATCATCTCTGGTGGTCTGGTGCGCCACTHGGTGCTGTCGCCGGGCGTGCGGGTGAACTCGTGGGCGCATGTCGAGAACGCGGTCGTCATGCACAACACGGTGATYGGACGGCGGGCCATGGTCCGTAACGCCGTCCTCGACAAGAACGTGATCGTGCCCGAAGGCTGCGAGGTCGGGGTGGACAAGGAGCACGACCGCGCCCGTGGGTTCACCGTGAGCCCGGAGGGCGTGACCGTCGTCGGGAAGGGTGTCACGATCACCTGCTGACAGCGGGCGTTCAGCGTTCCGGCCGGAGCCGGAGCCCGACCGGCTCCACAGGCTTCGGCCGGCCACCATGCACAGGTCACCAACCACAAGGGCGGGCATGCGCGTTTCACTGCTGACCAGGGAGTACCCACCGGAGGTCTACRGCGGCGCGGGGGTGCACGTCGAGTACCTCGCCCGCGAGCTGGCCCACCTGGTGGACCTGACCGTGCACTGCCAGGGCGCCGACCGCCCGAGCCCGGACGGCCTCACGGTACGTGCGCACCGGCCGTGGGAGGTGCTCGCGGACGCCGGGGAGGCGCTGCGGACGGTGTCGGCCGACCTGTCCGCCACCGCCGCCGCCGCGGACGCCGACCTGGTGCACTCGCACACCTGGTACGCCAACCTCGGCGGACACCTCGCGTCCCTGCTGTACGGGATCCCGCACGTGATGACCTCGCACTCCCTCGAGCCGCTGCGGCCGTGGAAGGCCGAACAGCTCGGCGGCGGCTACGCGCTGTCGTCATGGTGTGAGCGGGTCTCCATCGAGTCGGCGGCGGCCGTCATCGCGGTGAGCAGGGGCATGCGGGCGGACGTCCTGTCGGCCTATCCGGCGGTCGACCCGGCCCGGGTGCACGTCATCGGCAACGGGATCGACACCGACGAGTACACCTCGGATCCGGCCACCGACGTCCTCGCCCGCCACGGCGTCGACCCGGAGCAGCCGTCTGTGGTGTTCRTCGGACGGATCACCCGGCAGAAGGGCCTGCYGGTGCTGTTGAAGGCGGCGGCCGGGTTCGACCCGCGGGCCCAGCTCGTGCTCTGCGCGGGGGCGCCCGACACCGACGACCTGCTGGCGGAGGTGACGGCGCAGGTCGACCGGCTGCGCGACACCCGCAAGGGCGTCGTGTGGATCCCGGGGATGCTGTCCAAACCCGAGGTCATCCAGCTTCTGACGCACGCGACCGTCTTCGTCTGCCCGTCGGTGTACGAGCCGCTGGGGATCGTCAACCTCGAGGCCATGGCCTGCGGGACGGCCGTGGTCGCCTCCCGGGTCGGTGGCATCCCCGAGGTCGTCGACGATCGTGTGACCGGGCTGCTCGTCCCGCCCGAGGACCCCGCGGCGCTCGCCGAAGCCGTCAACACGCTGCTGGGCGACCCGGCGCGCGCGGACGTGATGGGCCGGCGGGGCCGGGACCGTGCCGTCGCCGAGTTCGGCTGGCCGGCCGTGGYGGAGCGAACCGCCCGCCTGTACGAGTCGATCCTGTCCCCTGCCCGGCTCCGGCCGTCCCCCTGATCCCACAACCGTCCCCCTGGCTCCGGTCGTCCTCCTGGCTCCGGCTATCGTCCGGGGCCTGCCCGTCCTCGCCCCCAACGCCGCGGAACGAACGACGAGGGACACATGCCCTTTCTCAGTGACAGGATCGCCGTCGAAGAGATCGACGACATCCGTTGGCGCCTGCTGGAACCCGTCAGCTACGAGGGAAAAGAACAGGTCTTCACCGTGCCGACGGGGTTTACGACCGACTTCGCGTCGGTCCCACGCTTCCTCACCTGGCTGGTACCCACATACGGGCGTTACACCAAGGCGGCCATCCTGCACGACTGGCTGTGGAAACTGGCCGACGCCGGCGACTTCGACCGCGCCGACGCGGACGGGATCTTCCGCCGGGCAATGCGTGAACTCGATGTGGCCTTCTTACGGCGGTGGCTGATGTGGGCGGCGGTGCGACTCGCCGGCGTCCGGAAATCGGGGCTGTCCACGCTGTGGCGCCCGGGGTTCGGGCAGCTCGCCGCGCTCGTCGCCGTCACCCTTCCCGGTTTTCTCTTCGTCCTGGTCCCCGGCTGCGTCGTCCTTGCCGCGCTCTTCGTCTTCTATCTCGCCGAATCCATCGCCTTCCTGATTCTGAAAATCGGCAGCCGGCGGGCACCGACCGGAAAGCCGGTGAAAAAGGTCAACCCTCCGTCATTCCGGTGGACGCCGTCGTAGACGGTCCCGTATCTTCCACGAGCCGGTGCCGGGCGGCCCGTGGGTGTCAGCGCACTGCGCTTGTCGACCAGGCGTCGCCCGGTGGCTGAACTGTCGTCACCGGCCGGTGGTCGAAGGTGTCGAGAGTCATCGCATGCGACGACACCTGTTAGCAGTGGCGCTTGCCGCGACCATTGCGGTCGCGGGACTCGTCCCGGCCGGTACCGCCATCGCCGCGCCCGGCAATCCCGGCCCCGCCGGCCCCGACAGGCCCGCGGTCACCTTCGCCCTGCTGGGCGACACTCCTTACGGCGACGCCCAGCGCGCCGTCCTCCCGCACCTGGTCGACACCGTCAACGCCGATGCGGACGTACGCTTCGTGCTGCATGCCGGCGACGTCAAGAACGGCTCGTCCACCTGTGACGACGCCCGCTTCGCCGATCTGGTACAGCTCTTCGGCACGTTCGACGATCCGTTCGTGCTGACACCCGGCGACAACGAATGGACTGACTGCCACCGTACGGCCGCCGGCGGATACCTGCCCACCGAGCGCCTGGATGCGGTTCGCCGGGTGTTCTTCCCGGAACCGGGCCGTACCCTCGGCCGTCACCAGCTGAGGGTGGCGACGCAGGCATCCGACCAGCGCCACCGCGAGTACCGCGAAAACGTGCTCTTCACCCGGAACCGGATCGTCTTCGCCACCGTGCACGTCGTCGGCAGCGAGAACGACCTGGCACCGTGGTCACAGCTGCCCGGCGGGGACCGGCCGGACCTGCGGCTGGCCGAGTTCGAGGCACGCAGGGCCGCCGCGCTCGACTGGATCGACACCGCTTTTGCCACCGCCGAGCGCACCCACGCTCCCGGCGTACTCCTGCTGATGCAGGCCGAGCCCACCGAGACCCCGGGCTTCACCGAGATCCGCCGACGCATCGCCGAACGGTCGCGCGGATACGGCAAGCCGGTCCTGCTCGTGCACGGCGACGAGCACATCTACGAGGTGGAGCCCACCTACGCCGGAGTACCCAACCTGACCCGGCTGGAGACCTTCGGCGACACCGCCACGCAGTGGTTGCGGGTCACCGCCAACCCACGCACGCCGGGCGTCTTCTCGTGGACGACGCAGACGGTGCCGTCCACCTGACGGACCGACCGGCAGGCGGGCGGCGGGCCCGGCGGATCCGGAGAGCCCCGGTCCCTGGCCTGCTCGGTGGTTCGAAGAACCATCGAGCAACAGGCCGGCAACCGCGGAGACGACACGGAGAACGTGACGTTGCCAACTTCCCTGCTCCGAACGGGCTGCCACAGAGCCATCGGTGGTTCGGAGTGCAACCCTTGGAAGAGTGACGACGACTGCTCTCCAGTGGCTCTCCCCCACCGGGCCGACCACTGACACGCCACCGCGCCTCCCCTGCTCGGTGCGCCGTACCAGCACAGTTGACGTCCTGTGCCCGGACGACACCGAAAGTCCGGTGGTGATCGTCGGCCGAGCACGCGACCTGCGCACCATCGGGGAGCGGGCGGGAACGGACGGCGACGCGCGGGTCGTGGCCGAGGCCGGTGTACGGGTCACGATCGACTATTTCGGCGACCGGACGGTCACCGCGATCGACTGCGATCCGGCGGTGGCCGGCAGTGACGCGCTGCTGGGCGCCCGGGCCGGATCGGGCTTCCGCACCGCGCTGGACCGGGCCGTGCCCGAGCTGACCACCGGAGGCACCCTGCTCGGGCTGCTCCTCGACGAGGTGCCCGTGGTCATGCTGATCTCGGGTTCGATGATCGCCCGCACCGCCGGAGTGCCGTTCACCGACGTCAGGATGCCGCCGGTCAACGTCTGCGCCGGCTGGGTGGCCGGCGGCGGGCTGGACGTCGCCAACCGCGAGGATCCGTCCGCTCTCCTGGGCCGCGGGCCGAACGCCCCGAGGCTGGAGGACGACAGCGATCCGCTGGGCTGGCACGTGGCACCGCCGCTGCCGCCCGGCAGCATCCGACGGCGGCGCAGGATCGACGTGGCACCCGGGCCACGGCCGGGCGAGGCTGTGGTGGACGGGCTCTTCCGGGACATCTACCACGACCTGGACGGCTCGGAAGCAATCGTGCACGAGTACGCCGTCAACGTCACGATCGACCTCGCCACCGCGACGATCAACGCGGCGGAGGCGACACCCCGCGTCCTGCCGGGCCCGCAGTGCCCGCTCGCCGCGACGAGCGTCAACCGGGTGCTCGGCCAGCGCCTGCCCGGGCTGCGCAGCGAGCTGCGTTCCTCCATGACCGGGCCGACGACCTGCACCCACCTCACCGACCAGCTGCGCGCCCTCGCCGACATCCACGCCCTGCTCCCGCTGCTGGCCTGACCGTCACGTCAGAAATTCACGCATCCGTTCACTGACCGTCGCCTTTAGCTGACTCTAACGGCGCTGTCCGCTCGATAGAGATGACGGGCTCGTGTCGCTGTCCGCGCGCTGTCGGTCAGGAGCCCGTCCATGGATCATTCTTGTCCCTCGCCTCGTGGCCGATCCCTCGTGCGGCGCATGCTGCCGCCTGTACTCGCCGTGGCCCTGGCCGGTGGCCTCAGCCTCACCGGGATCGTCGCGACCCCGGCCTTCCCGGCCTCGCCCGACGTGGTGATCAGCGAGGTCTACGGCGGCGGCGGTAACAGCGGTGCGACGTACCGCAACGACTTCGTAGAGCTGTACAACCGCGRCACCACGGCGGTCAGCGTTGCCGGCTGGTCCGCACAGTACGCCTCCGCGGCCGGCACCAACTACCTTGCCACCGCGCTGTCCGGCACGATCCAGCCCGGCGCCAGGTATCTGGTCCGGCTCGCCTCCGGCGGCAGCCAGGGCGCCGCACTGCCCACCCCGGACGCGACCGGCACGACGAACCTGTCGGCCACGTCCGGCAAGGTCGCGCTCGTCACCAGCACCACCGCCCTGACCTGCGGCGGCAACTGCGACACCGCGCCGGGCGTGAAGGACTTCGTCGGCTACGGCAGCGCGAACGACTACGAGGCCTCGCCGGCCCCGAGCCTGTCCAACACCACCTCGGCGACCAGATCGAACCCGGCCGCTGACAGCGACAACAACGCGAGCGACTTCGCCAGGGCCAGCCCCAGCCCGCAGAACTCCCAGGCCGGCGGGGGCGGGGGTAGCGACTGCGCCGGTTACACCACCCGCATCCGTGACGTCCAGGGCAGCGCGCACATCTCCCCGCGAAGCGGCCAGTCGGTGTCCGACGTGCGCGGTGTGGTCACCGCGGTGACGGGCAGCGGCTTCTGGTACCAGGACCCGTGCCCGGACGCGGACGACGACACCTCCGAAGGCCTGTTCGTGTACACGTCCAGCGCACCTACGGTCACCGTCGGCCAGGAGGTCGCGGTCGGCGGAACCGTCACGGAGTACCGGCCGGGCGGGTCGGGCACCACGAACCTGACCACCACGGAGATCACCTCGCCGTCCGTCTCCGTGCTGGGGAGCAGGGCCGTCCCGGCAGCGACCGTCATCGGCACCGGCGGCCGGATACCACCGACCACGGTGATCGACAACGACGCCACGGGCAGCGTCGAGACCTCGGGCACCTTCGACCCCGCCACCGACGGCATCGACTTCTACGAGTCCCTGGAGGGCATGCGCGTCCAGGTGAACAACCCGGTGGCGGTGGGCCCGGCCAACAGCTACAACGAGATCCCGGTGCTCGGTGACAACGGCGCGAACGCGTCCGTGCGCACCACCCGCGGCGGCATCGTGACACGCCAGACCGACGCCAACCCGGAACGGATCATCCTGGACGACGGCGCGCTGGTCGGCTCCACACCCGCCGGGGTGAACGTGGGCGACCACCTCTCTGGCCCGGCGGTCGGCGTCCTCGACCACTCCTTCGGCAACTTCAAACTGCTGCTGACCAGCGCGATCAGCCGAGTGGCGGGCGGGCTCGCCCCGGAGAGCACCGGCGGGCCGGGCGCCGGGCAGATCTCGGTCGCCACGTTCAACGTGGAGAACCTCGACCCGTCCGACCCACAGAGCAAGTTCGACGGGCTGGCGCACCAGATCGTGACCAACCTGGCCGCGCCGGGGATCATCACCGTCGAGGAGGTCCAGGACAACGACGGGGCGACCAACAGCTCGGTGGTGGCCGCCGACCAGACCTGGACCAGGCTGATCAGCGCGATCGGTGCCGCGGGCGGGCCGACCTACACCTACCAGCAGATCAACCCGGTGGACGATCAGGACGGCGGCGAGCCCGGCGGCAACATCCGCGTCGGCTTCCTCTTCCGCACCGACATCGGGCTCACCTTCGCCCCCGGCACACCCGGCGGCTCCACCACCGCGGTGGCCGTCTCCGACAGCGGCAACCCCGCCGACCGGGTCAGCCTCAGCGTCAACCCCGGCCGGATCGACCCGGCCAACTCGGCCTTCAACGCCAGCCGCAAACCGCTGGTCGGCAAGTTCTCCTTCAACTCGAAGCCACTGTTCGTGATCGCCAACCACTGGAACTCCAAGGGCGGTGACGACCCGCTATTCGGCCGCTACCAGCCACCGACCCTCACCAGCGAGGCGCAGCGCAACCAGCAGGCGACGGTGGTGCGGAACTTCGTCCAGTCGATCCTGGCGATCGACAGCCAGGCACGGATCGTGGTGGCCGGCGACCTGAACGACTTCCCCTACTCGGCGCCGGTGCAGACCCTGACCAGCGCCGGCCTGACCGACCTACCGGCCACCCTGGCCGACGCCGAACGCTACACCTACGTCTACGACGGAAACTCGCAGGTCCTCGACCACATCCTGCTCTCCGCCGCGCTGGCCGGCGCCGAGCACAGCTACGACGTGGTCCACGTGAACTCCGAGTTCGCCACCCAACAAAGCGACCACGACCCCCAGGTAGCCCGGCTCACCCTGCCCTGAGTTTCCGCACCCCAGCGTTTCTCCGCAGCAGGACCTGGTGCCGGTCACCGTACATGGCGGCCGGCACCCTCCGGGTCAGCACCACGACCGAGCGCTCGGCGCCTGGCTCCTGCCCGGCGGCCATCTGGAGATCTCGGACGAGACCCTGTTGGACGCGGCGCTGCGCGAACTCGCCGAGGAAACCGGCATCCCCACCGACACCGTCACATCAGCCGACGATCGGCCGATCCACATCGACGTTCACCCCATCCCCGCCAACGACGCCAAGGGCGAGCCGGAGCACCGGCACATCGACTTCCGGTTCCTCTTCCACGCCACTACCGGCACTGGCCAGCTTCAGACCGAGGAGGCCACCGACGCGACCTGGCGCAACATCGACAGTCTCGGCGACGCAACAATGCGGCAGCGCATCGCCGAAGCCCTTCGCTGATGCCCGGCCGCCCGTCCTGGCGCACGCAGCCCCGGACGTGCGCGGGGGCGGGCCTTCGTCACCGTCGCCGAGAGCCAGACAAGGCGGACGTCCCGGAACTCACGAGATCACGGCGCCTGCGAAGTCACAGCGCCTGCTACAGCCGCTCGAACTCCCCGGCCCTCGCGCCGCCCAGGAAGGCATCCCACTCACGCGGTCGCGCGTCCTCGACACCGCGTGCGACAATCGCACGTCGGAAATGCCCTCTCGACCCGGCGGGCGGAAGCCCGGAGAGCTCTCGTTCCCCCAGTTCAAAGGGCGTTTTCGCGTTCAGGAACCCCAACGGGCAAGCATAAACAGCGGTGCATCCGGGTTACCGTCCCGMCCGCACTCCCTTGCGCTCGGCAGTGACGCGAGTTAGATTGAGCCCGTTTTCACGACAACGACACGGGGAGTGATGTGGYGTGAATCTGGAATACGCGCAGGCATGGCTGGACGCCTTCTTCACCAGCGGGGAGGCCACCCGGGACTTCTACGCTCCCGACGGCATCTTCACCGATCCGGTCCTCGACCAGCACATCAACGGCCACGAGAAGATGATGCGCCTCTTCCCACTGTGGTCGATGCGGAACGTTTTCGGCACTCACAAGTTCATCGCCACGAGCTATCTCGGAAACGAGAAGCTCGGCGTATTTCCCTGGGTGTGGCAGGCGAATTTCAACGACAACTTCTTAGGGATGCCGACCGACGGGGTGACGCCCTACATCGAGGGCATCACCGTGCAGGTCTACAACGAAGACGGCAAGGTGACACGGGACTGGACCTACTGGGACGCCCTCCAGTGCATCAGGCAACTTCCATACCCGATCAAGAACCCGCCGGCGACGCCACACCTGTGGCGGGACGGCTGGGATCAGGCAACCGACCCGATGACGGCCCCTCGGCCCTGCCCGCCGGCGCTGGACAAGCTGGAGTGGTCGCCGGGGCCGTACGCGAAGGACCTGCTGGACCAGTTGCGTGTGGTTCCCGAGGGGGCCGAGTCGGTGGCCCGCATGGACCTCGTCGACACAAAGGCCCAGCCCTGGCTTGACGCCTTCTTCATCAGCGGCGAGGCCACCCGGGACTTCTACGCCAAGGACGGCATCTTCGAGGACCCGATCCTGGACCAGCACATCGTCGGCCACGACCGGATGATGAAACTGTTCCCGCTGTGGTCGAGGCGGGACCTCTTCGGTACCCACAAGTTCATCGCCACCGACTACCTGGGCGGCGAACGCCTCGGAGTGTTCAACTGGGTGTGGCAGGCCAACTTTCAGGGCGACCTGTTCCTGGGCATACCCACTGGCGGGGTGAAGCCATTCATCGACGGGATTACCATCCAGGTCTACAACGACGAGGGCCTGGTGGAACGCGACTGGACGTTCTGGGACGGGATACAGCTCATCAAGCAGCTGCCCTTCCCCATCACCGCTCCTCCCCAGACCCCGCACCTGTGGCGGGACGACTACAACCCGGCGACGGACGACCTCACCTCGCCCCGGCCGATCCCCGAGGAGCTGCAGAAGCAGAACTGGTCCCCCGGGCCGTACGACCAGGGGCTCATCGACGCGCTGCGGGCCAAGYTGGCGGCCGACCACCCGTCGGTGACGAGCCTCTAGACGAGTAGGTTCGAACGGTTGGGTCGGTCAGTGGCCGTAGGCGATCAGTGATCGGGTGACGGGCGCGGCGGTCTTGTTGTTGTGCCAGATCGCCGCGGCCATCTCCAGTAGCCGCTGGCGACCCGGATCGCGACGCCCTCGAAGGTCCGGCCGCCGTGTTGTTCCAGGTCAGGCTGCCCTTTGAGGGTGTCGTTGACCGACTCGACCAGGTGTCGGCGCGCGCCCACACCTCACCCTGCCGCACGCCGCAGGTCCTCCAGCCTGGCGTACTCGGCCGCCAGGTAGTCCGGGGTGACGCCCAGGGCGGCGTTGCGCTGCTGTTGGCGGGCGAACCGGACGGTCCAGATCGACTCGGCCAGCATCTTGTCCACCCACGCCGACAGCGTCATCCCGGCGGACACGGCCGGCGGAGAGATGTTTCGTAGTGTTTCGTCATAAAGTTTCATTGAATTTAAGAATGATGCGGATGAAGCACCCGTAGCGGCTGATTCCGGGGCTGTCGAGGCAGGACGAACGATCCGGGGTCGCGCCGACGCCCGACAGGCCTGTCGTGGACGTCGTGGACATCGGGGGCGTCGTGGCCGGCCAGGCGCGCCTGGTTCGCGGGCAGCTACCGCGGTTGGCGTGATCGGGCGTGATCGGGTATGTGTCCGTTGCGCTCGTGGGCATGTCCTACGAAGGCACGTCCCGCAACCCCGAAGAAGGCGACCCCGAAGAAGGCGGCGAAGAGGGCCGCGATGACGGGACAGTGTCCTCGACGGCGGCTATGAACTCGGTCGCGAGGGAGGCCAGGGCGTCGTAGTGCCGGTGGTAGCCGTACCGCTGCCGCAGGGTGCCCCAGTCGTTGAACTCCGCCGCCTCCGCGATCTCCGTCGAATCCGGGATCCTGGAGCTGAACACGCGCAGGCCGGTCTCCTTCCCGGAGCGGGCCAGATAGTCGGCCGTCTGCCGGTGCAGCGAGACGTTCGCCCGGTATTTKCTGACGACCAGGCCGACGGCGGGGATGTCCCGGCCCACACTCGTGGCGAACGCCTGGATCCTGGCCCGTATATGCGGAATGCCGTACGTGGACATGACGTCCGGGATCGTCGGGACGATATAGCCGTGCGAGATCCGCAGCCCGTTCAGGGTGAGCGCGCTCAGGTTCGGCGGGCAGTCCACGAGGATGTAGTCGTAGTCGTCGGCGACCTTCTCGATCTGCCGGTGCAGCAGTTCCACCGGGTTGTGGCCGCCGGTGGCGGGCGGTCCGGCAGGCGACAGCAGCCTGTCCTGGATGTCGATGAGGTCCAGCGAGGAGGCCAGCAGGTCGACCTGGGTGACGCTGCCCACCGGGGAGACGTCCCGCTGCAACGCCTGGTGGATGTCGAAGAGGCCGCCGGCCGGGCCCGGGTCCACCGCGTCCCGGAAGAGCGCCGCGAGTGTCTGGCCGGAGTCGTTGAGCTCCTGCCAGCGCACTTCGCCGATCATGAAGACGGTCAGGTTCGTCTGCGGGTCCAGATCAATGATCAACACTCGCTTGCTGTGTTCCCCGGCCAGGATCTCCGCCAGCGCCGCGGTGATCGTCGTCTTGCCGACGCCTCCCTTGAGGTTGATCGTCGAGATGATGCGCGTCAACGTCGTTCCCCCGCCTACCCTCACCGGCGCGGGGCCGCCGCGGTGAGATCCGACCAGATGAACCGCCACGATAGCGCGCGCCTCTGATCATGATGACGGCCCGGGACGTGCTGATGAACCCACATCCGTACCACCGCCTCTCCGGTCACACGGGGAGCCTTCCCGATCGCGGATCCGTCACCTCAGGATGACGGATCCGCGATCGTCCTGCGCCGACTCACCTTCGGCTCGATCCGGCGGATCATGTACGCGGTCAGTACCAGCGCGACGACACCCACCCCCACCCCGGCGAGGACGTCGAGGAKCCAGGTGGATCCGCTGTGCTCCCACAGCGGATCCGGCGGATCGCCCCGGGGCCCGACGCGGCCGAGCTTGGCGACATCGTTGAGGTCGGCGGTCGAGCCCAGCGCGGCAAAGCCCCAGCGGGCCGGCGCGATCCAGCTCACCTGTTCCAGCACCGGCCGTCCCACCGCCGACACCAGGCCCCCGGAGAGCACGAGCTGGGCCATGGTGACGAGCACGAGTACGGGCATGGTCTTGTCGGCGTTGTCCACCAGCGTCGACACCAGCAGCCCGATCATCATCGATGACAGCGCCGCCACGACCACCGCGATCAGACACTCCCCGAGGGGCGAGCCGAGTAGTACCGCATTGGCCGGCAGGCGCCCGAGTAAACCGATCAGGGTGAACACCACGCACTGACAGGTGGTGATCGCGGTCAGAACCACGATCTTCGAGCCGAGGTAGGCGGTACGCGACAGGCCGATCGTGCGCTCCCGCCGGTAGATCGGCCGCTCCTTGACGATCTCGCGCACGGAGTTCGCCATTCCCATGAAGCACGCACACAGCACGAGCACGACCAGCACCTTGGTCGCGTCCGGATTGGGCTCCGGCAACGCCGCCAGACCGTCCTTCGCCGGGATGACCCTTGGGATGATCCCGAGCAGGAACGGGAACGCGATGATCAGCCGCAGGTAGGAGCGGTCCGCGAACACGACCCGCAGATACCGCCTGACCAGCGTCGACAACTGCGCCATCACCGGCTGCTGGCGGATGCCGGGCAGCAGCGCCGGCGGGCGGCGCACGACCGGCGCGACAACGGCGGACGGGACGTAGTACTCGGACGCGCGGAAGCGGGCCGCGAGCACGTCGCCCGGGGTCGCCTCCAGCTCCCGGAAGACGGCCACGAACTCCTTGAAGTCCTTCTTGCCGAAGAAGCGCAGCGCACCTTCGCTCGGACCGAAGTAGGCCACATGGCCGCCGGGAGCGAGCACCAGCAGGTAGTCACACAGATCAAGGAACAAAACGCTGTGAGTGACCACAATCACCGTGCGACCCTCGCCCGCGCTGCTGGCACCACCGCCCGCGGCGCCGGCTGTGCCGTCACTGCCACGGGCGAGCCCGTGCAGCGCCTCCATCACCGACTGGTCGTTCGCCGGGTCGAGGCCGGAGGTGGGCTCGTCCAGGAACAGCAGGGTCGGACGGGTCAGCAGCTCAAGAGCGACACTGGTTCGCTTGCGCTGCCCGCCCGACAGCCGGCTCACCGGCGTGCCGGCATGGTCACGCAGCCCGAGCTGGGCGATGACCTCCCGGACCCGGCTGCGCCGCTCCTCCACCGTCGTGTCCGCGGGGAAGCGCAGCTCGGCGCCGTACTCCAGAGCCTGGCGGACGGTGAGCTGACCGTGCAGCGGATCGGCCTGCGGGACGTAGCCGATCCGACGACGCAGCTCGTCGTACTCGGCGTAGAGATCCCGACCGGCGTAGCGGACCACACCGGCATCTGCCGGGCGGAACCCGGTGAGCGCGTTGAGTAACGTCGACTTGCCCGCGCCGCTCGGACCGACCACACCGAGCAGCGACCGGGCCGGCAGCCGGAACGTGACGTCGTGCATGAGCTGCTTGGGACCGGCCCACACCGACAGGCTCTTCACCTCGAAGGTGACGTCGCCGCTGTCGACGTACTCGACCAGCGTGCCGCCGTCGAGCTGGAACAGGTGGTGCCCGATCGCAATGACGTCACGCTGCGCCACGAACGCCCGGACCACCCGCTGGCCATTGACGAACGTGCCGTTGGCCGACCCCAGGTCGACGACCTCGACGGCAATGCCGGCGGCGCCGGCGGCACCGTCCCCGCCCGCACCGTTACCGTTCCCAGCGACGATGCTGCCGTCGGCCCTGCTGCCATCAGCACCGCTACCGCCCACGCCGCCGACCCGACGCTGAGGGCCGACTCGGAGCTGGGCATGGTGTCGAGAGGCCAGTAAGTCGTCCACGACCACGTCGTTGTCCTGGGAGCGGCCCAGCATCATCCGCCCGGGACGCAGCCGGTGGACCCTACGGTCGTGGCCCACCACCTGATGTTGCAACGTCGACACGTCGTCGTCGGCTGCACCGGCCCGGACCACCCGTCTGGGCTGCGGGCCGGGGGGGTCACCGGCGCCGGCCAGTGCGGTCAGCGGGTCGCCGGGCTGCTCCGTGCGGCCCGGCGGCTCCGGGCGGGAATCGGAGCGTGGGACAAAAACGATCTCTGGTCCGTCCACGGCGCCGAGCCGAATCCGGACCTGCCCACCACGCGTGGTGACGTTGACGTTGCCCACCCGCCTGCCATCACACCACAGGCCGTTGGCGCTGGTGTCGCGTACCAGCCAGCCGTCGGCACCCGACTCCAGGATCAGATGCCGGCGGGACACGCGCCGGTCGACAACGACGACGTCGGCCTGACGCGCCCGCCCGACCACGTACGGTCCACCAGCCGCAAGGACAACCTGACCGTCCGGGGTGTTGACCTGCAGCGCGGTCCCATCCACCTGCGTATCTCCCCCCGTGGCCGGAGGTTGGTGGCCACCGGGCCAGTCGCTACCGGCGTCCTTCGCCGGAGCGATCATAACTGCCGCATCCGGACGGAATCGGGGGTTTCGACCGAGCGGACCGGCTGACAGCAACACGACCGACGACACTATGACAGACAGTACAATCTACGACACAATGAGTGGTGCAATCGATGCTCCGGCGGCTCGGTAGATGGCCGCGACCAGCGGCACGGACGGCGAGACGGTCGGATATCCGACATCGGATGCCAGCTGCCGGATGCCGGATGCCGTGCGTCGACGCCGGGTCCTCCCTGCCGTGTCGCCACCAGCCGGGTGGGAGCCTCCGTTCGTCGATGACGAACGATGCCGTCGGCGCCGGGTCCATGCCGTTGCGCTTCCGTGTCGTCACCTTCGCTGTCGTCACCTTCACTCGAGCGACGATCTCCGCCCCGGAGATCATTCGATGCCGCAACATGTACGCTGTCCCCGTCCGGGGGAAAACTTCAGGAGAACTACGGAGCGGCCCCCTTGTCCGTGCTGAAACGGTTTCACGTTCTGACGGCCGGAATTATCTTCTGTACGACACTGGTCGGACTGGCCGTGTGGTCGCTGCCGGACATAACAGGCCGCCCGCCGGCACGACAGCCGGCAGTGACGTCCACCACCGCCAGCACCGCCCCCACTTCCGTCCCCACACCCGCCCCCACCGGCACCGGCGCGGCTACGACAGGCGCGTCCGACACCGTGGAAAAAACCGGCGACACGGCTGCCGGCGCGGCCAGACCACCCGGTTTCGGCCAGGCCGGCAAGCTCGTGTTCGGCCTCGGCCCCTCCCTCGACAGCGACTCGACCTCACCCGTCGCCGACCAGCTGGGAATGTTCACGACCTGGTACAACAGTCCCAATGATTTCGGTTTTCTTACCAACTGGTCGAAGGACCTGATTCCGCAGGTCTACGCCGGTGGACGCGCGATTCACCTCGTCGTGTGGCTCGGCGGGGCGGGCAGGGTCGCCACCGTACAGACCAGGTACGGGCCGGCCTGCGGGCGGGACTACCCCCTGTCGTCGTCGTTCCTCAGCGACACCCGCCGGCTCGCCCAGATATTCGGCGGCGAGGCGGACGGGCCGCCGCTGTACGTCACGCTGTTCACCGAGCTGCAGACCTACCCGTGCAAGGCCAACACCTGGGCCGCCACCCCGGAGGTGACGAACTACTACCTGAAACTCAAGGACCAGTACACCRCCGCGATGGGCATATTCCACTCGATAGCGCCGAATGCCCGGGTCTCCCTCGGCTGGGGCGGCTGGCAGGCCCGCTGGGACGACCCCGGGAAAGGCGGCGGGAAATCATTGATCGGACATTTCGACGACGTACTGCGGCAGTCGGACTTCCAGAGCTTCCAGGCGATGGACTCGAAGAACAACGTCGACGACATCCGTGACATGACCCGAATTCTCGGGAAATACGGCCCGGTCATGGTCGCGCACTACAAACCCGACGACGGCTCGGCGGACACCTGGAACAACGACCTGCGGGCGGTTTTCACCGACGACTACATACGACAGGTCACCGGCGCCGGCCTGTTCGCGTTCAGTCTGATGGACAACAAACACCTGACCGCCGACACCGAATCCCTGCGGCTCGTCCGCGACGCCGCCACCCGCTACGGCACCCGAACCGGTTAGCACACCGTCGCGCAAGCCTCCGCCGCCAGCCGGCCGCTGAAACACGATTCAGACATATCGAGATCAGAATCAGCCCGCATGATGCCGATGTCTGCCGCCGCGACCTGCCCGCCCTACCAGGCGGTCGGCGGCGCCACCGATCGTCAGATCAGCGTCAGAGCCGGCCGAGGTCGAGCTTCACGGGGAAGGGTGCCGTGGTGTCGAGTACGCCGACGAACACCTCCGCGTTCCGGTAGGTCCTGGTCGCCGGGTCAAGGACGTGGGTGTACACCAGCGGAGCACCGGTGGCGGACCCCTCGATCCGCCAGTGGTAGGCGATGCCGGCCCTGGCGTACTGATCCGCCTTCACGATCCTGTCCGTGGTCTCCGAACCCGGCGAGACGATCTCCACGATCAGCAACACGTGCTCCGGACGGGTGGGCGTGACATCGATCGTGTCCGCCCGGTACACCACGACATCCGGACGCCGATTGGTCAGCGGCACGTCCTGCAGCCGGACATCGAAGTCCGTATCGGCGTTCCAGTCCGCCCCGCCGGCCGTGTCCAGGGCGTTCGCGATGATGCGGGCCAGCCGGCTGTGCCGCTTGGAGGCGCTGGGGCTTACAACGATCATTCCGTCCACGATCTCGATGCCCGCGCACTGCTCCTCGGACCAGGAGTCGTACCGCTCCGCCGTGATCTGTTCGTGCATCCATGCGGGAGCGACCATCTCCGCAGCCATGGCACACCTCCTGCGAACCCGCGCGGCAGACCTGGCTGTGTCCGATGCCGTGCCGTGTCCGATGCCGGATGCTGCCGCGATCAAGCATACCGTGAGTTCCCAGCGGTCCCCGTGATACGACCGGGGACGCTTTTCTGTTGCCTGCGAGYAACCCGGGATCCGGGGCGGGATGATGGCCGCGGCGCTTTCCACGGGCCCGGCGAGTGAATCCGGGAACGGGGACCCGGGTGATGTGGGGGAGCATGCAGCGGTTCGAGGACCGGTGGGTGGTGTCGGCGAGCGACGTCGTCGACGCGCTCGAGTGCGGGCATCGACTCGCGCTGGCGCACGCCCACGCGGCCGGGGTACCGCTGGACGACGCCAGCACCGGCGAGCCGATCACGGCCGGTGAAGCGGACGAACTGCTGGTCCGCCACGGTGACGCGCACGAGCGGCGGTGGCTCGCGCATCTCGTCGGCCTCTTCGGCACCGACGCCGTCGCGATGATCGAACGCCCCGAGAGCGGCCTGGCCGCGCTGGAGGCGGCCCGGGAGCAGACCCGTGCCGCCGTCGCCGCCGGGGCCGCCGTCATCTACCAGGCGGTGCTCTTCGACGGCTCCTACCAGGGACGGCCCGACTTTCTGATCGCCACGCACCTCGACCCGGTCACCGGCGCGCGCACCGGCAAGGCCACGCCCGGCCGTTACGAACCGTACGACGCCAAGCTCGCCCGGCACGCCCGCCCCGCGGCCGTGGTGCAGCTGGCCTCCTACGCCCGGGCGCTGCCGACGATCGGGGTGGCCGCCGCGCGCCGCATCCACCTGCTACTCGGCGACGGCCGGCTGGAGTCGCTGCGGGTCGAGGACGTCGCACCCATGGTCGACCACGCCCGGGGCAGGCTGGCCGCGCAGCTCGCGCGCCCGCCCGCGGCCCCCCGGCCGTCCTGGGGCGATCCCCGGCCCGCCTGCGGGGCCTGCGCGTTCACCGCCCACTGCGAGCGGGGCCGGGAGGCCGCCCGCGACCTGTCGCTGGTCGCCGGCCTGCGCACGGACCAGCGGCGCAAGCTGCGGGCCGCCGGTATCACCTCGGTCGAGGACCTTGCCGCCGCGGACGACGAACGGCGTCCCGCCTCGATGGCGGCGGCGACGTTCGCCGGGCTGCGGCTACAGGCGCAGCTACAGATCATCCAGGACGCGACCCGCACCGACGACGACCGGACCGGCACCGTGACCGTCCGGGTGGTCGCGCCGGACGGGCTCGCGTCCCTGCCCACGCCGGATCCCGGCGACATCTACTTCGACATGGAAGGGGATCCGTACGCGCTGGACAACGCCGGTCTGGAGTACCTCTTCGGTGCCGTCACCCTCGACACAACCGCCGTCGACACAACCGCTGTCGACACAGATGCTGTCGGTACAGATGCCGTCGGCACAGCCGCCGACAGCGGCGACGACACGGGCCGCCCCGGCCACGGCCCGGCGGCGGGCTTCACCACCGACGCCGTGGAGGTCTTCCACCCGTTCTGGGCGCACGACCGCGCCGAGGAGAAGCGTACGTTCGAGCGGTTCGTCGACTGGGTGTTGCGCCGACTCGCGGACCATCCCCGAGCGCACATATACCACTACGCACCGTACGAGCCGAATGCGCTCAAACGGCTCGCGGCCAGACACGGCACCCGCGAACGGCAGGTGGACGCCCTGCTCGCCGGGCACCGGCTGGTGGACCTGTACACGGTCGTCCGACGCAGCCTGAAGATCTCCCAACGCTCGTACTCGATCAAGTATCTGGAGCCGCTGTACCTGCCGGGGGCGCGCGGCGCCGAGGTCAAGACCGCCGTCGACAGCATCGTCGCCTACGAGAACGTCCTGGCCCACCGCGCGGCCGGCGAGCAGGTGGCCGCCGAGCACATCCTCGACGAGATCGCCGAGTACAACCGGGTCGACTGCGTGTCCACCCACCGTCTGCACCGCTGGCTGCTCGACCTGCGCGCGGCCGAAGGGATCATGCCCGCGCCGACGGCGGACGCCGGGGAGACGACCGCCGACACGCTGCCGGATCCCACCGACGCGACCGTCGACGCCCTGGTCGCCGGTCTGCCCGAGGACCCGGCGACCTGGAGCGACGACGAGCGGGCACAGGCCCTGCTGGCGGCTGCCGTCGGCTACCACCGGCGGGAGAACAAGCCCGCCTGGTGGGAGTTCTTCGCCTGGCTCACCGCCGACCGGGCCGCGTTGGAGGCCGACGACGGCTGCGCCGTCCCGCTGGAGTGGACCGTCGTCGAGGGCTGGAGCGCCCCCACCGGACGGCAGAAGAAGGCCCGGCGCGGCCTGCTCGCCTCGCTCGATCCCGACCGTACCCATCCGTTCACCACCGGCGAGCGGGTCCGGCTGCTCTACCCGGACACCGTCGGTGACGGTGGCACTGCCGGGACTTTCAGTGACGATGACGTCGCCGTCCGCACCCGTGATGCCGAGATCGAACGGAGCGAGCCCGACCGGCTGCTCGTCCGGGAGATCGCGGCACCGGAGGACAACAGCGCCGAGCCACCRCTGGCGGTGCTGCCCGGCCCACCAGTGCGCCCGGAGCCCAAACCGGCCGCGATCGCCGAACTCGCCCAGACGGTGGCCGCCGTCCTGCCCGCCCCGCATCCGGTGCCCGCCCCGCGGCAGGCCGAGCCGGAGCCGCCGGACGGACCGAAGCTGCCGGACGGACCGAAGCTGCCGGACGGAGCTGCCATGGACCTGCTGCGCCGGCGCCCGCCGCGGCTGGTCGGCCGGCCCGCCGGGCGTGCCGGACTGCCGGATCCGGCCGAGCACGGCGGGGATCTGATCGCCACCGTGCTCGCCGCCGTCGACGCCCTGGACAACTCCTACCTCGCGGTCCAGGGGCCGCCGGGTGCCGGCAAGACCTACCTGGCCGGCAGGCTGATCCGCCACCTGGTCGGGGCGGGGCACACCGTCGGAGTGTGCTCGACCAGCCACAAGGCGATCGAGAACACCATGCTCGCCGCGATCGGCCCCGCCGCCGTGGTAACCACGGACGATCCGGTGTCCGCGGACGGTGCGGCGACCGCCAGCCGGGGTGTCGCCGCGGCGAAGAAACTGCGATCCGGCCGGAAACCCGACCCGGACACGCCGTGGGACACCCCGCGCGACATCCGGGTGCTGGCGTCCTGGCGGGCCGCGCACCCGGACGGGCACCTCGTCGGCGACACCGCCTGGGCGTTCGCCAACCCGACGCYGCGCGCGGAACCGTTCGACGTGATGATCATCGATGAGGCGGGGCAGTTCGCGCTCGCCGACACCCTGGCCGTGGCCGGCGCCGCGCGCAACCTCGTGCTGCTCGGCGACCCGCAGCAGCTCCCACAGGTCGTCGCGGGCATCCACCCGGACGGCGCGGACGCCTCCGCCCTGTCCCACCTGCTCGGCGAAGAAGAGATCATCCCGGCCGAGTTCGGCTACTTCCTGGACCTGACCCGGCGGATGCACCCACAGGTGTGCGCGCCGGTGTCGGCGCTGGCCTACCAGGGACGCCTGCGCGCGCACCCGGTCGCCGCCGGCCGCCGCGTCGACGGTGTGGCAGCCGGCCTGTACCTGCACGACGTGGTCCACCATGGCAACACCACCCGGTCCGATCCGGAGGTGGACGCCGTCCGTGACCTGCTCACGGGCATCCTCGGCCGGCGCTTCGTCGACGGCGCGGCCGAGCGCGTCCTGCGCGCCGACGACGTGCTGGTGGTCGCCCCGTACAACCGGCAGGTACGCGCGATCGAGCACGCGCTGGGCAAGGCCGGCATCCACGGGATCCGGGTCGCCACGGTGGACCGCTTCCAGGGGCAGGAAGCGCCGGTGGCGATCATGTCGCTGACGACGTCCAGCGCGGCCGACGCCCCGCGCGGGCTGGACTTCCTGCTCTCACGCAACCGGATGAACGTCGCGCTCTCCCGGGCGCAGGTGCTCGCGGTCCTGGTGATGTCACCAGCGCTGCTGGACGCCGCTCCCCGGACAGTGGACGAGCTGCGCCTGCTCGCGGGTCTGGTACGGCTGCGGGCCGATGCCCGGACCGACCTCACCGACCAGGTGGCCGCACCGGTCGGGTGACGATACCGGTCAGGTGATCACACCGGCCGGACGACCAGCCCCGTCAGCCCTGGCCGGACCTGTCGTGTTTGTCGAGTGGCCGCGCAGGCCAGGCGGTCGGGCCGGCTGAGCGGTCGCGCCGRCCAGATGCCCGGCCCGCGCGGGCGACACGCCGAGCGGTGGGATGTAGCGCAATCAAACATCCCATTACCACACAAGTTATCGTTTTTCGGTAACAGATCCGCCGTATCCGCTGTATCAGCAGTGACGTAAGCTCCTGCCGGTCCGATGCGTTACGGGACGTCCACCTGGATCGCTCGCATCGACTCGAGGAGATGCCCGTGACCACCACCGACATCGGCGCCGGCGTCCGGTCCGCCCGCGGCGGCGCCGGCTCGACGCCGACCCCGGGGCTGGATCCGGGGCCGCGCGATGTCGAGCCCCGCGGCCCGGGGCCGGGATCGCTGCCGCCGCGGGCGCGCCCGACGCGGTCACGGCGGTGGCCGGCCGCGCTGACCGTCCTCGTCGCGTTCTGCGGGTTGTCCGTGCTGCTCTTCCGCGACGGCTGGACCGATCTGGGCGGGACGGTCTACGGCGGCGGTGACGCCGTGTTGTTCTCCTGGTACCTGGGGTGGACGCCGTACGCGCTCACGCACGGGCTGAACCCCTTTGTCACGCAGTTCCTGAACGTGCCGGACGGCGTCAACATCATGTGGAGCACCGGCGTGCCGCTGCTCGGCGTGCTGGCCGCGCCGATCACGATGCTCGCCGGCCCGCTGGTGACCTTCCACGTGCTCACGACGCTGGCGCCGGCACTGTCGGGCTGGGCGATGTTCCTGGCGGTGCGCCGCTGGACGGCCGCGCTGCCCGCCGCCGTCGCCGGGCTGCTCTACGGCTTCGGCCCGTACCTGATCGGCGCTTCCTACGGGCACCTGCACCTGTCGTTCGTGCCCTTCCCGCCGATCCTGCTGCTGCTCATGGACGACCTGTTCGTCCGGCAGCGCAACATCCGGCGGACAGGCGTCCTGCTCGGGGTGGCCGTGGCCGCCCAGGCGCTGATCAGCGAGGAGGTGCTGGCGACCTCGGCGGTGGTCGCCGTCATCGCCATCGCCATCCTGTGCCTGCAGTACCGCGACCAGGTCCGCGCCCGCGCGGGCGCGGCCATCCGCGGGCTCGCCATCTGCACCGGTGTCGCCACGGCGGCGCTGGCCTGGCCGCTGGCCACCCAGTTCTTCGGCCCGCAACGGGTGCACGGCTCGATCCAGCCGCCGGACGTCGCCGTCTCCGACCTGCTTACGTTCGTCACACCCACACCCCTGCAGGCGTTCGGGCCGGACTTCGCCGTCCGGGAGAGCCTGACGTTCACCGGCAACGCGGTGGAGGTCAGCGGCTATCTCGGCCTGCCCCTGCTGGCTCTGCTGCTGTTCATCGCGGTGCGGTTGCGGCACAACCGGCTGGTGGCCCTGTGCGCGCCGTTGGCGGTTGCCGCCGCGGTCCTCTCGCTCGGCCCGCATCTGCATGTCGGCGGGCACAACACGGGTATCCCACTGCCGTGGCGCGTGTTGGAGCTGGGGCCGGTGCTGCACAACGCGCTGCCGTCCCGGCTGTCGCTCTACGTCGCGCTCGCGGCCAGCATCATGATCGCCATATGGCTGGACCAGGCACAGCCACCTCGTATCCGCGCTGTCACCGTCGGTGTGTCCGTCGCCGCCCTGGTGCCGCTGGTGCCGGCGTCCCTGCTCGCCTTCTCGCCGGCCACCCCCGCGTTCTTCACCGGCTCGCAGGTGAGCAACGCCCTGCCGGAGGGATCGACCGCGCTCGTCGTGCCCTACCCGTATCCGCAGCAGAACGTGGCGATGCTCTGGCAGGCTCAGGCGAAATTCCGATTCGCCATACCCGGTTGCTACTGTACGGTTCCCGACCGTAACGGACGTTCCAGCTTCCACCCGGAGCCGGACCCGCTCAACTCGGCCCTCATCGCGGTCGCGACCGGCGCCAGCACCGCTGACGACGCGCTGCGGCAGCCCGGGCTGCGGGCCACCTTCGACCGCTTCGACCTCGACGCGGTCATCCTCGGCCCGAGCGACCATCGCGACGAACTGGTGAAACTGCTGACCGAGTTGGCCGGCGGCACTGGCCGCCACGTCGACGGTGTGGATCTGTGGCTGCTCGACACACCCTGACACCGCGACGTCCTGGCACCACGATGCCATAACGTCGCAATGTCTTAACGTCGCGGGGCCATAACGCCGAATGTGCCTGGCGGGACGCGGGTAGGCCGTCTCCGATGGATGTTGGTGGTTACGGGTGGCCGTCTCGGCGCCGTCCGCACGATCGGACGTCCGTCGGAGGCGGCCTGAGCCAGGACAAGACCGAGGCCGGCTGTCCGCGCTGTTTACGACCATGAATGGAGATCGGATGGCAGAGATCAAGGTGACCGTGGCCCGGGTCGTGACGGCCGAGCCCACCGCCGTCATCGAAGCGCTCGGCGACTACAAGGGCATCCGGGCCGAAACCTGGCCAGAAACGATCACGGACTACGAGGTGCTGGAGGGCGGCACCGGCGCCGGCACCCGGATCCGCTACAAGCTGCACGCGACCCGCAGCCGCGTCCGCACCGTCGAGGCGGTCGTCTCCGCGCCCGAGCCCGACCGCACCCTGGTCGAAGCCGACCAGAACTCCACCCTGCGGACCGTGTGGACGGTGCAGCCGGTCAGCTCGGGCACGACCCGGGTGTCGGTGGAGACGAGCTGGGCCGGCGCGAGCGGCGTCGGTGGATTCTTCGAACGGACCTTCGCACCGATCGGTATCCGCAAGCTGTACAACGGCGTCCTCGACAAGCTCACCCCCCGCCTGACACCCTCCGCCTGAGCTGATCAACACAACCGGCCCACATGCTGCGCTGCTTTGCGCGGGTGCTCGAAGTGGTCGCAGCATCGCAACATGGACGGCGGGAAGCGCCCGGGCGGGACAACCGGTCGCCGGCTGCCGGCCCGCGGGCTCGCCGGGCTGGCGGGAGCGATCCCGGCGTTCGCCTTCCCTGCACCAGGGATATGGGTACTCGGCTTCGTCGGGCTCGTACCGCTCATGCTGGTCGTCCGCACCGCGTCGACCAGGCGGGAGGCGGCCGTACGGGCCTGGTGGGGCGGCACCGGATTCTTCCTGGCGGCCTGTTACTGGCTGGCTCCGAACACCGGACCGTTCCTGCTCGTACTCGCCGCGATACTGGGCGCAACCTGGACGCTGTGGGGTGTGACGGTGTGGGCGGCGCTGCGCGAGTCTCCGTCAGCCCGCAGGCTCGCGTGGGCGCTGCTGGTCGTGCCGTCGGCCTGGGTGGCCGGCGAATTTCTCCGATCATGGCAGGGGCTCGGCGGCCCGTGGGCACTGCTGGGCGCAAGCCAGTGGAACAGCCGGCCGGTGCTGGCGCTCGCCTCGCTCGGCGGAGTGTGGCTGCTCAGCTTCGTGCTGGCCGCCGTCGGGCTGGCGCTGGCCGCGGTCGGGATCCCAGGCGCGCCGGCCGGCAGACGGATCATCGCGGGCCTGGCGGCGGTCGGCGTCGTCACCCTCGCCGTCAGCGGCGCGGCGGTACTGAGGCCCACTCCCCCGGCAACCGGGACGCTGCGTCTCGGCGGCGCCCAGCCGGGCGTCGTCCACGCCGTGGAACCCCGGTTCGCCGCGAGCGAAGCCGCCACCCGGCGTCTCGCGGGCAGCGGTGTCGACCTGGTCGTCTGGGGTGAGAGCAGCGTCGGCTTCGACCTCGCCGACGATCCCGCCCACCTGGCCCGGATCGAGGCGGCGGCCCGCGCGGTCGGCGCCGACATCCTGGTCAACACCGACGCCCGCCGAACCGGAACCCTCGGCACACCGAACGATCTGTCGGGTGCACATGGTTCACCGACCTCACCGACCTCACCGACCTCACCGGCCTCACCGGCCTCACCGGGTTCACCGGGCTCCGCCGAAGGGCCGACCCGCGACGGCGGCGGCCCGGAGCGGGCACGTCCACCTGGTTCGCCAGGCCCACGAGAGCGGTCGGAGGCGCCTGGTGACGGGATCTACAAGACAGCGGTCCTCATCGGCCTGGACGGACCGCGCGGCCGCTACGACAAGATGCGCCTGGTGCCGTTCGGCGAGTACATCCCGCTGCGGTCAGTATTCGGCTGGATGTCATCGGTGACCGACGCGGCCGCGGAGAACCGCCGGACGGGTCATCAGCTCACCGTCATGCAGGCGGCGGGCGTGCGCTTCGGGACGTTGATCTGTTTCGAGTCGGCCTTTCCCGACCTGGGACGCCGGCTTGCCCGGATGGGCGCAGAAGTGATCATCGTGCAGTCGGCGACGTCGACCTTCCAGGGCAGTTGGGCGCCCGCGCAGCACGCGAGCCTCGCCGCGCTGCGCGCCGTCGAGTCGGGACGCCCGGTGGTGCACGCCACGCTCACCGGTGTCTCCGCCGTCTTCGACGCGTCCGGCCGCGAACTCGTCCGTCTCGACACCCACGAACGCGGCCCCTACCGCGCCGACATACCGCTCGCGGCCAGACAGACTCTCTACGATCGCTTCGGCAACTGGGTCCCGACCGTTTCACTCGTCATCCTGTCCACCGCCGRCATCACCGCCGCCCTGCACGCCACATGGCGGTCACGACGTTCGCAGGGAGCGTCGACATGAACATGCAGTCTCCGGGTCCGGAGGCTCCGGACCCGGAGGCCGAGCACTCTCGAATTCCACGCCTCGAAGCCCTGCACTCTGAGACCCTGTCACCAATAGCCCTGCGTCCGGGGGTGGTGCGGCTTCCCTCGCCGGTCGAGGAGCTGGATGACGAGCGGTTCGCCCGGCACGGGGTCCGGGTGCTGCTCAAGCGTGACGACCTCGTCAGCCCCGTGCTACCGGGCAACAAGTGGCGCAAGCTGAAATACAATCTGGTGGACGCGGCGGCGTCCGGGAAATCGACGATCCTGACTTTCGGCGGGGCGTTCTCCAATCATGTCCGGGCGACGGCCGCCGCCGGGGCGCTTTTCGGTTTCACCACCATCGGCGTGATCCGCGGCGAGGAACACCTGCCGCTGAACTGGTCGCTGTCGGCCGCCGCCGCCCACGGCATGCGGCTGACCTACCTGGACAGGTCGACGTACCGCCGGAAACACGAACCGGACGTGCTCGCCGACCTGCGGGCGCGTTTCGGTGACTTCTTCCTGCTGCCGGAAGGCGGCAGCAACCCGGCCGGTGTCCGCGGCTGCGCCGAAATCCTGGCCGAGATCCTGGACGAGGTCGAGTCACCCTTCGACATCGCCGCCTGCGGCTGCGGCTCGGGCGGCACCCTGGCCGGTATCGCGGCGAGCCTGCGCCCCGGCCAGCGGGCCATCGGATTCTCCGCGCTCAAAGGCGGCCGGTTCCTCCAGGACGTCGTCGGTGACCTCCAACGTGCCACTTTCGGCCACGCCACCGACAACTGGCGGATCGAATGCGATTTCCACTTCGGCGGTTTCGCGCGCCGCCCACCGGATCTCCAGCGGTTCATCGACGACTTCGCCGAACGCCACAGCATCGCCCTCGAGCCGGTGTACGTCGCGAAAATGATGTACGGCCTGCTCGAGCTGACCCGCCGCGGCACGATAACCCCCGGCAGCACCGTCCTGGCCGTCATCACCGGCCCGGACGAGCACCCGAGAGCGGCCAGCCATCCGGTGCGGGCCTGATCCCGCGCCGGTTCCCAACTTTTCGCGGGCGCGACGGCGACACCCGTCCACGAACACACCGGTAGCCGACGCCGGAAACAACCACCGCCGCGGTCCGAAGCGTGCACCCGGACCCAGGGCAGGTCAGGAGTGGGTTGATGAAGCCAGGCCACGCGTCGCGGGGACCGGTGTCGGACTGTGGACAGCGACCCGCCCTGTTTTGGTTGCGGCTGGGCGTGGTTCACTCGTCACGCCCGTGAGTGGGGTGTTTCCAGTCGGCGAGCCGCGGGCGGGCCTGGGGGACAGGTGGGCAGGAGCGAGCACGCGGACGTCGTGGTTGTCGGTTCGGGATTCGGTGGGGCGGTGACCGCCTACCGTTTCGCCGAGGCGGGCCACAGCGTTGTCCTGCTTGAGCGGGGGAAGGCGTATCCACCGGGGTCGTTCGCCCGCTCGCCGACCGAGATCGCGGCGAACTTCTGGGACCCGAGCCAGGGCCGGCACGGCCTTTTCGACGTCTGGTCCTTCGCCGACTTCGAGGCGGTCGTCTCCAGCGGGCTGGGTGGCGGCTCGCTCATCTATGCCAACGTCATGCTCCGCAAGGACGAGAAGTGGTTCGTCCGCGACGCGCCCGCCGGCGAGGGCTACGAGAGCTGGCCGATCAGCCGAGCCGACCTGGAACCGCACTACGCGGCCGTCGAAAAGACGATAGGTGTGCAGCGCTTCCCCAAGGGGCAGCCGCGCTATCAGGTCTCCCGCCGCACCGAGGTGCTGGAGCAGGCCGGTGAACGGCTCGGATACACCGCCGAGCAGCCGCCGTTGGCGGTCACGTTCGGTGTCGGCGGCGACGCGCCGGTACCGGGGGCACCCATCGGTGAGCCGGCCTACGGCAACATCCACGGTCGGCCGCGGATCACCTGTGTGCTGTGCGGCGAGTGCGACCTCGGCTGCAACTACGGCAGCAAGAACACCCTGGACCACACCTATCTTTCGGCCGCGGTACACCACGGCGCGGACCTGCGCGTCCACCACGAGGCCCGTTCGATCACCCCAGGGGACGGCGGCGGGTACACCGTCGGATACGTGGTACACACCCCCGGCGATGTCGTCGCCACCTCCGCGCTCCCCCAGCGGACGATCACCTGTGATCGTCTCGTCCTTGCCGCCGGCACGCTCGGCACCACCTACCTGCTGCTTCGCAACCGCGCCGCGTTACCCGGCATCTCCCGGATGCTCGGGCGACGCTTCAGCGGCAACGGCGACCTGCTCGGCTTCGTCAGCGGGGTGCCAGGCCCGGCCCTGGGCAGCGCGCACGCCCCGGTCATCACGACCGCCGTCCGCGTCCCCGACGCCGTCGACAGCCACGGCGGCCACGCCGGCGGCCGCGGCGGCCCCGGCGCCGAGCGCGGCTGCTACATCGAGGACGCCGGCTACCCCGGTTTCGCCGAATGGCTCGTCGAGGCGGCCAATCTGGACAACGAGGCGTCCCGGATCGTCCGCACCGTCTACGAGCTGATCCGTTCCCGTCTCACCGGCGGCCCGTCCCGCCAGATCGGCGCGCTGGTCGGCCGGCTGCTCGGCCCGGGAGAGGCGTCCGCCGGCGCGATGCCCCTGCTGGGTATGGGGCGCGACATTCCCACCGGAAAAATTTCGGTACGCGACGACTATCTGCAGATCGAGAACTATCCGGCGGACAGCCAGCCGTACTTTGAACGCCTGGACAGGCTTATGGAGGACCTAGCCGAGGAAATGGGCGGCAAATACCACCGGAATCCGCTGACCCTRCTGTCCCGGGTCATCACCGTGCATCCTCTCGGCGGCGCCTCCATGGGCACCGACATCGCCACCGGCGTCATCGACGAATGGGGCGAGGTGTTCAACCACCCCGGCCTGTACGTCGCCGACGGCGCCGCCCTGCCCGGACCGGTCGGGGCGAACCCGTCGCTGACCATCGCAGCCTTCGCCGACCGGCTCGCCGAACATGCCGTGGATGCCGGCCCCGTCCTGGAGACACAGCCATGACCCCTCCCACCAGCCTGCGGTTCACCGAGAAGATGAAGGGTTTCCTCACCCTCGACGAAACCGATCCCCAACGCGGATACGACCAGGGCAGGGAGGACGGGACCGCGCTGTCCTTCCGCCTGACCATCCACACCGAGAACGTGGACGCCTTCGCCACCGACCGGCTGCGGGAGGCCACCGCCAGCGGATACGTCCGCTGCGACGTATTGGGCGGCAAACGCCCGGTGGGCAACGGTGTCTTCAACCTCTTCGTCGGCGACACCCCCGGGCACCGGCGGATGCTCTACCGGCTGCCGTTCAGCGACGCGGCCGGGCACCCGCTGACGCTCAGCGGGTTCAAGGATGTCCACGACGATCCCGGATTCGACCTGTGGCGGGACACCTCGACGCTCTACACCCGCATTTTCGCCGGCCATGTGGACGCCGCCGGCGAATCCACCGCCCGGATCGTCGGCGCCGGCATCGTCACCATCCACATCCCCGACTTCCTGTGGCAGCTCACGACGTTCCGGACGTCCGGTCCGGCCGGGGGCACGGCGGGCCTGGTGAAGTTCGGCCGGCTGTTCCTCGGCGATCTCTGGGAGGTCTACGGCCGTTCCCTCGGACGCGGGGACGACGAGGAGGACACGGACGAGAAGGACGCGTGGGACGGAGACGACCCGCGGGACGGCCAGGATGGCGGGATCTGATGTCCGGTACCCCGCCCAGGCCCGCCGACGACGGCGAGCAGGCGCTCGGTTTCGTACGGGCGTCGATGTCCCGCTGGCTGTCACCCACCCTGCTACTCGGCACCGCCGTCCGTGTCGGTATCAGCGAGGTGCTCGGCTCCTACGCCGACAAGCGGGAGGCGATGGCCGCGCTGCCGGCCACCCCCGCGACCGACCTGTCGGACCAGGACGAGCTGTGGTTCGACTATGTCAGCGACCTCGGCGACGGCTTCGACTCGACGTACACGGTGGCCTCGCTGCTCGCCGCGCCAGGCCTGCAGCTGGCCGCTTCACCGACCCCGCGGGGCCAGCTGCTGGTGATGGGCGGCGACCAGTGCTATCCGACGCCGAGCATCACCGGCTACGAGAACAAACTGATCGGCCCCTACCGGGCGGCGCTGCCCACCGTGGCACCGCCCGCCGCGGCGTCGCCCATCGCGCCGCCCGGGCCCGACGGGCAGCCGGCCCAGTCGGCCCGGTCGGCCCGGTCGGCCCAGCCGAAGCTGTTCGTCGTTCCCGGCAACCACGACTGGTACGACGGGCTCACCGCCTTCACGCGGGTGTTCTGCCAGCGCTCCACCATCGGCGGCTGGCGTACCGAGCAGACCCGCAGTTACTTCGCGGTGAAACTGCCGCACCGGTGGTGGCTGCTCGGCATCGACATCCAGTTCGACTCCTACATCGACGACCCGCAGCGCCGGTACTTCCTCGACGTCGCCGAGCAGATGCGGCCCGGCGACGCGGTGATCCTGTGCTCGGCGAAACCGAGCTGGGTCAGCACGGGCGAGGGCAACGCCGAGGCGTTCGCCGTCCTCGACTACTTCGAACGCACCGTGATCCGCAAGGCCGGTGCGCAGGTACGGGTCTCTCTCGCCGGTGACCTGCACCACTATGCGCGCTACCGCCAGGTCGACGGTGACACGCAGAAGTTCACCGCCGGCGGTGGCGGAGCCTATCTGTCCGCCACCCACCACCTGCCACAGCATCTGGTGCTGCCGTCACCGGCGTCGCGGGCGCCGAGCAGGACCGACCCGCCGGCGCACTACCAGCTCGAGACGAGTTTCCCGGACGCGCGCACCTCTCGCCGACTGGCCGCCGGCATCGTCCGCCTGCCGGCGTTCGCGCCGGGGCTGGCGGGCCTGCTCGGTGGTATCCACCTGCTGCTGGCGCTGGTGATCGGCGCCACCGCCAGCGCGGGCAGGCCAAGGGCCACCGGACGCCTCGACGCCATCGCCGACGGGCTGCGCGATGCCGGCACCGGCGACCTGTTCGCCGGCCTGGTCGACAACGTGCCAGGGCTGGCGCTGAGCCTGGGTGTCCTGGGCGTCGGGGTGGCCCTGACCAAGAGCGGCCGGACGGCCCGGGGGCTGGCGGTCGGAGCCGCGCACGGGCTGGCCCAGCTCCTGCTGGCGGTCGCCCTGCTGGCTGCCGTGGTGACGGTGGTCGACCCGTTGCCGAACACCTGGTTGCTGGCCGGTGTGCTGCCGCTGGTGACCGTGCTCGGCGGGCTCGCCGCCATCGAACTGCTCGCCGGCTATCTCTGGCTCGCCGACCGGTTCGCGGGCCTGAACACCAATGAGCTGTTCGCCGCGCAGGGGATCGCCGACTACAAGAACCTCCTGCGGCTGCATATCGGCCCGGACGGATCGCTGACCATCTACCCGGTCGGGATCCGCAGGGTGCCGAAACGCTGGCGTTTCACCCCGCACGCGGCGTCGGGCGCACCCTGGTTCACCCCCGTGGACCGCCAGGTGGAGCCATTCCTCATCGAACCCCCGGTCAGCATTGCCCACGGCGGCCCGCCGGCCGTCCCGTCCCAGCACGCTCGCGGCGACGACGTCGAACCGACCAACTCGTAACGCGGACGAGGACACCATACGCACCGAATGGTCGTTCGCGGGCGTCGCCAGAAAGAGCGACCAGGAGTAACCGCCGGCGGGCCGTCACGACAGTCCCGGTCGAGTCGATTCGACGAACACATGGTGAGAAATACCGTAGGATGTCAAAGTGATGGCGCATTCGACCTTTGCATCGGGCGCCCCCGCGTCGGACGGCAGCTGGGGGCCGGACGTAGATATTCGCTCCGACCGGCCCACGCCAACCCGGATGTACGACTACTACCTCGGTGGTAAGGACCAATGCCGCTAAGATAAGAACGGGCGCCGACAAGATCAATATCTGCTTGATCGTTTCAGTGCGGTTTTTGGCGTATGCACTCGGGCGGTGCGTCATACTTCCATGCGCGGACCACCACGATAGAATGGATTGTGAATTCGGCAGACGAGTCTTCGGCGGCAGGCCGCCTGACCGACCATATTTCTGTGGGCGT